>NZ_JAAARL010000002.1:0-468081 GCF_009908205.1 Pseudomonas sp. Fl5BN2 | reverse complement strand
ACAACTACATCGAAGACAGCAAGCTGAGTAACAGCAGCAACCGCCTCAGCGAAGCGCAGTTCGGCATCAACCACGGCCGGCGCATTGGCGGTGCCTTCGTCAACTTCGACCTGGGGCTGCAGGACGGTATCGGCGCCTTCGATGCCCAGCGCCAGAACGAGCGCGACAAATACGGCAATCGCCAGGCCAACGCGCGCTACCGCAAGTACACCGCCACGGCCAGCTACATGCAGCCGTTCAAGCTGTGGGACGAGTCGCTGGTGTTCAGCAGCCTGGTCACCGCCCAGCGCAGTGAGGATGTGCTGTTCAGCTCGCAACGCATGAGCCTGGGCAGTCAGTCCTCGATCCGAGGCTACAAGGACCAGAGCCTGAATGGCGACAGCGGCTACTACTGGCGCAACGACCTGCGCTGGAGCCGCCCGGTGACCTGGAACTGGCTGCGGCCGGTGTTCGCCGAATACGGCACCGACCTTGGCTACGACGTCGGGGCGATCCGCCACGACCGCTACAACGTCGAGCAGCACGGTCGGGTCTCCAGCGACTCCATCGAATTGTTTGCCCGCGGCAAGAACCTGGCTGCCAGCGTGACCTTTGCCCATTCCCTCGAGCGGCCAGAGGCCCTGAGTGAACGCGAAGCACCGATCTACTTCCGTTTGGACTTTTTCCTCTAATTACGCTCTTTACCTGAGAAACATGACATGGATGTTCGTCAGTTTGCCTTCCTGGTCCGTCAGCCCTCGGCTGCCCTGCAATCCCGTGATTCGTTCTGGGGCCTGTCGAAACGCGGGTTGGCGTTCATCCTGGCCAACGTGATGTTCTGGCAGCCCGTGGTGGCGATGGCCGACGGCATCGTGGTCAACGGTGGCGGCACCACCCTCGGCCAGGCCGGCAATGGCGTGCCCATCGTCAACATCGCCACGCCTAACGGCAGTGGCCTGTCGCACAACCAGTTCAGCGACTACAACGTTGGCCAGCAGGGCGTCATTCTCAACAACGCTACCAACCGTACCCAGCAAACCCAGCTTGGCGGGATCATCCTCGGCAACCCCAATCTGGGTGGCCGCGCAGCGAATGTGATCCTCAACGAGGTCAACGGCGGCAGCCCCAGCCAGCTCAAGGGCTACACCGAAGTGGCCGGGCAGTCAGCCCATGTGATCGTTGCCAACCCCTATGGCGTGACCTGCAACGGCTGCGGCTTTATCAACACCCCGAAGGCCACCCTGACCACCGGCAAGCCGGTGATCGAGAATGGCCAGCTCCAGCGTTATCAGGTGGATCAGGGCAGCGTGGCGATCGAAGGCGCGGGGCTGAACGCGAATAATATCGACCAGTTCGAAATCATCACCCGCAGCGCCAGGATCAATGCCGAGATCCAGGCCAAGCACCTGGCGGTGATCGCCGGGGCCAACGATGTCGACGCCCAGACCCTCAAGGCCACGGCGCGGGCAGCAAACCCTGCGGATGCACCACAGTTGGCCATCGACAGCAGCGCCCTGGGCGGCATGTACGCCGGGGCCATCAAGCTGGTGGGCACCGAGGCTGGGGTCGGGGTGAAACTCGACGGCAAGATGATCGCCAGCGGTGGCGATATCCAACTCGATGCCAATGGCCAGTTGCGCATGGCCGAGGCGAGCGCCGAGAAAGGAGCGGTGGCGATCAAGGCCCAAAGCCTCGACGCCCAGGGCGCGGTGTACGCCGGGACCGATCTCGAGGTGCAGACCCAGGGCGACCTGAACAACCACAGCACCCTGGCAGCGGCCAACAGCGTCAACCTCAGCAGCGGCGGGCAACTGAACAACCACGGGATCATCGAAGCCGGGGTCAACTTCGACAACAGCCGCAACCCCAATGGCGATGTCACGCTGAGCGCGAAGAGCCTCAACAACAGCGGCAAGAGCGTGGTGGCCAGCCGTGATCTGACGGTTACGGCCAAGCAGACCCTGAACAACCAGGGCGGCACCCTGAGCGGGCAACGCCAGGTGACGGTCAGCGCCGGGACCCTGGACAACCAGAACAAGGGCAAGCTGCTCAGCGCCGAGCGCCTGCAACTCAATGCCGATCAGGTGCTCAACGGTCAGGGCGGGCTGATCAAGAGCCAGCAGTCCCTCAATGCCACCCTGGGCCACCTGGGCAACAGCGGCGGCGAACTGTCGAGCCAGGGCAGCAGCACCCTGGTGCTGGCCGGGATGGACAACCTCACCGGCGTGGTACTGGCGCAACAGACCCTGACCATCACCGGCAGCGCTGAGCTAGACAACCAGGGCGGGTTGCTGTCGGGCTGGCAGGGCCTGACCCTCAAGGGCATCGGCCTGAACAACAGCAACAAAGGCACCGTCTCCAGCCTCAAGGGCGGTGTCGACATCACCCTCAGCAACGCCTTGAACAACCGCCAGGGCGGAGCCCTGGTCAGCCAGCAAGCCCTGGACGTCAAGGCCGCGAGCCTCGACAACAGCCAGAAAGGGGTGATTTCCAGCGCTGGCGCACAAAGCCTCAAACTCAGCGACCTGCTGGACAACAGCCAGGGCGGTTCGATCGACAGCGCCGCGAGCCTGACCCTGAACGCCCTGACCCTGGGCAACAGCGGCGGCACCGTCAACGCTGGCGGCGACCTGACGTTCACCGGCAGCGACCTGGACAACCGCCACGGCACCTTCAGCGGCAAAGCCGCCGTCACCCTCGACCTGCTGGGGCGCCTGAGCAACCAGCAGGGCAAGCTGTCTGCCGCCGGCCCCTTGCTGCTCAAGCGCAGCACTAAGGTTGAGAACCAGGGAGGCGAACTCTCCAGCCAGCAGTGGCTGCGGCTGTTCACCGAGCACTTGGACAACCGGCAGAAGGGCCGGGTCGCGGCCAATGATTCAGTGTTGATCAGCGCCAGTGGCGAAGTGCAGAACAGCGCCGGGGGGGAAATCCTCAGCCGTGAAGCCGACTTGCAAGTCAATGCCGAGCGCCTGGACAACGCCAAGGGCCTGCTGCAGGCCAAGACCTCCCTGGGGCTTGAGGTCGTCGCCGATGCCGACAACCAGGGCGGGCAGGTCATCGCCGAACTGGGCGAACTCACGCTCAAGGCGGCCAACCTCGACAACCGTGAAGGCAAGGTGTCTGCCCTCAAGGGGGGCGCTACCCTTGAAACCGCAGTGGATGGCCAGCTCGACAACCGCGACGGCGAGGTCTTCGCCCAGCAAGGCCTGAACATTACCGCCCATGACCTGGACAACAGCGGCGAGCGCGGTGGCCAGATCAGCGCCCGGCAGATCGACCTGGAACTCAGTGGCGCCCTGAACAACCGCAAGGGCCTGATCGAAAGCCGCAGCACCCTGGCCACGGCGGCCGCCAGCCTCGACAACCAGCGCGGGCAGATGCGCGCCCTGGGCCTGTCGAGCAACAGCCGATTCGACATCGGCGGCACCTTCGACAACCGTGACGGCACCCTGGAAACCGCCAACCACGACCTGAGCTTCGACGCCGGCACCTTCAACAACCGCGGCGGCAGCCTGCTGCACAGCGGCAGCGGCGTGTTCGGCATCTCCATGGCCAACCTCGAAGACGTCGGCGGCCGCCTGAAGACCGCGGGCCAACTGACCCTGGACGCCGAGCGCTGGACCAACAGCAGCTCGATCCAGGCCGAGCAACTGACAGTCAACGTCGACCACCTGACCCAGACCACCGACGGCCAGCTCCTGGCGAGCAATGGCCTGACCGGCAGCGGTACTCACTGGAACAACGACGGCCTGATCGGCAGCGACGCTGCGATCAGTGTTGACCTGAGTGGCAACTACGCCGGCAAGGGTCGCCTGAGCAGTATTGGCCAACTGGATCTGCACGCCGCTCAACTGGACCTGACCGACAGCGCCAGCATCGCCGGTGGCGGCAACACCCGCGTCAACATCGATGGCGCGCTGAACAGCGCCGGACGCATCACCGGCAACCAGAAACTGCACCTCACCGCCTCCAGCATCAACAACCGCGGCACCCTGGGAAGTGGTGATGACCTGACCCTCACTGCCGCCACCCTGGTCAATGACCAAGGCCTGATCTCCAGCGGCGGCAACCTGCAACTGCTGACCACGAGCTTCACCAACCGCTACGCCCAGGTGTACAGCCTGGGCACAACACTGATTGCCAAGGACAACCAGCAAACCAAGGCCGACCTGCTGGACAACCGCTCCGGAGATATCGAAAGCCTCGGCAAGCTGACCATTGCCGCCACCACGGTCAACAACGTGATGGACGTGCTGGAGTACATCGAGCACGAAAAAAGTGCCGCCGGCATCACCCGCCTGTCCTGCAACATGATTCCCGGCGCCGGCTGCGACGACCGTGGTGGCGGCCGCATCAACGGCCTGTGGGAAGTGGCCGAGACCGACCGCCTGCGGGTGACCAACAGCAGCGCCGCCGCCAGCCTCAACAGCGGCGCCGACCTGCAGATCGACACCCAGGTACTGACCAACACCAGCAGCCTGATCACCGCGGCCGGTGACCTCAACGTCAACGCCATCACTATCCTCAACCAGGGCTTGCAACCCCAGGAAATCACCACCCTGCGGCGCTACTGGAGCTTCGTTAACGAAACCGGCAACGCCGCCGCCCAGGCTGCCGCCTTCAACGCCCGCAACAACCCGACCCCGTCGGCCAGCTTCGCCTCCGACCTCAGCGCCTTTATCGGCTGGACCGGGGTGATGCTGGGCTCCAGCAGCAAAGTGGTGGATGGCGACCAATCCTTCGCCGCCACCATCCAGGCCGGTGGCAAGGTCAACCTCAAGGCTGACAAAACCCTCGACAACAGCGTGATCCGCTCCTTCTACGAGTACGTCGGCGCCGGCAAGACCCTGACCGACACCGGCATTGGCAACGGCTACTCGACGCCGATCCGGATCAACCCGCAACTGCCCCCGGAACTGGCCCAGCAACAGGTCAACCCGCTGGTACTGCCGGGCTTCACCCTGCCCACCAGCGGCAACGGCCTGTTCCGCCTCAGCGGCCAGGGCAGCAGCGCTGCACAAGCCCCGACCCCGGCACAGATCGCCGGCCTGCCGGACGCCGCGAGCCTGTCCCGGCCGCACAAATACCTGGTGGAAACCAACCCGGCGCTGACCAACCTCAAGCAATTCATGAGCTCGGACTACCTGCTGTCCCACCTCGGCTACAACCCCGAGGAGAGCACCAAGCGCCTGGGTGATGGTTTCTACGAACAGAAACTGATCCAGCAAGCCATGGTGGCCCGTACTGGCCAACGCTTTATCGACGGCCAGGACAGCGGTGAAAAACTCTTCAAGCACCTGATGGACAACGCCCTGCAGAGCAAGCAACAGCTTGAACTCTCGGTGGGCGTCACCCTGACCGCGGAACAGGTCGCCGCGCTGACCCACGACATCGTCTGGCTGGAAAGCCATGAAGTGAATGGCGAACAGGTGCTGGTGCCGGTGCTGTACCTGGCTCACTCGAACAACCGCCTGGCGCCGAATGGCGCGCTGATCGCGGGCAAGGACGTGAGCCTGATTGCCGGCAAGGATTTGAACAACGTCGGCACCTTGCGTGCGGCCAATGACCTGTCGGCGGTGGCGGGGGAGAACCTGGTCAATAGTGGGTTGGTGGAGGCGGGGAAGGGGCTGGAGCTGAAGGCCGGCAAGGATCTGCTGAACAAGGCCGGCGGTGTTATAGCCGGACATGATGTGTCCTTGACGGCAACTGAGGGGGATGTGGTCAACGAACGGACCTTGACTCGTCATCAGAGCTCCACCGCCACCGGTAATGAGCAACGCGATTTTGTTGATAGTGCAGCGCGTATCGAGGCCGGCAACCATCTGACCCTGACTGCTGGCCGGGACCTGAAAAATACGGGTAGCGCATTGACCGCGGCCGGTGATGCGGTACTCAGCGCTGGACGTGACTTGTCCATTATGTCCACCGAACAGGCGAACAGCAGTAATGGCCGGTTCAAGAAGGACCTCTGGACGCGTAGTCAAACCACGCAAAATGCCGGTGATGTTCAGATAGCTGGCAGTCTGAAGGCAACAGCGGGTCAGGACATTCAAGTAGTGGCCAGCAAGGTTGCTGCCCAGAAAAGCCTGTCGATGGTTGCGGCACGAGATGTTGCCATCGAGTCTGCGGCCAATACAGGTCATAGCTCGTTCAAAACCAGCAACGGTAGAAGTTCTGACGATCAGGTTCGCCAGCAGTCTTCACGCATAGAGGCTGGTGGTGATCTGTCGATCAAGGCAGGCCAGGATCTGACGTTGGTGGCCAGCCAGGTTAAAGGTGCGCAGAACGTCGCTCTGGATGCCGCTCGCGATCTCAATGTGCTGTCGGCAAAGGATGAAAGTGCCTCTTTCATGTCCAAGAAGGGCAAAGGCTCCTTTGGTCAGAGCAGCAGCAAGCAGCAGGAGAGCTACCACAGCACCAACGTCGCTTCGGTGGTCGAGGCGGGTAAAGACCTGACCCTCAACACCAGCAAGAAAGCCGATGGCGGCATGAGTATCAACGGTGGCCGTGATGTCACGGTGATCGGCAGCCAGCTCAAGGCCGGCACAGACCTGATGATCGGCGCCACTGGCGATGTGGCGATCCTCTCTGGTGTCGAGGAGCACGGTTCCTACAGCAAGAAGACCAAGTCCGGTTTCCTCGGCCTGTCGAAAAGCGGCAAGAGCCAGTTGCAAACCACCGCGACCCAGGTCGGCAGCGAGCTGAGCGCCGGTAACGATGTGGTGGTGGCCGCCGGTAACGATATCCGCCTGCGAGCCAGTGAGGCCGCGGCCGGCAACGATGTTGAACTGCGCGCCGGGCTGGTCAAGGACACAGGCGATATCAACCTGGTTTCGGCCAACGACAGCGCTTACAGCCGCAGCGAGCAGTACAAGAAAAAGGTCGGCCTTTCCACCTCAGGGGCCAGTGTTTCCTTCGCCTCGGCCAAGGAGTCCGGGCGCCAGGCGCAAAGCAGCACCAGCGTGGGCAGCCAAGTGCTGGCCGATCGTGATGCGAGCCTGAAGGCCGAGCGTGACATCAATGTGGTGGGCAGCGGCATCAGCGCCGGGCGCAATGTCAGCCTCGACGCCGGACGCGACGTCAACGTGGTGGCGGCGCAGAACAGTTCGGCGGAGCAGGACTGGAAGAAGAGCAAGCAAGTCGGCGTGGGCGTCAGCAGCGACGACAACGGTGTCAGCTTCTTCGCCGGTGCCGAGCGCAACAAGGAAAAGAACCGCGTCGAGCAACAGACCGCCGCCGCCAGTCAGATCAGTGCTGGTGAAGACCTGTCGATCAACGCCAAGCGCGACATCAATCAGATCGGCTCCGACCTCAAGGCCGATCACGACATCAACCTGGTGGCCGGCCGCGATATCAAGATCGACGCCGCCCGGGAAGTGCGGGTGACCGAGCAGCAGCGTGAAAGCGAGCGCAACGGCCTGGGCGTCACCATCAACCACAACTATGGCAAGACCAAGGACGCGGTCAATGGTGCCGGCGACGGTGAAAACAACGTCAGCAAAGCCTCCAGCACCCTCAAGGCCGTCGACTCGGTCAGCCAGTTCCTCGCCGGGCCGACCGCCGACGTCAAGCTTGGCAACAGCAAGCAAAGCAGCAGCCAGGAGATCATCGAGCAGAGCAACCGCTCTTCAACCCTGCAGGCCGGCAACGACCTGAACCTCACAGCCAACAACGACGTGACGGTCAAGGGCAGCCAGCTGGGGGCCGGGCGCGACATCAACGTCAAAGGGCGCGACGTCACCCTGGATGTGGCCAAAGGCAGCATCAGCGAGGAAACCCGCAACACCGAGATGTGGGGCGGCATCCACGGCGGCACCAGCGGCGGCTTCAAGATCGGCGTTGGCGGCAGCTTCGGCACCGCCAACACCGAGAGCAGCCAGGGTTCCTCCACCGTCACCCAACTGGATGCCGGGCGCGACATCAACCTCAAGGCCAGCAACGACCTGAGCCTGATCGGGACCCAGGCCCAGGCCGGACGCAACATCGACCTGGATGCCGGCAACGAGCTCAACATCCGCGCCGCGCAGAACGACCACAGCAGCGAGAACAATCGCAACAGTGGTGGCGGGGAAATGGGCTTTACCTTTGGCTCGGAAGGCGTGGGCGTCTACGCCAGCGTCAGCATGGGCAAGGGCAATCTGGAGCGTGAAGGCGAGCGCCAGCAAGAGGCTTATCTCTATGCCGGGGACCGTCTGGGCTTCACCAGTGGCAAGGACACCAACATTTCTGGTGCCAACCTGCGTGGTGATGAAGTGATCGGGCGTGTCGGGGGGGACCTGAACGTCGCCTCAGTCGCCGATACCGGCAAGGTCAAGGGTAAGGAATTCGACATCAGCGTTACCGCCACCTTTGGTCCTGCCCCTGGGCTCAGTGGTTCGGTCGGTTACGGCCAGACCACCGGCAAGACTGATTGGGTTGAAGAGCAAACCCGCATCACCGGCAAGAACAAGGTCGATATCCGCACCGAAAACCATACCCAGATCGACGGTGCGCTGATCGCTGCCGACAACGGCAACCTCAAGCTGGACACCGGCACCCTGGGCTTCAGCGACATCGCCGGCAAGGACAAGGAGCACGGTTATTACCTGAACGTTGGCGGCACCTACAGCTCCGGTAGTGGCACCACACAAGACAGCAGCCAGGTAGGTAAAGGCAAGGAAGGTGAAACCGGCTGGAGCGTCAGCGGCTGGGATTACCAGAAGGACCGCGAGCAGATCGTGCGCGCGACCGTCGGGGCGGGCGAGATCGTGGTGCGCAAGGATGCCGAGACCGGAGCCGATTCAACGGCCGGGCTGAACCGGGATGTGAGCAAGGCGTATGAGATCACCAAGGATGAAGAATCGCGTACGGATTTGTATGCGAGTAGTTCTTCCCTTGGCGCTGTGGCGAGCCCGAAGAAGGCGTATGAGCAGTGGAAGAAGAGTGTTGAGTTGTATGGGGAAAAAAGCCGGGAGACGATGGTAAAGCTAACCCTCCTCTTGGCCAGCATGGGCGTTCTAATCACGTCGCCAGACAATCTTCAGGGCACATCCGAAGACATTAATAGAGTCCTGGTAGAAACCGAAAACTATCTAAAAGCCTTTAGTAAGGATGAGAGCAGACGTGCGGAGGCTATTGAGTTTCGACTCAAGCAGAAGTTCGGAGACCCAAAAACTGACGGGGAAAAGCTTCTTCTCGCTCGAATGCAAGAAATTGCCCGTCAGAGTCCTGAGAAGTCAGTTGAACTGACAGCGCTCATCGGTCGCCTCAGCGATTCTCCCGCAGGCGCAAATAACTATGCTCAGGGGTTCGCTAGTTCGGGGATTAAGATTGCCCTGGTCGGCGCACTGGTTTATCAAGCGTCCACACCTGAAAGTCAAGCGCGGATGCGTAACGCTGCCAACTCCATGATTGAAAGTGCCAGCCGGGGCCTCTCTGAAACAAAGGAGCAATTGCAGAGTCGGCTGAGGGTTTCGATGGGGCTTTGGGAGTTGCTAACCCACATGCCGTTTCCAATTCATCTTCTTGATGACGAAAACCGAAAGCTGGTCAATCCGATTGTTGATGCATCAGGATGGAATCCTGCCAGTGGGGGCTACGCTGAAGGTGGTGGAATAATCACTACGCCTCATACTGGCGGTACTCAGCTGGATGGAGTGCAGAAGGATGGCGCCTATGTGACTCCGGAGCACAAGCTAAGTCCGGGAATTGTGTATAGTGAAAAGGTATCAGAAAAAGGAACTGTGACCATTGCACAGAACCTCCCTGATAGTAGATTACCTCTACAAAAAGAAATTGATATTGCTAATATTCTTGCCGAAGAGCGAGGAGTGAGTGTTCTGTTGAGAGGCTCTAATACACCAAGTGGTGACGCGACTATTCGTTTGCCAGATGGTACAAGGCTTCGTGCAGAGTTTAAAACTTTTGAAACTCCAGATGTTCCGGTGTCAGAGCTGACAGATAATCGTATAAAGAGAATATTTGAGCGAAATATTAGTACCGGGAGTTCGCAGCTTAATGGTTTTCCAAGTGCGGTGGTAATTGATGCGCGTGCATTGAGTTTGTCATCTGAGCAGGTTGCTGGCTATATGGATAGAGCTTTAAATAACGTGGTGCCGAAGCGTCCTGAGTTGGAGCAGGTTTTTGCAATCACACAGCATGGGGTTATTCAAATTCCGATTGTGAGAGGGAAGTAAATGGGTACGTATTATTATTTGTGCTGCAAGACTTGCCGGATTTCATTGAACTTAGGAAAGAAGCTGGCGAAGGAGGGAGGGCGATTAGTTGTTCAGGGGGTTTACTCTGACAAGGAAAGGGCTTGGCTTAATGATAAGCGTGCGTGGGATATTATTCAGGCCTTTTTTCAACAGCATGAAGGGCATGATTTACTATTCGTTAATGATGACGACTTTTCGCAGATCCAGTTGTACGACTATGTTGAAGGGGACGACTTTTTGGAGGGGGGAACTTGATTGGTGGATTTTTCTAAAATAACTATTTTTGTTATGGCTGCTGCGTAAAGGTCTAAAGGAAGTGACGTGCTGAATACAATAGGAGATATCTGTAGCCTAAATAGAGGAGGGGTGTGATGGCTGTTTGGCACTTTAAATTTGCTTTGGTTCCTAAAGAGGTAATAGTAAGTGTTTGTGGTGGAATGGTGAAGCGGCTGCCTGAATATAGTGGGGAGGGGCGCGGGGATGAGGTTTTAGACGGCTTTCCTAACTATTGGCTAGGAGGAAAAAGTATTGAGTTGTTGTTGGATAGGGCTTCTCGTTTACTTCCGGAAATTGAGTCGTGGACTAGTGAGGCAAGAATGTTTGGTTGTAAGGATGGTGATCGAATAGAAGTTTGGGAGGACGATGTTTTATGCTATCTTGATTTGAGGAAGTTATCTTTATCGCTGCTAGAAGGAATTATATATCTTGCTGCTTCCTCGGATTGTAGCTTGGTGTTGTTTGGTAGTGGTGAGGTTGTTGAGCCTGAATTACCCTTGGTTGTGGAAAAGATAAAAGAGTCTAACGCTTTTGCTTTTTGTGTGGATCCAGCTAGTTTTTTTGCGGGGCTTTAGCTTTGGTGTTTATGGTTAATTGAAACGAATGCTTTGGGGGCTTTGTTGTTGGCTCTGGTTTTGTTGTTTTTATGTGTTAAATGGTCTTCAGGGTTGGCGTGTTTGGGGTTGGGTTTACTCTTGAGATGGTTGTTTTCTTAAGTTATTTTTGTAGTGGATTAATTGGTTTCGTACACGGCATTAAATTTTTTCATCTGTGGCTCCGGAGCACAAACTGAATCCGGAGGGCGATGTATAGTAAGGGAGGAACTATGCCTGAGCGTCCTTCCATTAAAATGTCAGATAATGTAAGGGACTGTACTCAAAAGGAAAATAGCGTGAGGCCTTGGAAATTCACTATAAAGATTTTGTTATAGGTCGAGCAGGAGGAACGTCTCAGGTTATTAATGGTAGGGGAATTGATGTTGTTACAGAAGCTGTGTTGATACAGGTGAAAAGAACATGTTCGGCTATTGAGGAGCTAAATAATTTCCTTAGCAAGGCAGCTCGTGGTCAGATCAAGGTTACTATAGAAGTCGCGGTAGAGTAGGGTGGTTAGAGTGAATGTGACTGTTCTAGATACTGATTGGTAACCTGGGTTTGGTTCGATATTCACTTGGTTTGCAATGGATAAATTTAGACGGGTTGCAATGATGGTGAATAACGGCTTCGGTGATTTTCCCCAAGAGTTGCTCAGAGTTGTCGAGGTTGAGTTACTGCTCGATCGAATGAATGAATATATGTGGCGGGAGTCAAAAGAGTTTTGTGAGTATCCAATAGTGAAAGGTGGCAGTTTTGATGTGGACCTGTATTCTGCTTGTCGTCATCGAAGGAACTTGTGTAAAAGGTCTATCGTAGATGATCTTGAAAGTGATCTGGCGGAAATGGGTAATCACAGTGAAGCCAATTTGCCTGTTAATAAGGGCTTTTGTGTCTACCACGCTATTGAAGGCAGCTATGAGGGTGAAGACTATCCAGTAGGGTACGATGGGACCACCAGAATGGGTGACTATTTTAGATATCTGGTCCCGACAGTTTTCGCGTCGATCGAGGATTTTCCTGAACCGTTGCGAAGAGGCATCGCTGTTTCGGATCGCTTGGACTTTACAGTTGATCGGTTGTTGGATAATGAATGTATAAATGAATATTTCCCCACTATGTATCAAGGCTAAAGGGGCGACTCTAATACCGCCCCTTTTTGTCTATGCTGCTAGCTGACCTTGCATCCGTCGCCCTGCCACATCCATCAAATCACACCCATCGCGCAGCAAAATGCTGCACACCAGCGACAGTTCCTGCAGCACCACTGCGCCTTTGGGCGCTTCGTCAGGAATCGCGAAGTTCTCCAGCAGTTGAGTCACAGCGCGAATGCGATACCCCGCTGCATCGTGCAGGACGTCAATGGGGGCTTGGGTATCGATCAGCAGCGAGGGAATGTTGCAGTCGTGGCCGGTTATAGCTTGATAACGCATCATTTAATGAGCCTCTTTAGTTTGACTGAGGACTCTGTAGATCAGGTCGCCAAACCCGGTCGTCCTTTCAACGCCCCCTCGACTATATCCAGCGCTCCCCCTGTCCTTAAAGCCCTATTCCTACTGGATCGTCTGCTTCTGCCGTAAGGTAATTCCTAATTTGCCGAGAGTATCTTTTCGAGTCGGCCCTCCGCGATTTTCCTGGCTTACAATGCCACCGCTTATCGCCATGCCACAGGTGGTTTTCAGGTGGCGGTGCGTTGTTGAAAACCTTCTCAAGGAAGATCCGTCATGCGTCTGTTGTCTCTGCTCTTCACCCTCGCTCTGCTCGCCGGTTGCGCTTCAACCCCGGACTATTACATCTCGCCCAAACCGGTACAGATTCCCGCCACCGCCACTTACTGGATCGACACTTTCAACCTGCAGTTGGTAGGGGAGAGCGAGCGGTTTCTGCCGCAGGACAAGCTGCGCCAGCAGTTGGGCATGGAACTGATCCGGCAACTGGGCAACGCCAATCGCTACGCTGCCACCAAGGAAAGCGCCGACTACCTGCTGGATGTGAACGCGGTATACAAGCGCCGCCTCAGTGATTCCAAGGGCGGGCTGGTGTCGATGATCGTCGATGACAACACGATCCTCGCCAGTGTCGATTTCGGCTACAAGGTCCAGGTCAAGCGCGACGGTGCCGATGTTTTGCATTTCGCCCAGGAGCGCGATGGTTTGCAGCCTGCCGGGGCCATGGGCCAGTTGCGCAATATGAAGACCATGCTGGGGGCGATCACCAACAGCGGCAATTCGGATGTGGAGAGTTTCTACATTCGCACGCTGCCGAAGTTCATTGTCCGCGATATCACGGCCATTCCTTCTCGTTGAGAAGGGGGGCGCGGCGATGAATTCTCTCAGTTCAACTCGGGTGGTATGCTCACGCACGCCAGGTTGCTGGCTATCTGCCACGGATGCACAAGGCCTCGCTTGATGATGGCCGCCGGGTAACTTCGGTTGCTGATTCTGTGGTGCTGGCAACACTGCACTGAATTTTCAAGTGGGGGGTGGAAGCCCCCTTCGCCTATTCACCTGTCAATGGATGATGGCGCTCCGGCTGCGGGGCTCCACCCTGGGAATACGCCCATGCTCATGAATTACCTCGAACGCTCCATGTCGGCCTTGCGCTCCATCGGTATCACCTTTCCCAAGCAGGAGATGCCAGTACTGGCGCTGCTGGACAAGGTGGCGGTGTATGACGTCGAGCGGGTGACCAATATCGCCGCCACCCTGCAGCAGTCCACGGTGTTCAACGCCGCAGTGCGCGACAAGTTGCAGGGCATGGACATCAGCACCCGCTATGCGGATATCGCCACCAGCTTTGATTCGATCCGCAATGACGCCCAGCAGATGATGGAGTGGATGGCCGACGGCAAGTTGCAGTTCTCCGAGCGCATTCAGCTGGCGTGGCTGAACATGCGTCGTGGCTCGATCCCGGATCGTTTCGAGAGCATCCGCGAGAACTACCTGGCGGTGGCCAAGTCGGCCAATGAGCAGATCCAGCTGGAAACCCTGATCCTTGAGGCGTATCAGGATTATCGCCTGGCCATGAAGTCGGCCGAGGTGGATGCCTGTGAGGTGCAGAAGATTGCCCAGGCGCAGATGGACGCCGGGCGCAAGGCTCTGGCCGATGCCAGTGCCGCCCTGGAAGTGGCGGGGTTGGTGGCGGCGGATCAGGCCAAGCTGGAGCTTGAGCGGGATGTGGCCTTGCGCAATCTGCAGGACGAGGACAAGCGCTTCCAGATCATCACCGACATCGCCGATCAGTTGAAGGCCGCCTATGGCGCGGCGGAGCTGGTGTTTGCCCGGCTCAATCAGTACCACGCGGTGAAGGAGCGCCTGTATCAGCGGGCGGTGAGTTTCTTCGCCACCAACGAGATCGTGCTCACTGGGCTGGCGGCGGGCTTCACCTCGTCCGGCGGTCTGGCGGAAACCACCCAGACCCTGAATGCCATGAGCGATGGCATCAACACCAGCCTTGAAGTGCAGGCCCGTGTTGGTGGCGATCAGCTCAACGCGGCGCTCAAGGCCGGTTACGGTGCCAGCCTCAAGGCCAGTTCGGTGAAGGCCCTGGCGGATGCGGTGGTGGAGTTCCAGGCCAGCAGCCTGAATCTGATCCAGGAGTTGCGCAAGGAGTCGGCATCGGCCGCCGCCGAGATCGAGTCGGTGACCGAGGACAGCAAGCGTCGCTTCACCGCGCTCCTGCAGAAGGGGGTGTGAGGTGAGCGGGGTTTCTCTCAGCGAACAGATGGGCGCCATGGCGCTGGTCGATGAGTTGCGCCACAGCCAGACCGAGATCCAGAAGCACCTGGACCTGCCGCAGCATCGCAAGGCTGTGGCCGAGCGTATTCGTGAGTTCTACAAGGCCAAGGGGGTCGAGGTCGAGGATGCCCTGGTGGAGCAGGGGGTGCGCAATTACTTTGCCACGCGGCTGACCTACGAAGCGCCGACGCTGCGTTGGTGGGAGACACGACTGGCGGATACTTTCATACGTCGTGGCCAACGGTTGAAATGGGTGGCGATCTGGACGCCTATCATCCTGTATTCGCTGTATGCCTGGACCCAGGTGATCAGCGACTTCAAACAGCAAGGTCGCTATACCCAGGCCGATCTGGTCAGCCTGCAGAACGAGGCGCACACCCGGACGCAGCAGGTGTTCTTGTTACAGGAGAAATTGGCCAAGCTGGAGCCTCAAGTAGCGAGCGCCCAAGTGGCGGCAGCCGGGCGTTTGCTGGATAAGGCCAAGACCCAGCTGGCGAGAGCCCGTGAGCAGGCGTCGATCAAGTTGCCGCAATTTGCCCTGCCTGAAGAGCAGCGCAGTTTCAACGACGGGGTTATGGTCTCCAATGCCACGAGCGACTTGAGAAAAAGCGCCACATCGCTGGAGGCGATGCGGGCTCAACTGGACGACATCGGCAGTCTGTTAATGGCGGCGCAGAAGCTCAAGACCCTGACCACCAGTCGCGAGTTTCTGGTGGCCAGCAAGGTCGTGCCCGAGGTAGCGGCGGCTGCCAAAGACGCTCAAGGGGCCTTGGATGATGCTGACACCAGGGGCGTGGCGGTGGCTATGGCCAAGGTCGACCAGGCGGTCAGGTTGACCGATCAGCAAAGCTTGAATCCCAACTACCTCGCCTCTCTTGAGGCGGCTCGGGCCAGTGTGCGCCAGATGAACTTGAGCCAGGCGGATGCGGCGCAGTTCCAGCCGCTTTTGAGTAAGGTGGAGCAGGCGATTCAGGCCCTGGATGTGGCGACTACCACCAGTGGGCTCAAGGAGATCGAGCAGTTGCTGGCGTTTGCCAAGACGCCCTTGACCCTGGACATCGTGAGCCGTACTGGGGAGAAATCCATGGTCGAGCGCAACTTCGACCCCTCCGGAGGCAAGAGCTGGTACCTGCTGACCGAGGCCACCGATGCTGCCGGCAATGTGCTGCCGGTGCCGATCACTAGCATCGAGACCGGGGAGAAGCGCTACGCCAAGATGTTCGGTGTGCGGGTCGATCAGGCCACCTATCAAGAGGTCAAGAACGACAAGCTGGCCGACGGCCATGTGGATAACCGGCGCCTGGGCAGCAAGGATGCCAATTCCTTGAGCTTCAAGTTCCTCAAAGGGCGGACCACCGCCAAGCCTGCCTACATCCTGGAGTGGTGATGAGCGCGAACAGCATGATGGCGACCCTGAGTGAAAACTCCCGGCGCTACGAGTATGAACTGCGCAAGTTGCAGCAGGAGTTGTCCAACGCCCATGAGCGGGAATTGCGCCTGGAGCAGGACATCAGCGACGCACTGGCGCGGATTGCCGGTCACCAGCTCAAGGGCGGCGGTCAGCAGTCGGTCGAGGTCAAGCGCTTGCTTGACCAGCGCAACCAGGGCGAAGCGCAATTGCGCGAGCGCCTGGCCACGGCCGAGGCCGCGGTAGCGCAGCAATTGCAGGCGGCGATGGGCGTGTCCGCAGAGTTGCAGACCCGGGTGGCGGGGATCGATCGGCAACTCGCCGATGACCCGGCCTACCAGCGCCAGGTGCAGGCGCTACGCGAGGCCGAGGCGGCGCGGGTGGCGGCGTCCGAGTCCTATGAGGAACTGCGTGATGAGTGCCGGACCAAGCTGAAGGGTTTCCAGGTGGACCGGTTGTACCTGTATCTGAAAGGCCGCAAGTTCGGCACCGAGGGCTATCCGCGCTGGACGCCATGGCGGCAATTGGACCGCTGGGCGGCCAAGCTGTGCAACTTCACCGAAAACTGGCGCACCGAGCAGACCCTGTTGGCCATTCAGCAGGCCAACGAGAGTGCCGCCAGCCGTCTGGAGGAGGAAGAGGCGGCGCAGCAGGCCAAGCTGTCACAGCTCTACCAGGAAGCCTCGACCGGTGGTGACTTTGTAGTGCTTCAGCAGCGCTTGCAGACTGCGTTGCAGGCGGTGGAGGTGGCCAAGATCGAGGCCAATGAGGTGCACGCCAGCCTGGATGCCTTCAGTTCCAAGCGTGACGAGTATCTGGCCCAGGCTTCGGCGTTACTGGCCGAACAACTGGCCGAGATGAGCGACAAGAAGCTGGAGCTTCTGGCGGCGCAAACCGCTGGCAAGGAGGACGATGCGCTGGTCCGGGAAGTGCGTGACTTGCGTGCAGAGCTGGATGAGTTGCAGGTACGTGTGCCGTTCCTGCAGGGCAAGTGCGAGGAGGCCCAGAACGAATACGAGCGCGCCAAGCAGCTGGAGCGCAGCCTGTTGGCCAGCGAGGCTGGTCGTGCCAGCCAGAGCGCCGCCAGCCGCGGCAATGTCGACTCGCTGATGCTCGGGTTAATGAAGGGCGCGTTGTCGGCCGCCCAGGCAACCAGTCAGGTGAGCAGCAGCCGCAGCTCCGGATCTTCGAGCTCCGGTGGTTCGTGGGGCAGTTCCACTCCCAGCAGTTCGTCCAGCAACACCCGTTCCCGCGATAGCGGCGGGTTCTCCACCAGCGACAGCCTCTAGGGCGCGCAGGGTTCAAGCGGAAAAAATACGGGGGAGCATTGGCTCCCCCGTGTCGTTTCCGGGTGGGTTCTGCGCTAAAGCGCCTTCACCGGAATGCAGATCTCACACTCCAGCTCCCCCGTCTTGACGTCGTAATAGGCATCCACCGGATAGCGCTCGAAGGCCGGGCGCGGGTCGAATTGCAAGCCGCTCTTGGGCAGCCAGTCGCGGCACAGTTCGATCCAGGCCTCGCCGATGGCCGGGCCAAGCCCTCGGTAGGAGGCCACGGCATACAGGCCACCGGGCAGGGTGGTGACTACGGCGGGGGCTCGGGCATTGAAGTCTTCAGGGACTTCCACGCAGGCGTCGTAGCGGCATTTGTCGGCCGGGGTGACGTCCGGGTCATCGTGACCGATACCGTAGCGCACGCGGTTGAACAGGTTGTGCGCAAGCATCCAGGGCGCGGCGGTTTCGCGCCAGAACAGGCCGATGCCCGGGCCGTAGGCGCCGATGTAGCGCAGGTAGGCCACGCGGCTGGTGGGCAGTTGCTGCAGGGTGACGTTCATGGTGGTGTCCTTCAGGTGCATGAAGGCGTCAGGATCGTCGAAGGCGGGGATGTGGGTCTGATCAGGATTGCTCAATTCCCGCAAACGGCGTTCGCGGATGTCGTCGAGGCGACGGTGCCAGCGTTTTGGTTCGGTGTCGCGCCAGGTGCTGGGGGAGACTGAGAAGTGTTGTTTGAAGGCGCGGGAGAATGCCTCTCCCGAGCCGAAGCCGACCTCCAGGGCGATTTCCAGGATCGAGGCCTCGGGGCGGCTGGCCATGAGGTAGGCGCCACAGGCCAGGCGCCGGCGCCGTAGATAGGCGCCCAGCGGTTCGCCGACCCAGGCACTGAACAGGCGATGGAAATGGTAGGGCGAGAAATGCGCCACCCGCGCCAGATCCGCCAGCTCCAGGGGCTGGTCCAGGTGTTGGTCGATATGCTCCAGAACACGGCTCATGCGCAGGGTGTATTCGTGGAGGCTGTGATAGGCGGCGGTCATGATTGAAGTTTAGTTGGCTGGGCAGGATCGCCGTCGCAGTCTGCGACAGGTTTGTGCTGGGCATTCGCCGACAATCCGCTTCCTACGGGGGTAGGGGCCAGTTTATCGGCGAAAGCGCTCTCAATCCTCACAGCCGCAACCGGAGCTGCCCTTGTTCTTCGATGCTTCCTCATACCGATCATGATGGCGAACCCAACCCATGATCTGCTGCTCATTTCGCCCCTTGGGGGTCAGGTCCAGGAAGTTGTAGGCCCCCACCAACAGATCCAGGCCACGGGCGTAGGTGGAGTAGGTATGAAAGATCTCACCCTGGTCGTTGCGATAGAACACGCTCAGCCCCGGCAATTCCTCTTCGCCGCCACTGGCCCTTTCATAGTTGTAGGTCGCGCTGCCCTCGGTCAGTTGCTCGGCACTGAGGCTGACCCCGAAGTCCCGGTTGAAGTTGTCACCGGCACTGGAATACCAGTCGAAGCGCCAGCCCATGCGCTGGCGGAAGGCCTGGAATTCGGCATAGGGCGCATGGGACACCGCCACCAGGGCCACGTCGTGATGGGCCAGGTGCTGGTTGGCGCCATCGAAATGGTCGGCGAGGAATGAACAGCCTTTGCAGCCATCCTCCCAGCCGGCACCGAACATGAAGTGATAGACCAGCAACTGGCTGCGACCGCCGAACAGCTCCGCCAGGCTCAGCTGCCCCTTGGGGCCCTGAAAGCGATAGGGCTGGTCGATCTTTACCCAGGGCAGAGCCCGACGTTCGGCACTGAGTTGGTCGCGTTGGCGGGTAAAGGCCTTTTCGTGGATCAGGTGTTGCTTGCGCGCTTGCAGCCATTGTTCCCGGGAGATCACGGGGTGATCGGTGATACTCATGGCGTCTCTCCTCACGGCAGGGGCGATAGGTCTTACACACGCTAGTCGTTTGGCGCGGTCGTGGGTCGACAAGCTGCCCAGTGGTTTTCCGATCAGGGGTCACCTCGGAGCGGGGTATTTGCTGAACGGCACAAAGCCCTGCCGGTCACACCCTGTGAAAGGCAGTTCATTCTCTTGTCTGGAGGTTGAATCAGGATGACGACGTATAACTGGGATCTGATCGAACGACTGCTGCACGAGGTGCAGAACGGCGCCGGCCACAGTTTCACCCCGCGCGCCTATGCCGAGCAGCATGCCGCCGCGAAGGCGGTGGAGGGGGAGCCCTCTGGCAATCTGGATGACCTGAAAGGCATGGCCAGCGGATACGAAAAGTTGCTGCTGGACAGGGGCTTTATTCAGGCCAGGCCGGAGGCCGAAGGGGGCAATGGCGAGAACTTCGTGCTGACGCCCCGTGGCTCCAGTCTGCTGTGCCTGATCGACAGCAGTATTCCGGGTCATGATCACCCGCGTCAGGTGCTGGATGAGCAGGTGGACGGGCTGGCCCCGGAAACCTTTGAGGAGGTGGCGTCCAAGGCCCAGATCGCCTAGGCGATGAGAGGGCTAGCTAGCCCTGGTGGGCGTTCTGCAGGCATTTCAAGGCGGTGAAGTCCTTGCGTACGCCGTCGATCTTTTGCAGCAGGCGCTGGCGTTGGCCCGGGCTGCTTGCGGCCATCAGGTCCACCAACAGGCTGCGTGCGGCCTGTTCGGTGTGGGCGTAGGCCTGGCGGTAGTCGGCTGTCCATAAGCTTTCGCGGTTGACCAGCAACTGCTCGATGCGTTGAGGGAAATCGTTGTTCTGGCGCTGTTCCACGGCCGCGCTGAACTGCGCCTGCCAGCGCGCGCGGTTGGCGATCCATTGTTGGTTCTGCTCCCCCAGTGACGCGGACCACTGCTCGATTCGCTGCTGCTGGCTTGGACTCAAGGGGCCCATCCAGGCATTCAGACGCTTGCTCATGCGTTGGCTGCGTTGCTCGATCTGTCGGGTCAGGGGCGGCTTGAGGTATTGCTCCTGGTGCTTTTGCAGGTCCTTGGCGAAGGCTGCATTCATGTCCTTGACCTGCTGGTCGTCCAGGCCCTGCAGCAGTTCCACTGCTGACGGAGTGATTTGTCGTGCGGTTGCGGCGATGGCTTGTTTCGCTTCCTGGGTACGGGCCTGTAGCGCCTGTTCATTGACCTGGTTGTCTTGCACCATCAGTTGCAGGCGATCGAGCCAGTCCAGGTAGCCCGGCAACTGGGTGGTGCAATGCCAGTTCAGGTGCTGCTGCAGACGCTGGTCGAACCAGCTCTTCTGTTCGCTGCGCATGTCCAGGTAGTCGTTGAGGGACCAGGGGATGATCACATCCAGGTTGCGATAGGCCAGGCCGAACCGGCTGCAGGCACTGAGCAGCAGGCTGAGGATCAGGAGCGGGATAAGCAGGTGCCACCGGCGCGACATGTTCGAGTCCTGGCGAGTGCGGGGTCTTTCATCTGAACCCGGAAGACCTCTGGCAGTTCAGCCGCTTAATAGAACGCCCGCTCGGCCTTGAAGGTGAGCAGGCCGTCGCATTCGGCGTTGTGTCCGGAGTAGGCGGAGCAGTCCGTACCGTTGAGGCTAGAGTCACTGTAGATCAGGTTCAGGTCGATCCCCAGCCAGGGCCGCGAGAGTTTGATCGACCAGTCGCTGAAGCCGGCGACATAACCGCCGTTGGCTACAGACACGCCATTGTTCAACTGGTGAGTGGTGTATTTGACGCTGACGCCTATGCCGAACGGCGGGTTGCCGCCCAGGTCGGCGAACAGGGTGCTGTTGCGTTTGTCTGGATCATTGCTGAAGGCCGCGCCGAAGCGGCTGCCCAGCAGGGTCAGGCCGCCGTAGAACTCCTGGCTGTCCTGGGTGTGCAGTTGCGGGTAGTTGTAGTGGATCATCCCCCACTCGTAGCCCAGGGTCTGATCGAAGGGCTGCTTGAAGCCCAGGTAGGAGTCCACTTCTAGATTGCTCGAAGGGCTCAGGCCCATGCTCGGGGACCATTGTCCAAAGTACCAGCCGCTGTCGTGGCTCAGGTCGAGGCCGCCATGGAAGGAGCCACTGGATGAGGGTTTGACCAGTCCCTGGGCCATGCTGCGGCTTGGGCTGGTGCCCAGCTTGAGGTCGAAGTCGCCCAGTTCACGCTGGAAAATCTGCCCTTGGGCGAGGGGGGAGGCCAGCAGCAGACTGACGACCAGAACTGAGGGTTTGAGCATGCAGCACTCCCAGGACTGCGCGGAGTGACAACCTGAAAGTCGGCTGAAACGATTGATCTAGAAGGTCGCAAGAATACCGGCGAATGCCTGGGGATGAGGGCCGTTCGTCGATTTGTTCACAGATAGGAGGGGGGATGAAGGTGCCAGTCCTAGCGCTTTGAGGGCAAAGCGCTAAGGGACCAGAATAGTGCGGGGGGTTACTTTTTGCCGAGGCTGATCTGTTTGGATGGGCCGAAAGTCTGGCCACTGACACCTTTGTCAATTTGCTGGATTTCGCCGCCCGATTTCAGGAAGGCCGCGATTTGTTCGTTGATCGATTCGCTGGTTTCAACGGCGGGAGCTGGTTTTGCTTTGCTGTTGGAGGCTTTTACTCGCATGGCGGCCATTTAACCTGTCGGGAAAATTAATTTGGCCAGGCATCCTATCAGAAATGCTTGACAATTGCTTGGCAAATATTATTGGGAATGATGGCGTGCTTTTATGCTTTTTCCCTAAGTTTATCTCGCTGAAATCTTCCTAAGTGGCTGTTTTAAATAAGGACCTTTTGCCAGGAGTACGCGTTGCAACGCGTTTGTACGGGCATGATAGCCCCTTGTCCGCCGGACGAATGGGTAGCGGCTCGTCAAGAGGGCCAGAAAAATCAAGGCTCCTCATGGATTTTCCCCATTGGCGTTTCAGGAGCGTCAACGCCGGCGCGGAAAACAGGTAGAATGTCGCCCACGCAATGAGGGTATTGGAAATGGCTTTAGTCGGGCGCTACAACAGTTTGCAAGTGGTTAAACACACTAACTTCGGTTTGTATCTGGACGGTGGTGCGGATGGCGAAATATTGCTGCCCAATCGTTATATTCCCAAGGATATTCCCAGTGAAGATGAAGACTGGTTGAATGTTTTTGTTTATCTGGACAGTGCTGACAAGTTAATCGCAACTACCGAGAAGCCGAAAGTTCAAGTCGGCGAGTTCGCCAGTCTTAAAGTTGTCGAAGTTAACAGCATCGGGGTGTTCCTGGATTGGGGGCTGCCCAAGGATCTGCTGCTGCCGTACTCCGAGGAAAAGCGCCAGATGACGGCCGGCGAGTACTGCGTGGTGCATGTCTACCTGGACAAGCACACCCGCCGTATCACCGCCACGGCCCGCCTGGACCGCTACTTGGACAAGACTGCGGCCACTTACAAGGCGGGCGAGGAAGTCGACCTGTTGGTGGCAGAATCCACCGACATGGGCTTCAAGGCGATTATCAACAACAAGCACTGGGGTCTGATTCACAAGAACGAAGTGTTCAAGTTCCTGCGTTCCGGTATGCAAGAGAAGGGCTTCATCAAGGAAGTACGAACCGATGGCAAGATCAGCCTCAGCCTGCAACCGGTGGGTGAACAGGCGGCCACCAGCCTGAACTCGAAGATCCTCGCCAAGTTGCGGGAAAGCAATGGCACCCTGGCGGTCAGTGACAAGAGCGATCCTGCATTGATCAGCAGTTTGTTCGGGGTCAGCAAGGGTAACTTCAAGAAGGCTATCGGCACGCTCTACAAACAGGGCCAGATTGTCATTCATGCAGATCGCATCGAGCTAAGCTGAAACGCATTTCATCCTGCGGTCGACGCTCATGAAAACCACGCTGGTTGCCTGGTTCGCCACCTTACTGGCTTTTTTGCTGCTCGACGCACTGTGGCTGGGGCTGATGATGGGCCCCACCTACCGGGCCCAACTGGGTTCACTGCTGCTTGAACAGCCGCGGCTGCTGCCAGCGGCGCTGTTCTATCTCCTCTACGTCTCGGGTTGTGTGTTGTTCGCGGTGCGGCCTGCCCTGCTTCAGGGCGGCTGGCAGCGTGCGGCACGCCTGGGGGCGCTGCTCGGGCTGGTGGCCTACGGCACTTATGACCTGAGCAACTGGGCGACCTTGAAGGGCTGGTCGGCGTCGCTGGCCGTAATGGACATGGCCTGGGGCTTGGTGGTCAGTGCCCTGGCCTGCAGTTTCGGTGTCTATTGTGCTGGCCGTTGGGCGCCCGTTGCAGGTTCTGGGCCACGGGGCTAAGCGGTCTTGCTTGACGGTTTTTCATCATCATTCGCCCCCGGCGGTTCTCGGGGAGCTGTCTTTATATATCGGGTAAGTAGCATGTTGTTGCATCAATGTGAGGAGGGGCGGTGAGTATCGAGCGACGCAACGTCGATGGATTTGCCCTGAAGGTGATGGTGGGGCTGTGCCTGATTTGGGGCGTGCAGCAGGTGATGATCAAATGGGCGGCGGCAGATATTGCGCCGGTGATGCAGGCTGCCGCCCGTTCCGGGATCTCGGCGCTGCTGGTGGCCCTGCTGATGTGCTGGAAAGGCGGATGGTCCCAGGTTTCCAGTACCTGGCGCGGTGGCTTGTTGGCCGGCGCTCTGTTCGGCCTGGAGTTCTTGTGCATTGCCGAGGGCCTGAAACTGACCAGTGCGGCGCACATGTCGGTGTTTCTTTATACCGCGCCGATCTTTACCGCACTCGGGGTCAATTGGCTGCTGCCCAGTGAGCGCTTGCGCCCTTTGCAGTGGCTGGGGATTGTCCTTGCCTTTGTCGGCATTAGCATTGCTTTTGCCGGGGGGATCTCACTAGACAACCTGGATCGGCGCATGCTCCTGGGCGACGCGCTGGGGGTGTTGGCGGGGTTGGCCTGGGGCGCTACCACGGTGGTGGTACGTGCTTCGCGATTGTCCGAGGCGCCGGCAACCCTGACCCTGTTCTATCAATTGATTGTCGGCTTTGTCGGCTTGTTGCTGATTGCCGTGCTCAGCGGCCAGGTGACCCAGGTCAGCCTGACCCCGGTGGCCGTGGCCAGTGTGTTGTTCCAGGGCCTGGTGGTATCGTTTTTCAGCTACCTGACCTGGTTCTGGCTGCTGCGTCGTTATCTGGCGGCGAACCTGGCGGTGTTTTCCTTCATGACGCCGATGTTCGGCGTAACCTTCGGCGTCGTATTGCTGGGTGAGCCCTTGAGCCTCAACTTTGTGTTTGGCGCGATGCTGGTGCTGTTGGGCATTACCTTTGTCAGCGCCGAGCAATGGCTGCGCCGGCGGATCCAGCGCTGGTTGTAGCGAGCCGCGGTTCTCCTCGGCGGGGGGCTGCGACCGATGCACTCATGGCAGCGCTGCGCAGTGCTGCGGCACTGGCCGTTGTTGCCACAGCAATCCGCCACTGATCAACAAACCACATCCTGCCAGCATCAGGGCCAGTTGCAGGTTGCCGCTGATGTGGCTACTCAGGGCTGCCAGCAATGGACCGCTCAACTGGCCCACGGCGAAGCAGGCAGTGAGCAGGCCGGCATTGCGTTGGGCTGATTGTGGCGCCAGTTCCCGGGAGCGCTGCATGACCAGTTGCATGCAGGCCAGAAATGGCGTGCCACAGAGCAATACACCCAGCACCAGCCCCAGGCCACTGCCCAGCAGGCAGGCGAAAACCCCGAGGGCCTGTAGCCACAAGGTTGCGATCAACCATTGGCGGGTACTGCCTGGGGTATTTCGGCGCAGGCTGACCAGGGCGACACCCAGGGTAGCGGCCAGGCCGAAGGCAGGCCAGAACAGGTCGGCTTGCCACTGGCCCTGAAAGCGTACGTTGGCCATCTGCGAGAGGAAGGTCGCGGGGATGATGTAACCCACGCCATACAGGCCATAGACCAGCCCGAGGCGCCACACGCTCTGCTCATTTGGTGAGGCGTTTTGCCGGGTTGGACTGAGCGTTGTCTGGGCCTGCGGCAGTATCGGCAGGATCACCAGCAACATCAGCAAGGCGACACCGGCATACAGCAACCACAGGTTGGCGGAGCTCTGCCCCAGCGCGTTGGCCCCCAAGGCCAGCAGGCCAGTGAGCATGATGCCCAGCCCCGGACCGGCAAACACCAGGGCCCCCAGGCGTGGCCGGCCAGCAGCCAGGGCCAGGGGCTGGCTCAGGGCAGTGATCATCACCAGCACCCAGGCACTGGCCACCCCAGTGCCGAAACGCAGCAGCAGATGTGCCCAGAAACCCTGGGCCCAGAACGAGGCCAGGGTCAGCAGTACGCATAGCCACAGGCCTCCTAGCAGGCGCCCACGCATCTGAGCCGGGCGCCGGGCGAACATGGCGT
This sequence comes from Pseudomonas sp. Fl5BN2, assembly GCF_009908205.1. Classification (NCBI taxonomy): domain Bacteria; kingdom Pseudomonadati; phylum Pseudomonadota; class Gammaproteobacteria; order Pseudomonadales; family Pseudomonadaceae; genus Pseudomonas; species Pseudomonas sp. Fl5BN2. The sequence continues at coordinate 442,363 of NZ_JAAARL010000002.1, read as the reverse complement.
CCAGCGCCCCGATGAAGTAGCCCAGGTAGTTGGCCGCGGCGATCAGTCCGGCTGCGGTCAGGTCGACCTGGCCTTCGCTGATCAAGTGCGGCAGTTGTGGCGTCAGGGCGAAACGACCAATACCCATGGCCATCATCAGGGCAATGAAACTGGCGAGTAAGCGCAGTAGGGGAGACATGCTCGGTTTTCCATCGGCAAGGACAGTGACCGCCAGGCTAGGGCTGATTGAAATTCTTTAAAAATGAATAATACTGAGTAACTTGTTCAGTTTTGGAGAATGGTATGGAGTTCAGCCAACTGCGCATTTTCCAGGCCGTAGCCGAAGAAGGCTCTATCACCCGGGCTGCTGAGCGGCTGCATCGGGTGCCGTCGAATCTCTCGACACGGCTCAAGCAGCTCGAAGAGCAACTGGGGGTCGAGCTTTTCCTGCGCGAGCGCCAGCGCCTGCAGTTGTCGCCGGCGGGCAAGGTGTTGCTGGATTACGCCGGGCGCCTGTTTGCCCTGCACGACGAGGCCCATGCCGCGGTGCAGGGCGGTCAGCCAGCGGGGGATTTTGTCTTGGGGACCATGTATAGCACCGCGGCGATTCATTTGCCGGAACTGTTGGCGCGCTACCACCGGACCTATCCAGCGGTGAACCTGCAGGTGCAGTCCGGGCCCAGTGGCGAGCTGTTGGAAGGGTTGCTCACCGGTCGCCTGGACGCGGCCCTGGTGGATGGGCCGCTGCAGTTGGCGGGGCTGGATGGCGTGCCTTTGTGTGATGAAACCCTGGTGCTGATCAGCGAGGCCGATCACCCTCCGGTGCGCACCGCCCGGGATGTTGAGGGGCGCTCGGTGTTCACTTTTCGCCAAGGCTGTTCCTATCGCATGCGCCTGGAGTCGTGGTTTGCCCATTACCATGCGGTCATGGGGCGGGCGATGGAGATCGAGTCCTATCAGGGCATGCTGGCCTGCGTGATCGCCGGCTCCGGGGTGGCGTTGATGGCCCAGTCGATGCTCGACAGCCTGCCGGGTCGCGAGAGTGTAGCGGTGCATGCGCTGGCCGAGCCGTTCGCCCATGCCACTACCTGGCTGATGTGGCGCAAGGGCATGCTCGGGGCCAATCTCAATGCCTGGATCGAGCTGCAGCAGGGCGCTGGCGGGAACGGCGCGCAGCCGCTGCATGCCATGGGTTGAATACCCATGGCCGATTTGCCTAAATCCAGTAACAGTTCATTGCTATTGCAGGGCTGCGCGGTGGAAAAGTTAGGGCTATCATCTGCTGAAGGCGGCATAGTATCGCTGCTCGGCACGACCCTGAGGGGGCACTATGAAAGACAAACTGCAAAGCTGGCTACACGACCTTGGCGTCGCACTGGGCCTGATCGAGCCACCGCTGCAACCGGTGCCGATTCCTACCGACGAAGAGCTGCGGCGCCGTCGGCAACGCCGTCGTTGAGCTGACGCGAGAGCGGAGTCCAGACTCCGGCTCTCGCTTGGCTTTCCTGACAACGAGGTGCTGGACCATAGGTCCGAGGTTATCGGGTCAATCCTCGTTTTGCCGGGACATTTCCAGCAGCCATTCGATCAGGTCGTGGACACTCTCCGCGGTGCTGATTCCTCGTTGTTCTTCAAGGGCCGGGACGCATAGATCAAACCTGTCCTCCAGGCGCCAAAGCATCTCTTCGATATCACCCTTGTCCAGTCCTAGCGCTTGCAGGCGGCTGCAGTCGTCCAGGCAAGTGCGCTCACCCAGCCATTGGCGGATGAGTGAGTACACGGCTTGACGCGCTTCGGTGCGCTTCATCAGCCAGCCCCGCAGGCTCAGGCAGTCATGTCTGGCGGGAGGGGTGTGGCTCGTGGCGGCGGGTTTTTTCCAGGATGAATTGACTGAGGTCGTTGATGGAGCTGATCCAGTACAAGTCGTGCTCGGGGTCGAGCCTGACGTTGAACTCGCATTCAAGGCTATGCAGCAGGGCCTTCAAGTCCAGTGAGTAAGTATCGTTGCTGAGGGCCTGGCAGGATGGAATCGACCATTTCAAGGCCATCTGCGCCTCGATGGCGTGGCGGATGCTTTGCTGGATGTCGAAACGGTCCATAAACACCTCAGGGCAGGGTAGAGGTTCTTGTTGTTTTATGACCCCGTCCAAGGGTGAAGCGATAGCGCGCATTGAGGCTGCCAGCGATCCTTGTACTGTTCTCCTGCAGGAACAGTCGTCGCTGAAACAGAGTACAGCACAGGTTTTTTCCCCATGCGGTGACCATTCGTCCCTTCAAGGGTGGCAGGGTTGGGGCTGGAGGCCCCGTCAACTGCGCCGTGAGACTTTTCTACCGACGAAAAAAAACGGCTGCGGCCACCGACGCCGCAACCGTCGAAGAAAAGCTTCAGGCGTCCGACCTCAGGTCAGATCGCATTGGCCAGAGGCGCCGGGCGCCGAGACAGCAGGCTGACCACCACAAAACTCACCAGGCCCACGGCCAGGCTGTAGTAGATCGGCGTGTTGGCGTCCAGGCCGTCCTTGAACATGAACACCAGAGCGGTAACGAAGCCCAGGCCCATGCTGGTGATGGCGCCGGCGGTGGTGGCGCGCTTCCAGAAGATCGCGCCGATCAGCGGAATCAGCATGCCGCCCACTAGCAGGTTGTAGGCTAGGGTCAGGGCACTGATCACGTCGTTGACTACCAGGGCGATGGCCAGGACCACGATGCCGGTGAGAAAGGTGAACAGGCGGTTGATTCCCAGGCTCGATTGTTTGCCGCCGCGCAGTCTTGGCAGCAGGTCTTCGGTCAGGGTGGTGGAGGCTGCCAGCAGGCCGGCGCTGGCGGTGGACATCATGGCGGCCAGGGCGGCAGCAATCACCAGGCCTCGGATGCCGTCTGGCAGCGAGGCTTTGACGATGGCGGCGAAGGCGTTGTTGACGTTGTCCAGGTCCGGCAGCAGGACGTGGGCGGCCATGCCGATCAGTGCGCAAACCAGGCCATAGAGGATGCAGTAGACGCCCGCCAGGGTGCCGGCATACTTCGCGACTTTCTCGGTCTTGGCGGTGAACACCCGCTGCCAGATGTCCTGGCCGATCAGGATGCCGAAGAAGTAGATCATGAAGTAGGTGATGATGGTGTCCCAGCCGATGGTGGTGAAGCTGAAGTTGGACGCCGGCAGCTTGGCTACCAGTTGATCCCAGCCACCTACGCGGTACAGGCAGATCGGCAGCAGGATGAACATCAGGCCGACGGTCTTGATCACGAACTGGACGATGTCGGTCAGGGTCAGCGACCACATGCCGCCGATTGCCGAATAGACCACGACCACGCCGCCGCCCAGCAACACCGAGATCCAGAATGGCAGGCCGAACAGTACTTGCAGCACAGTGCCGATGGCGAGGATCGAGGTCACTCCGATCATCAGTGCGTAGGCCAGCATGATCACCGCACTGGCCTGGCGAGCCATGGGGTTGTAGCGCTTTTCCAGGACCTGGGTGACGGTGAAGATGCGCAGCTTGAGCAGCGGCTTGGCCAGCAGCAGGTTCAGGGCAATGATCCCCGCGCCCAGCGCGGCGCAGAGCCAGAACCCGGAGATGCCGTGGACGTAGCCCAAGCGTACGGTGCCGACGGTGGACGCACCACCCAGTACGGTGGCGGCCATGGTGCCCATGTACAGGGTCGGGCCCAGATTGCGGCCGGCCACCAGGTAGTCCTCGTGGGTCTTGGCCTTGCGCATGCCGTAGTAGCCGAGCACGAGCATGCCGGCGGCATAGATGAGTACGACGAATAGATCTAAAGCCATGGTGGCGTGTCTCCGATTATCTTTTTTATGTGAAACAAACGGTTCATGCAGGGGCTGGCTACTCAGCGGAGGCGGGGTTGAATCCTCTGCAGGACTCAAGGGCTCTATCGCGGGGCCGGCGGCTCCAGGAGGTTATCCGGGCAGCAGTGCGCGCCCTGCCAGCAGCCCGCTGAGCCTGCGGCTGGCGATGCTGGAGTGCGTCGTTTTGAGGGTGTCGATGGCCGGGCTGGGCAGGCCGAAGGTCAGGCAAAACAGGTCGCAAGGCCTGGTGCCGCGCTTGTGCTCGAGGATCGGTCCGATCCCGCTGGTTGCGATGTGGCTGAGGCTTTTTTCTTTGTTGTTATTCATGATCTGCTCCGATCACATTGGCTAAGGGGGTGGCAGCCCTTCCGGCATAGCGGACAAATGGTTGTGACTGGCCAGCCAGAGGCCTTGTTGTTTTGTGCAAGACCCAAGGGGCTCGCGTTCCTGGCTGAAGTCTTGCTCCCCTTGCATGCGCAGCTTCGTGGCTGTGTCATGAGTCAACCCGACGACGTCCCCTTGTGGGCGGACGACGGCGTTGTTCGAGGTGCACCACAGCACCTCGGAACCCTCCGTGGCCCGTCATCGGGCCGGCTAATGCCTTGTGGGCATTGCGCAACAGCAACCGAGGACGGGGTAAAGATGAAGCTGGCAGCGGCACTGAGTGCCGAAAACGGCCTGGCGGCGCGAGGCATATGCTCGTGCTCGCTCATGGCCGAGACTCAGCGATGGGCCACGCCGGGCAGTACGCAGAGCATTTCATACAGCAGGTTGGCGCCCAGCAGCGAGGTGTTGCCGGTGGTGTCGTAAGGCGGCGAGACCTCCACCAGGTCGCAGCCCACCAGATCCAGGCCCTGGCAGCCACGGACGATCTCGATGGCTTGAATCGTGGTCAGGCCACCGATTTCCGGGGTGCCGGTGCCAGGGGCCCAGGCCGGGTCGATGCCGTCGATGTCGAAGCTCAGGTACACCGGGCCATCGCCGACTTTCTCGCGGACTTCGGCCATCAAGGGGGCCAGGGATTTGTGCCAGCACTCTTCGGCCTGGACTACACGAAAGCCCTGCTTGCGGCTCCAGTTGAAGTCTTCGGCGGTGTAACCCTGTGCACGCAGGCCGATCTGGACCACGCGATCGCAATCCAGCAGGCCTTCTTCCACTGCGCGGCGGAAGGTGGTGCCGTGGGCGATCTTCTCGCCGAACATGTGGTCGTTGACGTCTGCGTGGGCATCAATGTGCACCAGGCCGACCTTGCCGTGTTTCTTGTGGATGGCCCGCAGGATCGGCAAGGTGATGGTGTGGTCGCCGCCCAGGGTCAGGGGAATCACGTTGTGTTCGAGAATGCCATCGTAGGCTTCTTCGATGATGCGGACCGCGTCCAACAGGTTGAAGGTGTTGATTGCCACGTCGCCGATGTCGGCCACCGACAACGAGTCGAACGGTGCCGCGCCGGTCGCCATGTTGTAAGGACGGATCATCACCGATTCGGCGCGGATTTCCCGCGGGCCGAAACGGGTGCCGGCGCGCAGCGAGGTACCGATGTCCAGGGGAATGCCGATGAACGCAGCGTCCAGGCCGGCAGCGGATTGCAAGTGGGGAAGACGCATCATGGTGGCGATGCCGCCGAAGCGCGGCATTTCATTGCCGCCCAGTGGTTGGTGGAGAATCTTGTCCACGGGATAGGCCTCATCGTTGTTTTATATTTATGGGGTCGACGGCGCAGCAGGTCCTGCCCGGCCAACCGAGTGGGGCTGATTCTGCGAAATGTAGTGCGGGGAAAGAATCGCTACGAACAAATACTTAGTTCAGTTTTTTCTAAACTATTGGCCGTGGGCGCGTTAGACTCCCGCGCTGTTCCCCAAAGCCTTTATGGTCGGGGGGCGTGCTCCCGCTCGGTGGCGCAGCCCGCGTAATCAGGGTTGTGGGCTCGAGCTGGAAAAATGCTGGGGTGTCTCAGGACGGTATTGCTGCCCTGTTGCAGCCAGTGCTCTTGCCACAGGGATGGTGTCTTTTCACCTGTTACCGGAGCCTGTCATGGCCAACGCTTTACCTGATCTGAAACTATTACGCATCTTCGTCAGCGTGGTGCGACATCAGGGATTCGCCAATGCCCAGCGCGAGCTCAATCTCTCGACTTCGGCCATCAGCACCTACATGAGCCAGTTGGAAGCCTCCCTGGGCCTGGTGCTCTGTCATCGTGGTCGTGGCGGTTTCAGCCTGACCAGCAAGGGCGAGCTGTTTCACCAGGAAACCCTGCGCCTGTTGGCTGAGCTGGAAGGCTTCGAGCAGTACGCCGCAGCCCTCAAGGGCGAGTTGCGCGGGACCCTGAATCTCGGAGTGATCGACTCTACCGTCAGCGACAAGGCCCTGCCGTTCGCCGAAGCTATCGGTGCCTACAGCCAGGAACATCCGGCGGTACACTTGCACCTGTCGGTGATGAGCCCCCACGAACTGCAACTGGGGGTGCAGGACAACCGCCTGGATCTGGCCATCGGCGCTTTCTCCACGCGCATGAGCGGCCTGGTGTACATGCCGCTGTACCGCGAGCAGCACTGGCTGTATTGCAGCAATCGGCATTCGTTGTACAACGAGCGGCGCATTCCCGAGCAGGTCATCACCCAGCAGCGCATGGTCGGCCGGGGCTACTGGAGCCAGGCCGAATTGGCTCGGCATGGCTTCAAGCACAGCGCGGCAACGGTGGAAAGTATGGAGGCACAGCTGATTCTGGTGCTTTCCGGCGCCTACATTGGCTACTTGCCGGAGCATTACGCCCAGGCCTGGGCCGATAAGGGCGACTTGCGGGTATTGTTGCCGGCAACCTTCGGCTATCAAGCGCCGTTCTCGATGATTGTGCGTCGCGGACGCAGTCGTGAGCCGCTGATCCAGACCTTTCGCGATCTGCTGAAAGCCCAGCTCAATCAGGCCTGAGGAGGCGCTATGTCGAGAATTCGCTGTGAGCGCTGCCTGCGCCCCGAAAAACACTGCCTTTGCCTGTTGATCCCGGAGTTGTCCAGTCGTACCCGAGTGCTGTTGTTGCAGCATCCCAGTGAGGTCAACCACGCGCTGAATACGGCGCGGCTGGCGGCTTTGGGCCTGAGCAATGCGGAGTTGGTCGTCGGCGAAGTGTTCGAGGATTTACCCGCGTTGCTCAACCGTCCGGGTTACCAGGCGCGCCTGTTGTTCCCGGCAGATGATGCCCAGCCGTTGCAGGCTTATGCGGCGTCGGATGAACCGCTGCTGTTGGTGGTGCCAGACGGCACTTGGCGCAAGGCGCGCAAATTGTTGCACCTCAATCCGCTGCTGGCGGCCTTGCCGCGAGTGACCCTGGCGACCGTGCTGGAGTCGCGCTACCGGTTGCGCAAGGCTCCGGGGCCTGGAGCCTTGTCCACCCTGGAAGCCATAGTCCAGGCCTTGCAGGTATTGGAAGCTCCGGCGTCGTTCGAGCCTTTGTTGCGGCCGTTCGAAGCCCTGATCGAAGGGCAGATTGCGGCGATGGGTGAACACACTTACCAGCGCAATCACCTCAAGCCTTGATCCAGATCCTGTCCCGCAATCTGTAGCCGTTGCCGCAGACTGTGATGGGGTGCGCAGCGGCTCTGAATTTCCGCTATCGCCCCTTGTCTTCAAGCAGGCCGCAAGGTTTTCTGCCGCAGGATGTACACCGTCACCAGCACGGCACTGGTCAGCATGAACCCCCGTGCCCAGGGCAGTGGTACCAGATAGCAGGAGAAACCGATGCTCAGCCACATCAGGCCGATGGCATACACTTTGCCCTTGAGCGGAATGCCATTGCCGTCGAGATAGTCGCGGATCCAGGGACCCAGGCGCGGGTGCTGCACCAGCCAGTGATAGAAACGCGGCGAACTGCGAGCGAAACAGGCGGCTGCCAGCAACAGGAAAGGCGTGGTGGGCAATACCGGAAGGAAGATGCCGAGTACCCCCAGCGCTACGCTCAGCCAGCCGCAGGCCAGTAGAACGTAACGCAATAGCAGGGGGCGTTGGCCTATGGGCTTGGCCATAGGCGGCGACTCAGTGGTGGCGAGGCTTGAGCAGCGCCGGCTTTTCGTCGGGAGCGTTGCACAGCAGGTACAACGCGGTCAGTGCTTCTGGAATCTGCACGATCATGTCGTCCATCAGGTTGGCATCGCTGGCGATATCGGAGAACTCTGGCTGTTCATCGAACAGGCCGGACCCCACCATGATCGGCAGGAGCATTTCGCTGACTTCATCTTCGGCGGTTTCGAACCAGGCCTCTTCGCGCAGGAACACGCCCTCCATGAAACCGATGCACCAGCCGCGCAGGTCGGAGTCGTCCGGGACGTCGCCCAAGTCGAGGTCGCAGGGCAGCTCGAACTCTTCGTCGGAAGCCAGTTGGCGGGCGATGTGCGCCTTGAGCGCCAGCAGGGTCGATTCGATCACTTCGCGCTCGGCGTCGTCGCGGTAGTGAGGCTCTTCGGCGAACAGCGCATCGATCCACTCACGGTCGGGTACGCTTTCCGAACAGATCGACAGGGCGGTCAGGTAGCCGTGAGCGGCCACGTAGTCCAGCGCCTCGTCATGCAGATCATCTGCGTCGAGGAAGACTTGCAGGCGGGTTAGTTGCTCAGCGAAGGACATTGACGGGCTACCTTGGGAATAAACGATGCTGAATTCTAGGCTTTCTTGAGCGCTCAAGCCAGCCGCGGGGCAGATTTGAGCGGTTCTAAAGGTTACCGGCGGTCCATAGTCGGCGCCCTGTGTCGGGAAGGGCTCGGGTATACTCGCGCGTTTTGTGATGCCCTGCAGGCATGGCGGCGAGCCCGGACAAGTCCGCTAACGCAAATGTCGGTGAAACGAGCCGGCTTTTCGGCCAGTCTGCGTTCAGGGATTTCAGCGATTTTTGGAGTTTTTCATGCTCGAACAGGCTCAACGCGTCCTCAAGGACATCTTCGGCTACGACAGTTTCCGTGGCCGCCAAGGTGCGATCATTGAGCGCGTGGCCAGTGGCGGCGATGCCTTGGTACTGATGCCCACCGGTGGCGGCAAGTCGCTGTGCTTCCAGGTCCCGGGCTTGCTTCGTGACGGTCTTGCGGTGGTGGTGTCGCCGCTGATCGCGTTGATGGATGACCAGGTTGCAACGCTGGAGGAGCTGGGGGTTGCAGCCGCTGCCCTGAACTCTACCCTGAGCGCCGAGCAGCAGCGTGACCTGGCTGCGCGCATCCGTCGTGGCGAGGTGAAAATGCTTTACCTGGCGCCTGAGCGCCTGGTTCAACCACGTATGTTGGCGTTCCTGCAGAATCTCGACATCGCCCTGTTCGCCATTGACGAAGCCCACTGCGTGTCCCAGTGGGGGCATGACTTCCGTCCCGAGTACCTGCAGTTGGGGCAACTGGCGGAAATGTTCCCGAATGTACCGCGCATTGCCCTGACTGCCACCGCCGACAAGCGCACCCGCGAAGAGATCGTCAATCGCCTGCACCTGCAGGACGCCGAGCGTTTTCTCTCGAGCTTCGACCGACCGAACATCTTCTACCGCATCGTGCCCAAGGAGCAGCCGCGCAAGCAGTTGCAGGCTTTTCTCAACGAGCGGCGCAGCGATGCCGGGATCGTCTATTGCCTGTCGCGCAAGAAGGTCGATGAAGTCACGGCCTTCCTGTGTGAGCAGGGTTTCACCGCGCTGTCTTATCACGCCGGGCTGCCCAGCGACCTGCGGGCCCATAACCAGAAGCGCTTCCTCAACGAGGAAGGCCTGATCATGGTGGCCACCATCGCCTTTGGCATGGGTATCGACAAACCCAACGTGCGTTTTGTCGCCCACATGGATTTGCCCAAGTCCCTGGAGGCGTATTACCAGGAAACCGGTCGTGCCGGCCGTGATGGCCTGCCGGCGGATGCCTGGATGGCCTATGGGCTGCAGGATGTGCTGATGCTCAAGCAGATGCTGCAGAACTCCGAGGGCGACGAGCGCCACAAGCGTCTCGAGCAGCACAAGCTCGATGCAATGTTGGCGCTGTGCGAGGAAACCCGCTGCCGCCGCCAGACCCTGCTGGCCTATTTCGATGAAGACATGCCGCAACCTTGTGGCCACTGCGATAACTGCGTCGATGGGGTGCAGACTTGGGACGCTACTGAGCCGGCGCGCCAGGCACTGTCGGCGATCTTTCGCACGGGCCAGCGTTACGGCGTCGGTCATCTGGTGGATGTACTGCTGGGCAAGGATACGGAGAAGGTTCGCAGTTTCGGCCATCAGCACCTGTCGGTATTCGGTGTTGGCAAGGCTCGCAGTGAAGGTGAATGGCGCTCTCTATTCCGACAGTTGGTGGCTCGTGGGCTGGCGGATATCGACCTGGAAGGCTACGGCGGCCTACGCCTGAGCGACAGCTGCCGGCCGCTGCTCAAGGGGGAAGTGACCCTGGAGCTGCGCCGCGACCTCAAGCCGCAAAGCACTCCCAAGAGCGGCTCCAGCCAGGCCAGCCAGCTGGTACGGGGCGAGGAGCGCGAGCAGTGGGAGGCGCTGCGAGCCCTGCGGCGCAAACTGGCGGAAGAGCATGGGGTACCGCCTTATGTCATTTTCCCCGATTCGACGTTGCTGGAGATGCTTCGCAGCCAGCCTTGCTCCATGTCGGAGATGGCCGAGGTCAGTGGCGTCGGTGCACGCAAGCTGGAGCGTTACGGTGCGGCGTTCCTCGACGTTCTGGGGGGCGGTGGCGAGGCGCCGAAAGTGGTCGCCGATATTCGCCACGAGTTGATTACCCTGGCCCGTGCCGGAATGACCCCGGTGCAGATCGCCGGCCAACTGCAGTGCACGGAAAAGAACGTCTACACCCTGCTGGCCGAGGCCATTGGCAAGCAGCAGTTGTCCCTGGAGCAGGCACTGGATTTACCGGAAGACCTGCTGGGGGAAATCCAGGACGCTTTCCTCGACGGCGAGGGTGAGTTGCCGCCGGTAGCCGAGGTTCTCCAGGCCTTCGCCGGACGGGTGCCTGAAGGGGTGTTGTACTGCGTACGCGCGGCATTGCAGTCGGAGTTTGAAATGTAAGGGGGTGAATCAATGTTGTAACGATTCAGTCCCTTACAGGCCTTGCCTCCGAGCAAGGGGCATGCTTAGCTGACTAATAATTAGGTTCTCTTTATTTTCAGTCTGATCATGAGTGTTTTATGCCGTTAACCGATGAACACCGTTTTGGTATGCAGCTGGCGCATATGTCCCGCGGCTGGCGTGCCGAACTGGACCGCCGCCTGGCCGGACTCGGCCTGTCCCAGGCCCGCTGGCTGGTGCTGCTGCACCTGGCCCGTTTCGAAGAGGCGCCGACCCAGCGCGAGCTGGCGCAAAGCGTCGGTGTAGAAGGCCCGACCCTGGCCCGCTTGCTGGATAGCCTGGAAACCCAGGGGCTGGTCCAGCGCCAATCGGTGTTAGAAGATCGCCGGGCGAAGAAGATCGTTCTCTGTCCCTCCGCTCGACCATTGATCGAGCAGATCGAGACCATTGCCACCGCCTTGCGCCACGAGCTGTTCATTGGCGTCGACGAAGAAGACCTGCGGGTTTGCATGCGTGTTCACGGGCGCATCCTGGATAACCTGGAAAAGTCCTGAAGCCATCAGCCGGGGTTGCCTGACCCCGGTTCGTCCTGTTCTCCCGTTCCCCTGGCTCCGATGCGGATTGCGCTGTGCGCTGTCCGAGTCTTCGCGCGGGTGTTGATCAGAAGGTCTGGCCGAGGTTCAGCGACAAGGCTTTCTGGTTGTCGTCGTTGAAGCCGTAGCTGAAGTTCAACGGCCCCAGCGGCGTGTCGAAGCCGAGGAAAATACTCGCCGCGTTGATATAGCCGCTGTCAAAGGCATTATCGTTGTTCCATGCCCGCCCACGTTCCAGTGATCCACCCAGATACAGCGGGAAATCCAGCGGCAGATAGGCGCGAGGCGTCAGTCGACGGAAATACACGGCGCGGGCCAGGCTGATGTTTTGCCCGGACAGCGCATCCTGACGGAAACCGGACAGTTGTCGGGCGCCGCCCAGCAGGAAACTGGAGGTGACCACTTCGGCATTGTCCAGGGTCCGCCCATAATGCCCGCCCAAGACAAAGGTGTTGGGGCCGCTGCTCAGTGCCTTGTCCAGCTTGAACTCCCACTGCCGGTAGCGCTTGTCCGAACCCATGCTCGGTTCGAACTGGCGCAGGGTCAGGCCGATGTCTTCGCCGGAGTGGGGGAAGTAGACGTTGTCCAGGGAGTCGAAGGAGTACTGCAACTGGTAGTAGCCTTCGTTGAAGTTCTCACTGGGCAGGCTGTGGTCGCCGATACGCACATCGGCTTTGCCCCAGGCTTCGCCGACGCCGAGGCGCACTTCACCGCTGTTGCCGATCTGCCGGCCCAGGTTGAGGCCGAAGCCGTAGCGTTCCACGCGGTACTCGGCGATCGGATCGTTATCCAGCACCGCCTCGACATTCTGCGCCTCGGCTGCGATAAACGGTGCGATGAAGTAGCGCGAGCCGGCATCCAATGGCTGGTAGAACTCGCTGTAGAGCTCCTGTCGGTCACCGATCTGCATCCGCGTCAGCCACTCCGCGCCGAGGCTGTTGATGCCGTTCATGCGGTAGCTGGCGCCGATATTGAAAGCACTGTCGCCACGCATGTCATCGGACAGGTTCAGGCCCAGGCGCAGGTAGTCAGTGCCGCTGCGTTTGCCTCGGGCGCTGATTACCAGGGTGTTGTCCTGGCCTTTATGGCTGACGCGATACTGCACCTGCTCGAAGAAATCCAGACCGTACAGCGTGCCCATGTCGGTTTCCAGGCGGCCGAGGTCCAGGGGCTCGCCAATGCGCTGGCGAATGTAGTAGCGGATCACGTCATCACTGACCTTGGAGTCGTTCTCCACCTTGATTGCGCTGATGATCGGCGTGCGCTGGCTGGGTTGGCGCGCGGCACTCAGTCCGGCGTCCAGCGGATGGGCCGGACGCAGGCGTGCCAGGCGCGCATCGAGGAGGCGTGTGGCGCGATAGCCCGCATCGATTATCTCCTGGGCACGGCCAAAGTCGGTGACGCCGAAACTCGATAGCGACGGCTGGACCAGCACGTCGTCCTTGTGCAGTGCTGCCAACTGCTCTTCTGAGTTGCGCCGGGTCATCAGGGTGATCGACTGATTCAGCACGTCGACGACGGTGTTCAATTGTTTGCGCGAGCGCAGTGGGGTGCCGATATCCACCACGATGGCAATGTCGACGCCCATGTCCCGGGCCACGTCCAGAGGAATGTTGTCGGTCATGCCGCCATCCACCAGCAGCCGGCCGTCCAGCTCCACCGGAGCAAATACGGCAGGAATCGACATGCTGGCGCGGATCACCCGGGGCAGATGGCCCTTGCGAAACACTACTTTTTCACCGCTGGCGATATCGGTGGCCACGGCCCGAAAAGGAATCGGCAGCTTGTCGAAATCCCGGGTATCGCTGGCGTGGGCGAGCTTGCTCTCCAGCAACAGTGCCAGGTTCTGGCCCTGGATCACCCCCAGGGGCAGGCCCAGGCTGCCATCGTCACGGAAGCTGAGCTTCTGTTTGACCAGAAAATCCCGATCATCCTGCTTGCGTCGAAAGGGCACATCTTCCCGAGGCGGTGCGTCGGATAGCGCCTGCCTCCAGTCGATGTCCAGGGCGAGTTTTTCCAACTCGTCGATGCTGTAGCCCGAGGCGTAGAGCCCGCCAATCACCGCGCCCATGCTGGTGCCAGCAATCGCATCAATGCGGATGCCTTGTTCTTCCAGGGCCTTGAGCACACCGACATGCGCCAGGCCGCGGGCAGCACCGCCCGACAGCACCAGGCCGATTTTCGGTCGTGGAGTTTCTGCGGATTGAGCGATCAGAGGCAGCAGGCAGAGCAACAGGCAGGACAGCAGGCGGCGCATCATGGTTCTCGGGGCGGGCGATAAAGCCGGCTATTATAGCGACGCCCTTGAACTCAGGAGTCGGCATGTACCATGACTGAACGTAAACCCGAAGTGGTCATCACCTATTGCACTCAATGCCAGTGGCTGCTGCGGGCGGCCTGGTTGGCCCAGGAGCTGTTGAGCACCTTCAGCGATGACCTTGGCAAGGTATCCCTGGAGCCCGCTACCGGTGGCACCTTTCGCATCACCTGCAACGGGGTCCAGATCTGGGAACGCAAGGCCGACGGCGGCTTTCCCGAGGCCAAGGTCCTGAAGCAGCGGGTTCGCGACCAGATCGACCCAGAGCGAGACCTCGGTCACAACGACCGGAGTCAGTGAGTCTCGGCCTGTACGCTGGCCGTCTTGTTGCCTGAGCCCACGGACAGTCGGCTCGATACCACGATCGCGACAATGATCAGCGCTCCACCCAGCAACATGCGCAGGGTCGGATTTTCGCCGAACAGCAGCCAGGCCACGGTAATCCCGTAGACCGGTTCCAGGGCAAAGACTACCGCGGCGGTGCGTGCCTTGATCACCGCCAGGCTGGCGACGAACAGGCTATGGGCCAGGCCGGTGCAGAAAATCCCCAGCAGACTGATCCACAGCCAATCCATGGCCCGCACTTGCCCAAGCTCTGGCGCCGCCACTGGCAACAGGCACAGGGCTACCACGACGTTCTGGCAGAAGGCGGCCTGCACCGCTGGAATCCGTCCGGAACTGGCGCGATTGTTCAATGACAGCAAGGCGAACAGCAGGCCCGAGCCCACGGCCCACAGCAGGCCGGTAGTGGCCTGGCTGGCCAGATCGAAATCCGGGGTGACCAATACCAGTCCGATGCTCACCAGGACCACCAGCAGCATCTCGTTGAAGCGAATCCGCTCGCGGAAGATCAACCCTTCGAGAATCACCGTGAAGGCCGGGAAGCTGGCAAAACCCAAGGTGGCGATAGCTACTCCGGCAACTTTCACGGCGATGAAAAAACTCACCCAGTGACCGGCCAGGAGCAGGCCGCTGAGCAGCAGGCGCTGCCAGTCACCGGTGGCCAGTTTCTTCCAGGGCGTGTTGCTCGCCAGACGGGCGAAGAAGCCCAGGGCAAGTACGGCAAAGGCGGCGCGACCGAACACGATAACGGCGGGCGAGGCGGCGGCCAGCTTACCGAGCACGCCAGTCAGGCCGAACATCAGGGCGCCGATATGCAGAGCGCCAAGGGCGGTACGCGGAGTCATTTTTATCCTTAACAACAAGACGGCCAGTGATGGCTCGAGACGGTAAAGGTCTTAGTCTACGAGCGAGCCGGCAGCGTCGTCTGTCGCGATCCTGGTGTTTTTTGTCGAGAGATTAGCGTTCGCCTTCTGCCTGAGCTGGCGCGGCGAATGGCCGAACTCACGCAGTATTGCCGCGGCAAACGCACTTTGAGAGTTGTAACCCACGCGGCTAGCGACTTCGCCAATGGGCAGTGTTGAACCGCGCAAGAGTTCCAAGGCCATCTCCAGGCGTCGGTGACGAACATAATCCATGGGCGTGCGCCCGTATTCGGCAATGAACCGTGCGTGCAGGCGAGCAGCGGAAATATCGGCAATCCGTGCCAGGTCGGCCACTTGCAATGGGTGGGCGGCGTGGCGATCGATATAGGCCTTCAGGGCGGCGTAGGGCAGTCGACGTTCGCCGGGGTGGCTGCACGCCGAATGATTGAGACTGGCCAACAGCAGTACGGCCCCTTGTTGGGCAATCAATGGGTCGTCCACGGGACTGTCTGCCAGCCAGTTGACCAGACGGCTCTGGCTTGGCTCCAGGGCCCGGCGCAGGGGGCTGTCGAGCAGGCGTCGACTGGCTTCGGCATGTTCCCCCAGGGACTGCTTCAGCCAGTGTTCGCCGGGCACGTCCAGCACCAGGCAATGACTGCCCCTGGGGCTGCCGCAGACATGCCGGGCACCGGCCGGCACTACCACGAAGCTCTGCTGCTGCACCTGGCTGCCCTGGCCTTCGACTTCGAAGTCGAGCTGGCCCGAGAGGCCGAACACCAATTGCGGGTGTTCATGGCTGTGGGCGATCAGGTCGTGGCTGTAGTGGCGCAGGGTGAGGATAGAACCCATCACGGTCTCCTTGGCAGACCGGCATTCTACACCGGCGGTCGGGCGATTCGCGCTGTCATCGCTCTGCCGCATTTTTGTCATGGGCTATTAATCGCTGGGGCGCAAGCTCGCAAAAAATCCCGGAGAGCGTCCATGACTCATGCCGAACTTGCCAGACCCAGCCGCAAGCAACGGGTACGGACCTTATGGATTTCAGATGTGCACCTGGGCACCCGGGATTGCCAGGCGGAGCACCTTGCACGGTTTCTCAAGGGGTATCACGCCGATCGCATTTACCTGGTGGGCGACATCATCGATGGCTGGAAGCTGCGCGGAGGCATGTACTGGCCTCAAGCCCATACCAATGTGATCCGCCGCTTGCTGACCATGAGCAAGCGCGGTACCGAGGTGATTTACGTCACCGGTAACCATGATGAGTTCCTGCGCCGTTATTCCAAGCTGATCCTGGGCAATATCCAGTTGGTGGACGAGGCGGTGCACGTCACCGCAGACGGGCGCCATCTGCTGGTGATCCATGGCGATCAGTTCGACGTCATCACCCGTTATCATCGCTGGCTGGCCTTCCTCGGCGACTCGGCCTATGAGTTCACCCTGACCCTCAATCGCTGGCTCAACCACTGGCGGGCGCGCTACGGCTACGGTTACTGGTCGTTGTCGGCCTACCTCAAGCACAAGGTGAAGACCGCCGTGAGCTTTATCAGCGATTTTGAGGAGGCCATCGCCCATGAGTGCGTCAAGCGCGAGTTGCACGGGGTGGTGTGCGGGCATATTCACCATGCCGAGATCCGCAAAGTCGGCGAGGTGGACTACCTCAATTGCGGTGATTGGGTGGAGTCCTGCACAGCCTTGATCGAACACTGGGACGGCACTATCGAGCTCTACCGCCTGGCCGAGGCGCAGGCCCGAGAAGCCCAGCTCAAGGCCGAGCAAGTGAAGATGGCGGAGCCGGCCTGAACCGCGTCGGTGTGTCGATGATCACGCCTCAGGCGCGGCTGGATTGTTCCATGGCCGCCTTGTACAGCGATTGCCGAGGTTGGGCGAACAGGCGCTGCAGCATTGGCTCGAAGAAGCTCAGGGGCAGGCTTTCATAGGCGGGATCGAAGGCCGCTGCGTCGTAGTTGGCGCAGAACTCGGCGGTACGCTGGTACAGCGGGTGATCCTTGAATTGCTCCCGCAGATGGCGGTCCATGCCCAGGTGATGAAAGAAGTAGTAGCCCTGGAATATGCCGTGCTTCTCAACCATCCACAGGTTCTCGGCACTGACAAAGGGCTTGAGAATGGCCGCGGCGATGTCCGGATGGTTGTAGGAACCCAGGGTGTCGCCGATGTCGTGGAGGAGGGCGCAGACCACGTACTCCTCGTCGCGCCCGTCATGCCAGGCGCGGCTGGCGGTCTGCAGCGAGTGGGTCAGGCGATCCACCGGGAAACCGCCGAAATCGCCTTTCAGCAGTTGCAGGTGAAGCAGGATGCGTGTGGGTAATTGCTTGGCGTAGGCACTGAAGTCCGCGGCGATGATCGCCCAGTCCTCGGGGGTGCCGTCCTGCATATGGGTGAAGCGTGCTTGAGTGCTCATCGGCCATCCTCTTGTTGTTTTGGGCTGGAGGACTCGAGTGTATGCCCGGCCCTGGCCATCGCAGTGGCTGTGCGGGACGGCTTGCTGTCCAGTCGGGCCTAGAAAGGCACCTTGCCGAGGATCATGTCGCGGTACATGACGAAATCCCCCAGCAGGCTGTACAGCGGATGCTGAAAGGTTGCAGGGCGGTTTTTCTCGAAGAAGAAATGCCCGGCCCAGGCAAAACCATAGCCGGCCAGGGGCAAGGCCAGCAGCAACAGCCAGGCACCTTTGCCGATGGTGAAGGCCAGGAGGAAGATCACCAGGCTGGTGCCGATGAAGTGCAGGCGCCGGCAAGTGCTGTCGCTGTGTTCGCTCAAGTAGTAGGGGTAGAACTCGGCGAAGCTGTTGAACTGTCGAGTGTTTTCCATGGCCGCGATCTCTGTGCTTGTTGTTCTGCGAGCGGGATGTTCTGCGGGGAGCTTATTTGAGTCTAGAGTCCTTGGCGGTACTGGCCAGTGACAATAGGCGCCACTTTAGTATCCTTGGGAAATTGGCCGTAGCATGCGGCTCATCATGTAAGTAACCCTCATGAGCGAACGTACGACTTCTGCAAGTTGGACCCTGGGAATCGTCAAAACCCTGGAAATGGATGGCCTTGATTGTCGGGCGTTGTTCAAGCAACTCGGGCTCGACTATGGCGCCTTGGAGGATCCGGACGCGCGCTTTACCCAGGACTCGATGACCCGGCTCTGGCAGCGGGCCGTCGAGGTTTCCGGCAATCCGGCGATCGGTTTGAACATGGGCAAGGTGGTGCGCCCCGCGTCCTTTCATGTGGCCGGTTATGCACTGATGTCGAGTCGTACGCTGGCAGAGGGTTTTCAACGGCTGGTGCGCTATCAGCGGATCATTGCCGAAAGCGCTGATCTGAGCTTTCGCCTTCTACCTGAGGGTTATGCATTGATCCTTACCGTACATGGCGATCATCTGCCGCCCACCCGGCAAAGCGCCGAAGCCTCGCTGGCCTGTGCCCTGGCCCTGTGTGGCTGGCTGACGGGGCGGGTATTGCAGCCCCGCAAGGTGTTGCTGCAAGGGGAGCAACCATTGGACGTGCAGCCTTACAAGGAGATGTTCCATGCGCCCCTGGTGTTTGCCGCACCCTACGATGCGCTGATTTTTCTGCGCGCCGACATGGAAGCGCCACTGCCCACTGCCAATGAAGCCATGGCCTTGCTGCATGATCGGTTTGCCGGCGAATACCTGGCACGGTTCTCCGAGAGCCGAGTGACTCACAAGGCGCGGCAGGTATTGTGCCGTTTGCTGCCCCAGGGCGAGCCCAAGCGTGAGAGGGTGGCGCAGACCCTGCACCTGTCCCAGCGCACTCTGCAACGCCGCCTGCAGGAAGAGGGCACCAGTTTCCAGACCCTGCTCGACGATACGCGCCGTGAATTGGCCGAGCAGTACCTGGCGCAGCCGAACATGACCTTGCTGGAGATTGCCTATCTGCTGGGGTTTGCCGATCCGAGCAACTTCTTCCGTGCATTCCGTCGCTGGTTCGATGTCACGCCCGGTGAGTACCGGGCGCGGCTGCTGGAGATGCCAGTCTCGATCAATGACGCCAGAACGCCGGAATACACAGTACAAACACCGTGATGATTTCCAGTCGGCCCAGCAGCATCCCCAGGGACAGGATCCACTTGGCAGCGTCCGGCAGGGTGGAGAAATTGCCGGCCGGGCCAATGGTTTCTCCCAGACCCGGGCCCACCCCGGACACGGTGCTGGCGGCGCCGGTCAGGGCGGTCATCCAGTCCAGGCCCAGCAGCGACAGGGCCAGGGCAATCATGCAGATGGTGATGGCGAAGAAGAACGAGAAGGTCAGGATCGAACGGACGATTTCCTCATCCAGGCGATGACCGTTGTACTTCTGCTTGATCACCGCGCGCGGGTGGATCAGTTGATTGAGGTTGGCCTTGAGCAGGATGTAGGCGACCTGGAAACGGAAGATCTTGATCCCGCCGGCAGTCGATCCCGAACAGCCACCGACGAACCCCAGGTAGAAGAACAGCATCAGCGAGAAATTGCCCCACAGGCTGTAGTCACCCAGGGCAAAACCGGTGGTGGTGACCACCGAGGTCACGTTCAGTGCCACGTGGCGCAAGGCATCCAGCCAGTGCAGGTCGGTGGTCCACCAGTACCAGGTGCCGAGTACCAGCCAGGTCACTAGCAACAGTCCGAGCAAGCCTTGAACCTGCTGGTCCTTGATCAGCGCACGGCGGTTGCCGCGCAGGGTCGCCACGTACAGGGCGAAAGGCAGGCTGCCGAGGATCATCACCACGATCGCCACCCAGTGCACTGCTGGTTGTTTCCAGTGGGCCAGAGAGTCGTCGGAGGTGGAGAAACCGCCGGTGGAAATTGCCGACATGGCGTGGTTGATGGCGTCGAATACCGTCATGCCGGCCCACCAGAACGCCAGGCTGCCGAAGATGGTAATGCCGACATAGGTGGCGACGATCAGTCGCGCCACCATGTGTGAGCGAGGCATGACTTTCTCGGAGCGGTCCGAAGACTCGGTCTGGAACAGGCGCATGCCGCCGATGCGCAGCAGCGGCAGAATCGCCACCGCCATGCCGATGAAGCCGATCCCCCCCAGCCAGTGCAGCATCGAACGCCAGATCAGGATGCCCGGGGACATGCTGTCCAGGCCGCTGAGTACGGTGGCGCCGGTGGCGGTGATGCCGGACATGCTTTCAAAGAATGAATCGGTGTAGCTGATGTGCTGGGTCAGCAGGAACGGCAGGGCGGCAAAGATGCATACCACCAGCCAGCTTGAGACTGTCAGCAGGTACATGTCCCGCGGTCGCAAGTGAATGTGTTCGGGGCGCCCGGGAATCACCAGGGCCAGGCCGGCGATGAAGGTGATCATGCTGGCCCAGAGGAACGACGGCAGATCACCGGTGCGTTCGAAGATCACCAGTGTCGCCATGGGCACGACCATGGCGATGGCCAGGGTGATGAGGAAGATGCCGATGATGAAACCAATGATCCGTAAAGTCGGCAACGCCATGGGGTCCGCTCGGGGTGATAAAAGAAGGGCGCTCATTCTACCTGCGGTGCAGGGCATGTAAACCGGCACTCCGCCGGTTAGAATGGGCGGACTTTTTTTCAGGAGGTGGCCGATGGAGGCTCTCGACGCTTTGCTCAACCGTGTTTCCGTGCCTCGTCTGGTAGAGCCTGCACCTACCGCCGCACAGCGTGAGGTGTTGTTCAGCGCTGCCATGCGTGCGCCGGATCATGGTCAATTGCGCCCCTGGCGGTTTCTGACGGTCGAAGGCGAGGCCCGTCAGCAGTTGGGCGAGTTGCTGGCAGAAGCGGTACAGCAGGAGGCTGGCGAGGTGACTCCGGCCGCGTTGGACAAGGCCCGGGCGATGCCCTTGCGCGCGCCGCTGGTGGTTGTGGTGGTGGCCCGCTTGCAGGAGCACTTCAAGGTTCCCAAGTCCGAGCAGTTGCTGGCTGCGGGCTGTGCCGCCCATGGCATCCTGCTGGCGGCCTATGCCCAGGGCATCGGCGCGGTGTGGCGCACCGGCGAGTTGTCCTACTCGGCCCATGTGGCCAAGGGGCTGGGGTTGGCGGAAGGTGAAGAGATCATCGCCTTCCTGTATCTGGGGACGCCGTTGAACGAGCCAAGGGTCGCGGCGAAAGTCGATACCACCGAGTTCGTCAGCGCCTGGAGCGCCAAGGCCTGATCATTCCGGCCCGGTCTTGGGCTGCACCGTGGGCAAGCCCGTTTCTGCTCAATGGGGCAGAGGCGGCTTGCCCATGTTGCATTCATACCGGGGCCAGGGCACCAGGAACCAGGGGGAGTTCCAGGGTCGCGATAAAACCGTTCTGACTGTGATTGGCCAGTATCAGGCTGCCGCCATGGCGTTCTGCTGCGCGGCGGGCGATGGCCAGTCCCAGTCCATGACCTGATGTGTTTTGTCCCGGCGCGCGGAAGAAGGGTTCTCCCAACTGGTTCAGGTGTTCGGCATCCACGCCTGGGCCGTGATCACGCACGCTGATCAGGATTTTGTCGCCCTGGCGTTGAGCCAGGACTTCGATGGGTTGTCCCGCAGGGTTGAAGCGCTGAGCGTTGCGCAACAGGTTGTCCATGGCCCGTTCGAGCATGGTCGGCCAGCCGCGCAGGCTCAATTGCGCTTGGGCATCGATCTGCACCGGCTGTTCGGGGCAGGCCAGTTGCGCGTCTTTTTGCAGGGTCAGCAGCAAGGCGTTGAGGTCGACTTCTTCGGCACTGGCATTGTCCGCATCGACGCGGGCCAGTACCAGGATTTCGCTGATCAGGGCTTCCAGGCGGTCACATTCACGGGTCAGCCGAGGCCAGAGTTTTTCCCGCTCTTCGGGAGCGGCCCGCTCCGCCAGCGCCAAGGCGATGCGCAGGCGTGCCAGGGGTGAACGCAATTCGTGGGAAACATCCCGGAGCAGTTGGCGTTGGCTACCGATCAGGCTCTGCAGGCGTGACCCCATGCGATTGAAGTCCCGAGCCAGGACCCCGAATTCATCACGGCGGTTGGCCAGGCGCGCCAGGCTGTTCTGCTGATAAATGGCCTGGCCCAGGTCGTGGACGGCCCCGCGCAAACGGCTCAGGGGACGGGTGATGGACAGCGTCACCAACAAGCTGAACAGCGTCAGCACCACCAGGGCAATGGCCAGGGCACTGAGGGGCCAGGTCAGGCTGTCGCGATGCCAGGCATCCAGTTCCGGGTGTGGGATGCGATAGATGAACAGGTAGGTGTCACTGGTTTTCGGACTGGTGTATTCCGCTGTCAGGCGGCGCCAGGGCAGGTGCCGGTCGTCATTGTTCTGCCGGGCCTCGAACGCCGCGGCGCGGCGTGGGAAAGTCCCGCGGACCACCGGGTCCCCGCTCTCATTGAGTACCTGCACGTCAATGTGGTACTGACGCTTGCGCTGCTGGAGGATGTCCTGGGCGGCGTCCTCGCCTTGGGTCTCGTAGGTTTGCGTCCACTCTTCGGCAAGACTGTTGAGACCTGGATGACGACTGAGAATCCAGGCGTCCTGATTGAGCATGTGCCCGAGCAGGATCGATAGCCCTGCAACCAGGGTGATGGCCAGCCAGAAGCTGGCCAGGATGCGCCAGAACAATGAACGCACAGGAACTCCTCGAACGCAGAAAGCCCAGTGGGGGGAGGCCACTGGGCTAGGGGTGAAAGCTAAAACATTATTGCGCTTTTTGCGGTTGTTGCGCCTTCCACTCTTTGAACTGCGCCCACTCGGCGCGACGTTCCTGTTGTTTCTTTACCATGGCGTCGAACTCTTTCTGCTGGTCAGGCTTGAGCAGGGCGCGGATGTCGGCCTGGGTTTTCTGCTGCTTGGCGGCCTGTTCGTCTTTCATGGCTTTCTGGTCGGCCGGGGAGAGTTTCTCCAGGTATTTCTCTACGAGCGCTTTGCGTTCGTGCATTTGCTCGCCCATCAGCTTGCCGATCTGCTGGCGCTGCTCGCGGCTCAGGTCCAGTTGGCTGAAGAGGCCTTTGCCGCGCATGTGTTCGCTGTGCCGAGGGCCGTCCATTGGGCCCATCGGGCCGTTGCCTTCAGGCATGGCCATGGCCACGGTCGGCAGAGCGGCGGCGAACATCAAAGCGATCAGGGTCTTGCGCATGGTGTGTCTCCTTGTCTCGTTCCCGGTGAGTTCCGGATGAGCTCAGGTTACGCAGATCAAGGTCAGCGGCGGTCAGCGGAGGGTAAAGCTTGGGTAAAGACAAGAATCCCTGGACCTGACAAATTTCCGTCGCGGCAACGCAGGCAGGCCCCAGGGTTTGTTTACAGGCTGTAGTAGTAGCCGCGGCTGCGCAGGGCAACGATCCGCGGGCGGCCGTCAGGATGGGGGCCGATCTTTTTGCGCAGGTTACTGACGTGCATGTCCAGGCTGCGGTCATACAGGGTCAGCTTGCGGCCCAGGGCAATCTGCGCCAGCTCCTGCTTGTCCAGGGGTTCGCCCGGTTGCTTGAGCAGGGCCTCGAGCAGTCGACTTTCGGAGACCGTCAGGGTTATGTCCTGCTCATCAATGGTGGCTACGCCACGAATCGGGCTGAAGCACAGGTCGCCCAGCTCCATCTGGCTGGAGGTTGCCACCGGGTGGCTGCGGCGCAGCACGGCACGCAAGCGGGCGGTGAGCTCGCGAGGGTCGCACGGCTTGGCCAGGTAGTCGTCAGCGCCCAGTTCCAGGCCGAGGATGCGGTCCAGCGGTTCGCCACGGGCTGAAAGCATCAGCACCGGCAGGTCGGGATGGTCGTTGCGCAATTGCTTGAGCAGTTCCAGGCCACTGCCGTCGGGCAACATCACGTCCAGTACCACGGCTGCCGGCGCGGTTTCGGCCAGCGCCCGGCGTGCGCTCAGTCCATCGTGACAGGCCCGCACCAGAAAGCCTTCCTGGCTCAGCCAACTGCTCAGGAGCTCGCACAGCTCCTGGTCATCATCAATCAGTAACAGGTCGCTCATGAATCACTCAATTTAGCCATTGTCGACGCTTGCGGTGTCCGCCACTGGCAAAGATACCGCAGAGCAGGGCGATGAGGGCCACTCCGCCGCCGGTCACGAACCATTGTTGCTGGTCGGTCATCAGAGGTGGCGCCGGGTTGGCCTGGGTCTCTTTGAGTTGTAGCTTGAGGCGCTGATTATCTTGGCGCAAGCGGGTCAGCTGGGCGCTTTCCCGTTCGGCATCGGCACTTTGCAGTTGTTTGCTCAATTCATCACGCAGGCGCTCGCTTTCTTTCAAGCGTTGCTGCAACTCGGTGATCTGACTGCCGGCGCTCAGGGAGAGCGGCGTCGAATGACCGGATTCCTGAGTTTCCTCGGCAAGGGCCGGAGCCCCGATCGACAACATGACCAACAGCAGGCACAGCGGACCTTGGCGCATCGAAACTCCTGATTCCAATCGAGTGTTGGGCAGGTTGTCGGCCGTCAAACGAGAATAATGAGCGATTGAGAACGTGATGACCGGTGAAGGTTCATCACGTCTCGGAGGATTTACGGCAGGACTTGCTTGAACGGTTTGACCAGCACGCTGGCGTAGACGCCGGCAGCTACATAAGGGTCGGCGTCGGCCCAGGCCTGGGCAGCGCTCAGGGAGTCGAACTGGGCGACAATCAGGCTGCCACTGAAACCGGCTGCGCCAGGATCATTGCTGTCCACGGCCGGGTGTGGGCCGGCCAATACCACGCGCCCCTCGGCCTGGAGTTGCTGCAGGCGCTCCAGGTGCGCCGGGCGCGCGGCCAGGCGGTTTTCCAGGGAGTTGGCGACGTCTGTGGCAATGATTGCGTAAAGCATGTCAGTCCTCGGCTTTCGGGGTAGTGGGATCGGTGTCATGCAGGTGGCGCGACAGGTAGATGCCCTGGCCCACCAGGAACAGTACGGTCATGCCCAGGCTGCCGAAGACCTTGAAGTCGACCCAGATGCTCTGGAAGGTAAAGGCAACGAACAGGTTGGCGGCACCGCAAAACAGGAAGAAGGCGATCCAGGCGATGTTCAGGCGGGTCCACACCGGATCCGGCAGGGTCAGGGCGTGGCCCATGATGCGCTTGATCAGCAGGCGGTCACCGATGAAATGGCTGCCGATGAAGGCCAGAGCGAATAGCCAGTTGACCACCGGGGCCTTCCACTTGAGGAAGGTTTCGCTGTGGAAGGCCAGGGTCAGGCTGCCGAAGACCAGGCAGGCGATCAGGGTCAGCCACTGGCTTTTTTCCAGCCTGCGCTGGGAAATGAACAGTGCGCCATAGACCACCAGGGAGCTGATGATCAGCACCGCCGTGGCACTGTAGATGCCGCCCACAGTGACTTCGTGACCGGCAAGGTCGACGACGCGGGGATCGATTTTGTAGACGATGAAAAACAGGAACAGCGGGATGAAGTCGATGAATTGTTTCACAGTGGCAGCCAGAAGCAGGATGTGGCGGCATAATAACAAACATCCTTGGTAGCGAAAGCGCCAGCTGACTTGAGGTTTTATCGTCCTGTGAATGTTGATTTGCACTGCCATAGCACGGCTTCCGACGGCGCCCTGGCGCCCGCGGTTCTGGTTGCGCGGGCGTTTGAGCGAGGCGTGCGAGTCCTGGCCCTGACCGATCATGACACCCTCGAAGGCCTGGCTGAGGCCCGCCAAGCGGCGAACGCCCTGGGCATGCAGTTGGTCAACGGCGTTGAGTTGTCCTGTACCTGGGGCGGCGCGACCATCCATGTCCTGGGCTACGGTTTCGACACTCAGGCCCCGGCGCTGGTGCAGGCCATTGCCAAATTGCACGACGGACGCTGGCTGCGCTCCGAGGAAATAAGCCGCAAGTTGGCCCTCAAGGGGATGCCGGGAGCGCTGGAAGGTGCCCGGGCGATCCAGCAGGAACTCGGCGACAGCGGCAATGCACCGGCGCGGCCGCACTTTGCCGACTACCTGGTGCGCGCCGGTTTTGTGAAGGACCGTGCCGAAGCGTTCCGCAAATGGCTGGGCGCCGGCAAGCTGGGGGACGTCAAGCAGCACTGGCCGACCCTGGAAGAGACCGTGGCCACGCTGCGCGAGGCGGGTGCCTGGGTCAGCCTGGCCCATCCCTGGCATTACGATTTCACCCGCAGCAAGCGTCGCCGGCTGATTGCCGACTATATTCAAGCCGGTGGTCATGCCATAGAAGTGGTCAATGGCCACCAACCTGCAGAGCAAGTGGGCAGTTTGGCTATCCTTGCTCGTGAATTCGGACTGCTGGTCAGCGCCGGCAGTGACTTTCATGGTCCAGGAGGCTGGTCCGAGATCGGCGAATATCGCCCGGTTCCGGAGGACTTGCCGCCGCTATGGTGTCGGTTCAAACATGACCCAATTATTGCCGCCTGAACAGGTAGAGACAGTGAGTCAATTTTTCCAGATCCACCCGGAAAACCCGCAGCCGCGCCTGATCAAGCAGGCCGTCGAGATTATTCGCGGCGGTGGCGTGGTGATCTATCCCACGGACTCTTCATACGCCGTCGGTTGCCAGATGGGCGACAAGGGTGCGATCGAGAGGGTGCGGCGCTTGCGCCAGTTGGACGACAAGCACAACTTCGCGTTGATCTGCAGCGACCTTTCGCAGTTGGGCCTGTTTGCCAAGATCGATACCGGTACGTTCCGCCTGCTCAAGGCGCATGTGCCGGGTCCGTACACCTTCATCCTCAATGCCACCCGCGAAGTGCCGCGTTTGCTGCTGCATCCCAAGCGCCGCACCATCGGCCTGCGGGTGCCGAGCAATCCAATCGCCCTGGCGCTGCTGGCCGAGCTCGGCGAGCCGCTGATGAGTGTCAGTCTGATCATGCCTGGCGATACCGAAGCCCTCAGCGACCCCTATGAAATGCGCCAACTGCTGGAGCATCAGGTTGACCTGATCATTGACGGCGGCTTCGGCAGCACCGAGTCCTCCACGGTGATCAGTCTTGCCGACGGTGAACCTGAGCTGATCCGTGCGGGTTGCGGCGATCCTGCGCCGTTCATGGTCGAGGCCTAGATGTCCGCAGTAGAAACCGTCGACGAGCAGGCCGGCGCCCAGCAGGAGTTGCCATTCGCCATGGTCTACGGCCAGGCGGTGATGGAAATGCCCCTGGACCTGTACATCCCCCCGGATGCCCTGGAAGTCTTCCTCGAAGCTTTCGAAGGCCCGCTGGACCTGTTGCTGTACCTGATCCGCAAGCAGAACATCAACATCCTCGACATTCCGGTGGCGGAAATCACTCGCCAGTATATGGGCTATGTGGAGTTGATGCAGTCCGTGCGCCTGGAGCTGGCCGCCGAGTACCTGGTGATGGCGGCGATGCTGGCCGAGATCAAGTCGCGGATGCTCTTGCCGCGTTCCGCCGAGGTCGAGCAGGAAGAGGATGATCCTCGGGCTGAACTGATCCGCCGTCTGCAAGAGTACGAGCGCTTCAAGGCTGCCGCCGAAGGCATCGACGGCCTGAGTCGGGTTGGCCGTGACGTGGTGGTGCCCAAGCTTGATGCGCCAGAGGCCCGGGCGCGCAAGCTGTTGCCGGATGTCGCCCTGGAAGAGTTGCTGATGTCCATGGCCGAAGTTCTGCGTCGAGGCGACATGTTCGAAAGCCATCAGGTCAGCCGCGAGGCCCTGTCCACTCGCGAGCGCATGAGCGATGTACTGGAGCGGCTCAAGGGGGGCGGTTTCGTACCCTTTGTCGAGTTGTTCACCGCTGAAGAAGGGCGCCTGGGTGTGGTGGTGACTTTCATGGCGATCCTCGAACTGGTCAAGGAATCCCTGGTCGAGCTGGTGCAGAATGAGCCCTTTGCGGCCATCCATGTACGGGCGCGAGCCGAATAACGAGCTTAAATCATGAATTTGAATGAACCCCGCGAGCTGGCGTCCCTGCTCGAAGCCTTTCTGTTGGCCTCGGGAAAACCCCAGTCCCTGGAACGCCTGTTCGAGCTCTTCGAAGAAGCCGAACGGCCGGATCCGGCGGTTTTCAAGAAGGCCCTGACCCTGCTCGGCAAGTCCTGCGAGGGGCGCGCCTTTGAGCTCAAGGAAGTGGCTTCGGGGTATCGCCTGCAGATCCGCGAGAAATTCTCCCCTTGGGTGGGGCGCTTGTGGGAAGAACGGCCCCAGCGTTATTCCCGCGCCATGCTGGAGACCATGGCCCTGATCGCCTACCGCCAGCCCATTACCCGGGGCGAGATCGAGGATGTGCGCGGCGTGGCGGTCAACAGCCACATCGTCAAGACCCTGCTGGAACGCGAGTGGATTCGTGTGGTGGGCTATCGCGACGTGCCGGGCAAGCCGGCGATGTTCGCCACCACCAAGGCTTTTCTCGATCACTTCAACCTGAAGAACCTCGACGACCTGCCACCCCTGGCCGAGCTTCGCGAGATTGAGGTCGAGCCGGTACTGGAGTTCGACGACGTTCCGGTGCCCGAGCACCTGCAGCAACTGGCCGACGCCAGCGCCGAACCGGAAGAGCCCAAGGAGGAAACCAGCTTCCACACCTTGCTGCTGGAGCTGGACTCGATGGAGGAGGGGATCAAGACCGACTTCGACGACCTGCACCGTGAGGGCGCGCCGGATGCGGTGGATGATCTCGCTGTCGAGCCGCAGCTGCAGCCCCAGGCAATGGTCGATGATGGCGTCGCCGTATCCTTGCCGTCGCTGTCGGACGAGTACGAGGCAAGCCGGTGGCCGGAAGACGATCAGGATGAGGTAGCCGACGCTGCGATCGAGCCTGAGGATGAGTCGCCGGTGGAAGCTGAGGACGATGTGCTCGGGGTGGCCGAGGCCCGGGCCAGGTTGTTGGCCGCCGTGGCTGCGCTGGAGCCGGCAGCCGCCGAGTTGAGTGAAGAAGAGGCTGAAGCCCTGGCACTGGCCGAGGCCATCGAGAGTGAACGCCGCCTGCTGGACGACTGACCCGCAAGAGGCCAGCTTGTGTAGGAGCTGGCTTGCCAGCGAAGGCGCCAGCCGCCTCACCACAAGGCTCAAGCCCCCCTTCGCCCCCTTCGCCGGCAAGCCGGCTCCTACAGGGATTGGCGCCACGGATGACGCCACAGATTGGCGGAAAAAAGCCTGGGTCGCGACTTATCGACTAGTCTGTGATGCGCAACCGCCGCCATGAGCGTATGATTCGCGACCCTTTGGCGATCCCTTCGCCATAGACTCTGTTTTTTACCCTTCAGGCTACTCAAGCCTGAAGCGACACACCGGGAGGTGCCCAGATGAGCGATACCGATCAGAACGACCAGGAAATCCGTCCAGCCGGCGAGAAACTGCAGAAAGTCCTCGCCCGCATCGGCGTCGGCTCGCGCCGCGACGTCGAGTCCTGGATCAGCCAGGGCCGCATCAAGGTCAACGGCAAAGAGGCCACCCTGGGCCTGCGCGTCGACCTGCATGACGCCATTTCCATCGATGGCAAGGTGATCAAGCGCGAAGAGGCTGCCGAATCGGTACGCCGCGTGATCATGTACAACAAGCCCGACGGCGAGATCTGCACCCGTGACGACCCGGAAGGCCGTCCGACCGTATTCGACAAGCTGCCGCGCCCGAAAGAAGGCCGCTGGATCAACATCGGCCGCCTGGACATCAACACCACCGGTTTGCTGATGTTCACCACCGACGGTGAGTTGGCCAACCGCCTGATGCACCCGTCCTATGAAATGGACCGTGAGTACGCCGTGCGCGTGCGTGGTGAAGTCGACGACGAGATGATTGAGCGCCTCAAGGCTGGCGTCATGCTCGAAGACGGCCCGGCCAAGTTCACCGACATCAAGCAGGCGCCCGGTGGCGAAGGTTTCAACCACTGGTACCACTGCGTGGTGATGGAAGGTCGTAACCGTGAAGTACGTCGCCTGTGGGAGTCCCAGGGCCTGGTGGTCAGCCGCCTGAAGCGCGTGCGCTTCGGCCCGGTATTCCTCAACTCCGACCTGCCCATGGGCCGCTGGCGCGAAATGAGCCAGTACGAAGTCGACATCCTCAGTGCTGAGGTTGGCTTGACCCCTGTGGCGATGCCGCAACTCAACGCCAAGTCCAAGGACAAGCTGGAGCGCATGCAGCGTAAATCTTCGCGTCCAGTGGGCAAGAGCGAGCGCGTGCGCACCCTGCGTCCGGCCAACGGCACCCCAACTACATCGCGTGCACCTCGTGAGCCGCAGATCGAAGGCGAGCGCCCAGGGCGCAAGCCTGCGGCCCGTCAGGACGGCGAGCGCGGTTCCCGTGCACCGCGGCCGGCAACCGGTCGTGGCACGCCAGTGGCCGATCGTCCGGCGGACACCAAGCGCCCGGCCAAGCCGGCGCCGAAGTCCAAGCGTCCAAGCCTGGTGCTGGACAAGGATGCGCCATCCGGCAAGCGTCGCGGCGCTCCAGCCGGTAGCGGCCAGCGTCCTGGCTTTGGTCGCCGCAAGCCGGAGTAAATCCCGGTCGGTGCACAAGAACGCCAACCCACGGGTTGGCGTTTTTTTTGCCTGGTGGTTCGTAGGAGCCGGCTTGCCGATGAATAGTCAGCAGGACTGCGGACTGCTTTCGCCGGCGACCGGCTCTTGCCGCGGAGGCTAGAAGGCGAACTGGCCGTCGAACACTGGCTTGTTGTCCACCGCCAGTACCCCGGCGCTGAAGATCAGGTCCAGATGATGGCTGCCCTTGGCTCCACCGCCCAGGCCGAGGTGCAGGCCGCAGTGACGCTCTTCAAAACCGGAGTTGCGTCCATACAAGGACTTGATGCCCTCGTTGGTGCCGATCCCCAGCTCCTCGATGCGCCGATTCGACGGGTTGGCATCCAGGTACTTGTTGAAATCAGTGGCCAGTCCAGGGACTTCGGTCGCCACCTGGCGGATGCTCGAATTCTCGATCCACAGCTCCAGTGGCGTTTGCAGCACCCCGTACTTGCGGGCAAACGGAATGGTGCTGAGGAAGGTGCCGAGAAATCGCACATGGCCATTGATCGCCTCGCTGTGGGTGGCGATTTCACCTGGCGCCAGGTCGTAATTGCCCACGCCGTTGATGTCGGTCCACTTCTTCACGCTATTGAGTGGTGCTTCGAAATACGAGCCCTGAGGGTCGCTGAAACTCAGGGTGCCGGCCTGGGACAAGCGCCGGATCAGGGTCGCATTGAGGTCGGCGATCCGCTGCGGCTCGATGCTGAAGGTATCGTAGAAGTACTCGCCGTAATCCTTGAACAATAGGGATTTTTTCCAGTGCTCGGCCATCAGCCCATGCAGCGGTCGGAGAAATTCCGGGCCATCTGGGCGCGGCTGAGGCAGGGTCGAGGAGTCATAGAAAAAGATGTACAGGTCACAGTCGATAATTGCCTGGGCCAGGCTCTCGGCAGGCTCCAGATCAAGGCGCAGGGCGCTGACCGCCAGTGGCGTGGACTGGCGGGATTGTTCGATGATGGCGCGGCTCATGGCCTGATACTCGGCGGTATGGCCGATCACTACCTTCGACGGCTGGGTGTTGCTCAGGGCCGGGTGACGTTCGAGGTAGTACAGGAAATGGCGGATGGCGCGGGTCTGGTCCATAAAACCTCCCTGGAGGACAAAAATGACCGGGGCAGGCGCAGGGCCTGCTCCGGTCCGGGCGCCTTACATCGGCCACATCGCCGTGCCGAACGGAACCACCGCGTCAGCCTGCATCATTTCCACTGCGGCATCATGGGTTGTCACTTCGAACCAATCGTCCAGTTGCAGCTCGGTTTCCAGGTCTTGTTCCAGTGTTTGCATGGTGACTCTCCTAGATGACATTGCGCATTGCAGTCCATTGGCGGAACAGATCAACAGCGGCGAACGGGATGGTTGCGAGTGCTGTCAGCCGTTCCTCGGGCTTGCCGGATATTGGATCCGGCAAGTGGCTGGAAACCTAGTCCAGGGCATTTTGAAGTGCAAAAAAATAATTAGATTATTTTCTACTGAACTTTATTTTCTATTTTGATGCTGGAAAATTTATTGCCGGAAAACAAAAAGCTAAGGCTTTGCGCTCGCATTGGAGTGGTCGGCGTCAATTTGTAGTCTGTCGTTGAGTGGATCTGTTTTGGCAATTTTATGTTACGCACTGTAAAGAAATCATTACGGAATCGGGCGTTCTGGGCACTGAATGCGTAGTGCTTGGCGAGCTGTAAGGAAAAGCTTCCGACACGCGCTGGATAAGTCGGCCTGCGAGGCTCTGGTCCGCTTGTTCCGGGGCGCCAAGGCAGGTGTGATGCACACCTGCCTGCGTACAGGTGCATAACAAGAAGGAGGCGCAATGAACGCCGTAACCGACTTTCACCGACACCCTTCGAAGGGCGATGGTCATCGCACCTTCATTGACGGCCGCACGCGGCCCGTCCAACTTTCCGCCGTCGATGCCGAGCATCGAGCTGGCCCCATGAGATCCCGGTTACCGGCACGCTGAAACAGCGGTGTCTGGCGGCAGGGGGTCAGGGGTGTACAATGCGCGGCGTTTTAACTGTGACCCAACTGCGTACCCGCGCATTTTGCGCCCGGGCAGCCGTTTTCAGCTTGTCTGCGCGTTGCTGAAAACACCTCTGCCGGGCCAATAAACTCAAGGTTATCCACCTTGTTCACTCCGCCGCGTCACGAGCGTGGTGGGTTCGATTTCGTCACAGATAAAAACAAACAGGTGACGCATGACCGTTAAAGAAACGCTGAACTTCTGGTGCCTGCGCTGGGATTTGATCCGTGCCGCTTAAGCCTTGACCGGGCGGCAACGTCTTGCATACATCATCAAACCTTGCGTGAGAACCTTTTCATGAGTGGACAAAACTCGCATTCGGGCGAGCTGAAACGCGGCCTGAAAAATCGTCATATTCAACTGATCGCCCTGGGCGGTGCGATTGGAACCGGTTTGTTCCTGGGCTCGGCCGGGGTGCTCAAATCCGCCGGCCCGTCGATGATCCTCGGTTACGCCATCTGCGGTTTCATCGCCTTCATGATCATGCGCCAACTGGGCGAAATGATCGTCGAAGAGCCCGTGGCCGGTTCCTTCAGCCACTTTGCGCACAAGTACTGGGGTGGTTTTGCCGGTTTCCTCTCCGGCTGGAACTGCTGGATCCTCTACATCCTGGTGGGCATGTCGGAGCTGACTGCCGTCGGCAAGTACGTGCACTACTGGTGGCCGGAAGTACCGACCTGGGCTTCGGCTGCAGTGTTCTTCGTGATGATCAATGCGATCAACCTGGCCAACGTCAAGGTCTTCGGCGAAGCCGAGTTCTGGTTCGCGATCATCAAGGTGGTGGCGATCGTCGGCATGATTGCCCTGGGCAGTTACCTGCTGGTCAGCGGTAACGGCGGCCCACAGGCCTCAGTGAGCAACCTCTGGGAGCATGGCGGCTTTTTCCCTAATGGCGTCAGTGGCCTGGTGATGGCGATGGCGATCATCATGTTCTCGTTTGGTGGCCTGGAAATGCTCGGTTTCACCGCAGCTGAGGCCGACAAGCCGAAAACCGTGATCCCCAAGGCGATCAATCAGGTGATCTACCGCATCCTGATTTTCTACATCGGCGCCCTGGTGGTGCTGCTGTCGCTGACCCCGTGGGACAGCCTGCTGGTGTCCCTGAACGCGTCCGGCGATGCCTATAGCGGCAGCCCGTTCGTCCAGGTGTTCTCGATGCTCGGCAGCAACACCGCGGCGCATATTCTCAACTTCGTGGTCCTGACCGCGGCGCTGTCGGTGTACAACAGCGGCACCTACTGCAACAGCCGCATGCTGCTGGGCATGGCCGAGCAAGGCGATGCGCCCAAAGCCCTGGCCAAGATCGACAAGCGTGGTGTACCGGTGATGTCGATCCTCGCCTCGGCGGTGGTGACTTTTATCGCCGTCGTGCTCAACTACCTGATTCCTCAGCATGCCCTGGAGCTGCTGATGTCCCTGGTGGTGGCAACCCTGGTGATCAACTGGGCGATGATCAGCTACTCGCACTTCAAGTTCCGCCAGCACATGGACCGTACCGGCCAGACCTCGCTGTTCAAGGCCCTGTGGTACCCCTACGGCAACTACATCTGCCTGGCGTTCGTGGTGTTCATCCTTGGCATCATGCTGCTGATTCCGGGCATCCAGATCTCGGTGTACGCGATCCCGGTGTGGGTGGTGTTCATGTGGGTCTGCTATGTCATCAAGAACAAGCGCAGTGCCCAGCATGCGCTGCAGGCGGCCAGCGCTTCGCTGAAGTAAGCGCGACCCCGGCAATGACAGACCCGGCTCCGGCCGGGTTTTTCATGCGTGTAATCTTTGTGGGGGCTGAGACCGCCTTCCAAGCTATTTTTGATGTGCTTCAAAAAACGCAAGGTACTTAGGGGCGTATTCCTTGAAGGCTCTATCCTTGCCTTTTTCATATGCCTTTAGAAAAAATTCAAAGATTTATCTTCTTCGCCAAGCTCAAAGTGTATTTTTCCTAGATCTATTAGTTCTGAGGTTCCGGCGTCAGGGATGTTGCATTTGAAAATATCTTCTGCCCATTTTTTTGCAGTTTGATAATCGCCTAATTGAATATGCATTTCGTAAATGCAGTTAATCAGCCGTCGTGCTTCTTCTGTTTGGTGTTTTTCGGGTTTCAATGCGTCCATGTCTTTCCAAGTCGATAGGTATATCTCTAGTGCCTCCTGAGGCTTGCCTTGATTCTCTAGCAGGTTGCCCACCTCGATTTTACTGACGATCGACAAATTTAAGTTGCTCACGGCTCAGGGTTCCTATGGCAAAAGTGCAGGTCAATAGGTGGGCCCGAGAGGCGCGCCCTACGAGTGATTAATTGAATAGTGGTCCAGGTCGCGCTGATCCAGGGTTATTTTTTTGGAAAAATTTTATGTATGCTCCCGTCCGGCAGGATCTCGGTAATAATCACTCCATTACTGGCATGGTTTAATTGATAGAATCGGTGTGCAATGATTTCATCTGTTAGCCATGATCTTTGGTTTATTGTGGTGATTTTGTTGTTTTGGTAGTTGTAGTCTAGTTCTGTGTATTCGCCGCGGCGGTTAAAAAGGTATGAATTTGTTGTTGTGCTATTTTCGAGCTTTGCCCACTTCACAAAATTCAGGTTGGCTTCTGTGTCGCTGTCTCGGGAACTGCCAAAGGCAAATTCAATTGCGTGATCTGGCTGATAAATAAAAAACCGTTGATAGACCAGCCAGTACCCCTCTCTTGAGTTGTATTCTGCATATTCTGTTTCGCTAATTATTTCCCCATGCTTTTCTAGGTGGTAACACTGTTTGTTGTTCCCCGGTTCTGACTCCTTTTTTAACATTCTTCCTGCTTTGTGGCCAAGTAACTCTGCATTGTAAGGGAGTAAGTCATAGGCTGGCATTACTCCGGTTCCCCATTGGGTTGATGTTGATTCTTGCTTTGTTCGTTTTAAAAATTCTGGATACTTGTTTCTGTTGTCTTCAAATAATGACTGTAAAGTATCTTTCATTGCGATTCCTTGCTTCGCGGCAATACGGGTTTTTCCGTTATTACGTTGTTCTTGGGGTTTGGCTGGCCCTGTCTTGGATTCAATTGAGTTAGACATGACAATAGGCTGAGCATTGTGCACAGCTCTTGATGCGCCACCTAGACTTCTTGCAAGGCAGAACTACAGCTCTCCCCACCGACCAATCTAACCCAGCGCATTCGGCGCATGCCGATAGGGATTATCCTCACCCATCAACTTCATGCATCCTGCGTGGTGAACCTCCCTGCTTCGTGTGTTCAGGGTTGTTCTCGACGCGGGCCTGTGGGGCTTAGCTACCGGGTTCGTAGATGTAGAGGCTGCGACGGTCGACGTGTTGTTCCTGGAGCAGGCGCAGGCCTTGCCAGGATTGGGCGTGGATAAGGCGGGTTCAACTGTGGTAGTGGAACCGTTACATTGTGCCGCTCGCGCTGATTTTTCGCTGAGGGTGACCCTGTCGTCAAGACTTTCGGCAGGAACAAAGAATAGATGATTAATCAGCCATGGATTGTAGTTCTGATAGCGGTGCCGAGTATAAAATACGCTCACCTCCAGTATTGATTCTTGTTGTGATGACTAGTTTTTCATCTTCAATGAGAATGTCTTTAAATCTGTAATGGAAGGCCACTTCGTCTGGAGGTGTGATGAGAATCACGCGCTCGAATACAGTTCTTTCTTTCTTGGATGCATGTAGCTTGAGTTTGAATTCGTCAAGTGTCATGGAACAGTCGAGTCGGCATCTTATTCCAATGTGGCGGAAATTTTTATCTTTAAATACCCATTCGTTGCGCAGTCCACCGGCTTTGAAGTCGTCAAGCCATTCAAGTAGGTGGTCAAGCGGGATGTCAAACGCTGATGAGGCTTTTTTTAGTCCATCAATCAGTAGGTCTATGTAATATCTGGCAAGTAGCTCTTTAGGGGTTGATCGGCAGTGGTCTATGTCAAAGCCGATCGGCACAGCAAGAGCGTTCGTGGATGCTACATACATTTCGTTTTGTGGGTTGCTATATCCTATGATGCAGATTTTATTGAATTTTTCAGAGTTGAATTTTAATGAGGAGAGTTGTCGTTCAAGATAGTTGCAGATGTGGCGTGTTTGATCCCTGATGATGGAAGTGTCTTTTGCACGATTGTGAAACTCTACGAGGTCAGGGTAGAGATAGATTTGTTTTAATATCATGGGTGGTGCTGCCTCAAAGGATCAAGTGTATGAAGTTGAGTGTCAACGGCTTAACCTAGAGCAGCTAAAGCGCATTCTTTCTAAACGCTGATCCATGCCTGGTAAACAGGCATTCAGCGCTGTGTATTTATCTGATAAGTCACTGCAGTTCCACCAACGTCCAGTGCCGTGATGCTCTGTCCTTCTAATCGCCGTCCCTCCACCTCACGCTCACCTGAATCAAAATTCGCCACCAGCCGCGTCCCATCGGCAAACGTGGTTTGCTGGAGCAGCCGATCTTCGCTCAACCACCGAAAATCCGTCATTGCCTGTGTTGCCAGACGCTCATGCAGTGGCCGGAAAAACCCATCCTGGCGAACCATCGCCGGTAACCGTTGTTGCAATGTGTCGGCGCTCAGGTGATACAGCGGCGGCACGTTATAGAGCAACTGAGTCAGCTCACTCTCGGTTCGCACGTTGCTCAGTTTCAGGCTGTCGAACAACCAGTGATGCGTGGTGATCACCGAGCCGTGGAACACCGCCTGATACAGCGGCAACCGCGTCTGTGGGGCAAAGTGCACGGTGCGATAGGGTTCCTTGAGCGGCACGGTCTTGAAGAACACCTGAGGTTTTTCGTTGGGAAACCAGCGCCCCAGGTAATAGGGCGATTGGGGATTTTGGCTCATGTCCGGATCCCCCCAGCCGATCACCGGTGTCTGCATGCCATGGGCAAACAGCACGCCCCGGGCCGTGGTGGCATTGCCATCCTCGGATCCAGCAGGCAACCGCAGCGTCTCGTTCAGCCAGCGCGAGGCGTCGATGTTGCCCTCGGCGTTTTGGGCTTGGGTCATGGAGGCGCTGAGACGATAGCTGTCAAATACCATGCCTGTGGCGTAGGCGTCGAGAAACCAGCTATTGAACCCGGCCTTGGCCTGCACGGCTTTGATTCGGGCCTCAAGTAATGGCCGCACACAACGTGGATCGGTGTAATGCCCGGACTGCTGGAAACCACTTTTGAACGCGCCGCCGTTCAAGATAATCGCACACTCAGTGTTGGCCCGTGAGCCGAGGTGCGCGGTGCTCCAGTCCGGGTTTTCAGTGGCGCTCAACGCGGTTTCGTAAGAGTCGTAAGGCGCCACCAGATACCCGGCCGCCACACCTTGGCGTACCGCTTCGGGATGCCAGAGTCCGCCCTCCCAACCCTCGCCGAGGCCTAGCCACAAGCGTGACAACCCCGCGGTTTGCAACTGCTCGAACGTTTTTGGCGTCAACGTGCTGCCCCAGCGTTCTGGGGAGGCCGTCAGCGCCTTGTCGAAGACTGTTGCCACTTGCGTGCGCAATCGGCCATAACCCTCGGCGAGTTTTTGCATGTCCGGTTCGGCGACCATCTGCCAACCGCTCCGCGCCTTGGTGTTAAGCGCGCTATTTAGGTTGCGCAGCAAGGTGGTTTGTTCATAGCGATCCAGCGTTGCTTGCTCCTTGGTCAGGAGCTTGCGAGTTTCAGCATCAAAGCTGCCGCGCAACTCGCTAACCAACGCACCGTTGCCCCGCAACAGCTTCAACAGCGCAGGCCAACTGCGCACATCATCCGGTCCGAGTAGGTCGCTGCCCCACAGATACACGTGACTGGCTCCCAGCAGTTTTTTCGCCTCTGGGGTTTTCAGAAATTTATCTTCAAGGGATTCGTATTGCCCGTTGTCTCTCAGCCATTGCCGATAGCGCTTGGCACCCGCCAGCGGATTAGCATCGCCCAACGATAACTTGAAGGTCAGCGGTGTGCCTGGCGCAAGCGAAGTGAATTCATGACGGGCTGCCAACCCCAGGGCCTTACCATCGGTGCTGAAGGTCAGGTGATTGTTGTACGGGTTGGTCAGCAGCCAGTTCAGGGTGAGGCTGCCGTGATCAACGCCCCATAGCGGAAGGCTCAGATCCTGGGTGGTATTGAGTTCACCTTGATCGAGCAGAAAGTCTTGCCACAACGCATCCCCCGCCGGCACGTAATGCCCCTCGGCCAATGGCCAGATCAAGCCTTTGCCCATGGCGCTACCAGGTTGATTGAGGAAACCTAGTTCACCGGGATCGCGGGCGGTGATGGATAGCGACAGATCGCGTTGATCGAGGCTGGCGCTCAGCACCCAGGCGCCGTTGTCCCATTGCCAGTCGATCCGGCTGGGCGTTTGAACGAGGTCGTTGACGGTGTGTGCGTTGACCCCGGCGGAGGCTTGTATGGTCGGGCTCTGTGTCGGTGTTACCTGGATTGCCAGCGTCGCGGGGTCGATTTCAACGCGCCAGAGCAGGTTTTCCAGCACGGCGTTGGCGATGGCCCAAGGCGAGAGCATTGCGGCAGCGATTAGGAGTGCAACGCGCAGGCAGCGATGCTGGGATGGCATAGGGTTGTCCCTTCTGCGATAAAAAAGCGGGGAGGGTAATGCAATCGGGTAGCTGCGTCGTACGGTAAATGTTGCAAGGTTGTTCGGTGTTCTAAAACCAAGGTTCGCAAGGTGTAAGCGTCAGGCGAACATGCCTGCGTAGTTAAACGGGCGCTCACTTGTACGATAGCAATTCAATAACCTCATTCGCTCGCTGCGTCTCCTGTTTTGAGCCAGCAGAAAAGTTCCTCGTCGGTACATATAGGGGTATATGTTCGGAAATGGCATACATAACGCCAGTTCGTTGGATTTTTATCTGCAGTCAATCAAGCGTCATTGCAGGCAGAGTTATCTCCCTTTGCCAAAGCATCCAGGTGGCGCCCCTAATTGCTCCAGGGCTGCGCGTTTTCCGGTCAGTAGCTATAGCGGTCGTGGTGTTTGGGCTGTATGCCACTACGTTCATGTGACAGCCGCCGAGCAGGCACTTCGGTACTGATGCCGGGCGGGCTATCAAGATTTCAGCGCTGACGCGGACGTTACTGTATGTGAATAGACGAATTTTGCCTGACGCCGCAAGCTCGCGGCACTAGCCGTTTATGAACCCAGCTGTTTGCGTTCGAGTGTTAGGGAGCCTTTGCCACGGGTTTCGACAGGTTCGGATGTCTTGCCTCTGACGTTGTAGGCTTCCTTTTCTGTCAGTCGAATGCGCTTGGCCATTTCTCCCGTTTATTTCCCGTTTTGCCTTAAAAGTCACGTTGTATAGTGAAGCACTGAAACAACGGAAGAACTCCTATGGCCCTAATAATAAAGGGCTTTATGGATGCTTGGATATTTTAGGAGTCGCTATGAGAGTGCAATGCTGAGGGTTTCCAACAACGTGCATCTGCCGGATGCCGAGATCGAATTGACGGCCATCCGCGCCCAGGGTGCCGGTGGGCAGAACGTCAACAAAGTGTCTAGCGCGGTGCACCTGCGCTTCGACATTCCGGCTTCGTCCTTGCCGCCTTTCTATAAGGAGCGGTTGCTGGAGCTGCGCGACAGCCGTATCACCAGTGACGGCGTGATCATCCTCAAGGCCCAGCAATACCGCACCCAGGAGCAGAACCGCGCCGATGCCTTGGCGCGCCTCGTCGAGCTGATTCTCTGCGCCATCAAGGTGGAAAAGAAACGCCGTCCCACCAAGCCGACCCTAGGCTCGAAGAAGCGTCGCCTGGAGACCAAGGCCAAGCGCGGCAACATCAAGGCCGGTCGCGGCAAGGTGGATTTCTAGTGCACTTCGCGGTCCCTGCGCAGCTTGGGGGCCTGGCGATACAGGTACAGGCTCAGCACCAGACCGCTGCAGGCCGCAATGGCGGCGAACAGAAAGATCGAGGCAAAACCGAAGCCGGCGGCAATCGCCCCGGCCAGCGGCCCAGTGATGCCCAATGACAGGTCGATGAACAGCGAATAGGCGCCCACTGCTGCACCACGGCTGGAGGCGGGCACCAGATTCACCGCTTCCACGCCCAGGGCCGGGAACACCAGGGAGAAGCCGAAACCGCTCAAGGCTGCACCGGCCAGCGCCCAGTGCGCATCGGGGGCCTGCCACAGCAGCAACAGGCCGAGGGTTTCCACCGACAGGCAGGCGATCGCCACGCGAAAGCCGCCAAGGCGATTGATCAGGTTGCCGAACAGCAGGCGCGCGCCGATGA
Source organism: Pseudomonas sp. Fl5BN2 (assembly GCF_009908205.1). Taxonomy (NCBI): domain Bacteria; kingdom Pseudomonadati; phylum Pseudomonadota; class Gammaproteobacteria; order Pseudomonadales; family Pseudomonadaceae; genus Pseudomonas; species Pseudomonas sp. Fl5BN2. Next base: position 401,907 of record NZ_JAAARL010000002.1, on the reverse strand, counting down.
AGCTGGCGCCGAACAGGCTCAGGCACAGTACTGCGTCGGCCCAGTGCTGGGTGGCGTAATACAGGGTGATAAAGGTGGCGATGGTGCCGAACCCTATGGAGCCCAGCGCCAGGCCGCAACCGTGGGGGAAAACCTTGCCCAGTACGTGGATGAACGGCAGGCGTTCACCGGCAACGATGGGCGCGGCAAGTTTCGGCCAGGCCAGCAACAGACCGATCAGCGCCAGCAGGATGATGCTCGCGCCCATGCTCCACAGCCCCAGGCGATTGACCAGCAGTACCCCCAGCGGCGCGCCGACGGCCAGCGCGCCGTAGCTGGCGATGCCGTTCCAGGAGATCACTTTGGCGGTGTTTGGTGCTCCGACCCGGCCGATCCCCCAGCCGATAGCGCCCGAGCCCACCAGGCTTTCCGCGCTACCCAGTACCAGGCGACCAATCAGCAGGCTGATCAGGCTCAGGGTCGGTACGCTCTGCAGCCAGGCCGAGAGCAGCATGAATACTCCACTCAGGCCGCAGCCGGCCAAGCCGTACATCACTGCGCGCTTGCTGCCCAGGTTGTCGATGATGCGTCCGGCATAGGGGCGGCTGAGCAAGGTCGCCAGGTATTGCACGCTGATCACCAGGCCGGCGATCACCGCACCGAAACCCAGGTCGCTGTGGACGTAGCCCGGCAATACTGCCAGGGGAATGCCGATATTCAGGTAGCCGATAAAAGTGAACAAGACGATGGAGACGACTTGTATCGTGACCACTGAAGGGAGTGGGGTATCTGGCATGGGGGGTGGGTCCACTGCGACAGCTGAATAGATAGGCTGCTTATGATACCGATGTGGGCCGGGATGCAGGGGGAGAAATCGGCGCGTTGTGCAGATCTTTACCTGCTCTGGCGCAGGCTCAGGCGTCTTTGGCACCGAGCAGTTGCGTGGTGACCAAGGCGGCCAGGGCGTTTTCCTGGGTGCCGAAGCGGGCGAGCAGGATTGCCTGTTTTTCCGCGCTGAGACGATTCCACACCGCGATCATCTGCTCTGCAGTGCCGATCAGTACGCTGGCTTGGGTTTCGCTGAAGGAGTCGGTCATGGTTCGGTGGGGCTCGGGGGAGGTTTCAGGCGGTGTGGAAAGCGCTTGAGTAGCGCTTTCCACACGGTCTGGTTGCTGCTCTATCAGCTTTCGCTGTCGGCCTTGCGGCTGTCGGCGGCTTCTTTCGCTACAGGCTTTTCAGCACTGGCTTGTGGCGGGGTTGTCTGCTCAGTTTCGTGCAGGCTTGGGAAGGGGAGATTCGGAATCTCATGCATGTCGTTGCTCCTCGCAAAGTCTGTTTTTTAAATCGCTGGGTAGATCCGCGCTTTTAAAAAGCTTGGGCAGGATACAGCAGTACAAATGACAGAAAGATGTTTATTTCCCTCGATCGATGCTCGTTGGTCTGAACCCTTGGTGCTGCATCCGACGGGGACACTGCTTCACGGTCCCGGCAGCAGTGGCTCGGCGCAACGCTGGAAACGGCGTTGCGTCGAGCGTCGCGGCTAGGGTTGGGGCGGGTTGACGATGATCTTGCCGACCATCTGTGGGTGCAGGGCGCAAAAGTATTCATAGGTGCCCGGGGTATCGAACACATAGGAAAAGCTGTCGTTGGTGTCCAGTGCCGCGGAGCGGAACAGCTTGTGGGTCTCCACCACGGTGTGGGGTATCTGGTCGTCATTGACCCAGGTGACCTGGGTGCCGGCCGTCACTTGCACATCCTTGGGGTTGTACATGAACTCGCGGATATCGATCTTCACTTCCTGGGCCCAGGCCGGCGTTGCCAGGCAGCCCAGCAGCAAGAGTTGCAGGAGCATCTTCATCGGGCCGGCACCTTCAGATCAGGGTGGAATCGAGCAGGGCCAGCGGGTGTTCGCCCTGGGTGGCCAGGACATCGGTGATGCCCAGGTAGTTGCGCAACTGGTCGGCGGCCACGGTCATCGGGCCGGGGTTGGGCGCGGCTCCCGGCGCCGGTTGCGGATAGGCGGTGCCGCGGGCGGTGTGAAAGGTGATGTTGCCCTCGACCTTCTGGATAACCTGGTGGATATGGCCGTTGAGGATGGTCACCGAGCCATAGCGGCGTAGCAGGGCGATGGCCTGGTCGCCGTCCTCGGTGCCCCAGCCCCAGGGCTGGTAGATGGTCCACAGGGGGATATGGGTGAACACCACGATGGGCGTGCTGCTGGTCACTGCCCGCAAGTCGTCCGCCAGCCAGGCGAGCTGCTCGGCCCCCAGGTTGGCTTCATGGCCGGCCTGGAAGTTGAAGACATTCACCAGGGCGACAAAGTGCACGCCCTGCTGGTCGAAGCTGTACCAGCCGTTGCCTTTGGTGCCTTTGCCGTAACGTTGCAGATACAACTGGCCGGCCCCTTCATCGAGGGTGTCGTGCTCGCCCGGCACATAGTGCACGGTCGCGGGCAGGCCCTTGAGCAGTTGTGCGGCGGTATCGAACTCCGCAGGTCTGGAGAGGTGGGTGATGTCTCCCGTATGCAGGATCAGCGAGGGCGGCTTGGGCAGGGCAAGCACTTTGTCGATGGCTACCTGCAGGGTTTTCGCCGGCTCGGGGTTGGCCTCTTTGTTGAAACCGATGTGTGAGTCGCTGATCTGCACAAAGTGGAAGCTGCTGTTCAGTGCGGCGGGATCGGATGGTTGGCCGTTCTGATCCAGGGCGAAGGCCCGTGGAATTCCCCCGCTCAACGCCCAGATGACCCCGGCACCGGCCCAGGCCGAGCATTTGAGCAGGGTGCGGCGATCAGGGTTCTGCGGGCCATCGGTGGGTTGGCTCGGCGATGTGGCGTGAGTATCCATGGGGGCGCCCTCGGTAGCGGTCTACAGTGATTGAGCTGACATCTGTAAAACCGTGCGGTGAAGGGCTTTATTCCGAAAGAACAGATTTTATTTCGGGAATAAAACCCGGTTTTTTACCGTTGTAGGGTGCAAAGGAAATGGAGCCACCATGACGCGATTCGAGGAATTGTTCCTGCCGCATCTGAATGCGGCCTATAACCTCGCGCGCTGGCTCACCGACAACGACAGTGCGGCCCAGGACGTGGTGCAGGAGAGCGCCTACAGGGCGGTGAAATTTCTCCATCGTTTCGACGGTGGCAACCCCAAGGCCTGGTTTCTGACCATTGTCCGCAACGAAAGCTACAACTGGCTCAAGGCGTCGTCCCGCCATGGCACCGTGGTCTTCGATGAGGCGGGCCTGGAGGATGAACCGGCGCTGTCCGATGGGCGAACGCCGGAATGGCAGCTCATCCAGGGGCAGGAGGTCGAACGGCTGCAGCAGGCGCTCCTGGCCCTGGCTCCGGCCTTTCGTGAGGTGATAGTGCTCAAGGAGTTGGAAGACATGGCCTACAAGGACATTGCGAGGATCGTCGACATTCCTTTAGGGACGGTGATGTCGCGCCTGGCCCGGGCCCGGGCCATGCTGCGGCTGCAACTGCAGAAGTCCTGCTCATCATGAATGACATCGGCTGCAAGTCTTGCGGTGAATGGCTGCACGGCTACCTCGACAACGAGCTGGAAGTGAACGCGGCCGCCGAGGTGGCGGAGCATCTGCGGCATTGTGCCGAGTGTGCGCGGCAGTGCGCTGACGCTCGGCGCCTGATTGCTCAGGTCAAGGCGCATGCGCCCTATCATCTTGCGCCAGCTGCCCTGAGCCAGCGGGTGCGGGCCAGTGTCGCGGCACCTGTGGCGCAACAAGGCGGGTTGTTGCAGGGGCTGTTAGGAAGGGGCGGTGCCCGTTGGCTGGCGCCGGGGTTTTCAGCGTTGGCGCTGGTCTTGTCCGTGGTGCTTTACCTGGCGGCGCCTTCCAGTGAGCGTCCGTGGCTGGACGAGGCGGTGTCGAGCCATGTGCGTTCGCTCATGGTTGATCATTTGAATGATGTGGCGTCCTCGGACCGGCATACGGTCAAGCCCTGGTTCACTGGCAAGCTCGACTTTGCCCCACCGGTTTTCGACTTCCGCGAACAGGGTTACCCGCTTTTGGGCGGCCGCCTCGACTACCTGCAGCAGCAAAGCGCCGCAGCCTTGACCTACGGTCATGCTCGGCACCTGATCAATCTGTTCATCTTGCCTACGACGGAGGCGGATGCATCTGCGCAGACGTTGTCTCTGCGTGGCTACAACCTGGTTGCCTGGAGGCACGCTCACCTGCGTTTCATTCTGGTTTCAGACCTTGAGCAAGGCGAGTTGGAGACGCTGGGACAATTGATCCGGCACAGTCTTTGAAAGCCTGTGCGTGAGTGCCTTCGGGGGAGGGTGGGAGCGAAGGGGCGAGTGATCTATTGAGCAACCCCGGCACTTGCACGACGACGCAGATGCCGGGGGGATGCGTAACGGTTGGCTTCAGCCTTTGCAGACGGAGGCGATGGCCGCGGCCAGCAGGTCCAGGCGCGCAGCATCGATTCCGGCCACGTTGGCCCGGCCGGAATTGACCATGTACACGCTGTGCTGCTCACGCAACACCTGCACCTGGGCTGGGCTCAGGCCGGTGTAGGAGAACATTCCGCGTTGCACGCCGATATGCGCGAAGCGCTCGGCGAGGCCATGGGGTTGCAGGGCTTCCACCAGGCCGGCGCGCAGTTGCGCAATGCGTTGGCGCATGGCCTCCACTTCGTCGATCCACAGGCGCTTGAGCTCGGTGTCACCGAGGATGGTGGCAACCACTGCAGCCCCGTGATCCGGAGGTGTGGACCACAGGTTGCGGGCAATGTGGGCCAGTTGGCTGCGCACATCGAGCAGCTTCTCGGCATCCTGGGTGCAGACGATCAGGGCGCCAGTGCGATCACGGTACAGGCCGAAGTTCTTCGAGCAGGAGCTGGTGATCAAGAGTTCCGGCAGTTGCGCCGCGAACAGTCGAACCGCCCAGGCATCCTGCTCCAGGCCGTCGCCGAAGCCCTGGTAGGCGAAGTCGATCAGCGGCAACAGGTTGCGGCTGCGCACCACTTCCAGCACCCGGTGCCAGTCGTCGTGGCTCAGGTCGAAACCGGTGGGGTTGTGGCAGCAGGCGTGCAGCAGTACCACGTCACCCTTGGGCACCTGGTTCAGGGTCGCCAGCATCGCCTCGACGTCGAGGCGGTTGTCGCTGCCCACATAAGGGTAGTGGCTGACCTTGACCCCGGCTGCGGCGAAGATCGTTTCGTGGATCGGCCAGGTCGGGTCGCTCAGCCATACGCCACGGCCTGGCAGGCAGTGGGCGATGAAGTCGGCACTCAGGCGCAGGGCGCCGGTGCCGCCCGGGGTCTGGGTGGCGCCGGCACGTTGCGCGGCGATGAGTGGCGAGTCGCTGCCCAGTACCAGCTCATTGATCACCTTGCCGAAGGCCGGGTCACCGTGGCCACCGATGTAGATCTTGGTGGTCTGGCGGTCCACCAGGCGCTGCTCTGCCAGCTTCACCGATTGTGGAATCGGCGTCAGGCCCTGGGAGTCCTTGTAGACCCCCACGCCGAGGTCGAACTTGTTCGGGTTGGGATCGCTGGCGTAGGCCCCCATCAGGCCGAGAATCGGGTCGCCGGGTACCCGGCCGATGGCGTCGAAATGCATTACTTGCGTCCTTCTGCAGTCTTGGCCACTTCGTCGGTGCGGGCAGCCATGATGAAGTCGTTGCGGTGCAGGCCCTTGATCGAGTGGCTCCACCAGGTCACGGTGACTTTGCCCCATTCGGTGAGCAGGCCCGGGTGGTGGCCTTCGGCCTCGGAAATCTCGCCCATGGCATTGGTGAAGGCCAAGGCAAATTTGAAGTTCTTGAACAGGAAGACTTTTTCCAGCTGCATTACGCCGTCGCGAACTTCGATGTTCCAGTCAGGAATCTGCTTGATCAATACCGGCAGTTCTTCGTCGCTGACCTGGGGGGCATCGGCGCGGCAGGCTTCGCAGTGGGCTTGGTTCAGAGCGGTCATGGTGGGTTCCCGAAATCAATTCTTGTTGGAAGTTACTATCTTTCGCAGCGGCTCGCGAGTGCGAACCGCTTAGGCCGCCTTGGGTTTTGGCGGAAACTTGGGTGCGTGCAGGCCCAGCTGCATGCCTTGGTGGACCAGGGCCATGATGTCTTCATGGGCCAGGTCGAACAGGCGCTTGAGGTTGGGCAGGACGAAATAGACCGGCTGCAGGATGTCGATGCGATATGGCGTGCGCATGGCTTCCAGTGGGTCGAAGGCTTGGTGCTCCGGCTCTGCGGACAGGCTGTACACGGTTTCCTTGGGCGAGGAGAGGATGCCGCCGCCATAAATCCGCTGTCCTTCTGGAGTGTCCATCAGGCCGAACTCGATGGTCATCCAGTACAGGCGCGCCAGGTACACCCGCTCTTCCTTGGTGGCTTGCAGGCCAAGCTTGCCGTAGGTATGGGTGAATTCGGCGAACCAGGGGTTGGTCAGCAGCGGGCAGTGGCCAAAGATCTCGTGGAAGATGTCCGGTTCTTGCAGGTAGTCCAGTTCTTCTCGGGTACGAATGAAGGTTGCCACTGGAAACTGCTTGCTGGCGAGCAATTCGAAAAAGGTCTGGAAGGGGATCAATGCTGGCACCCGGGCCACTTGCCAGCCGGTGGTTTCACCCAGGACCTTGTTGATTTCCGCCAGTTGCGGGATGCGGTCGTGGGGCAGGTCGAGTTTGTCGATGCCGTCCAGGTACTCCTGGCAGGCACGGCCTTCGAGGACCTTCAACTGCCGGGTGATCAGGGTGTTCCATACTGCGTGTTCTTCGGCTGGGTAGTCGATAAAACCTTGCGCGTCGGGCTCGCGGGCCACGTACTGCGTCTGTTTCATGCTGCTCTCCTGCAAGGGGATGCGTTCTTGTTCTGTTGACCGCAGTGTTACCCCGAGGTGCGGCGTTTTGCAGCAGGCAGGGGCGTGTTTTTAGAGAGGCACTGGGGAAGAATTCGTAAAGTATTCGTTACGATCTGCTTCGCGTGCCGTGCTATTGGCTGTTTTTCGGTTTGAAAAAGCCTGAATCCGTCACATAATCTTGACGGTTATCTGCGTCACCCCGCAGAAAATCAGCGACGGCTGGCGTCAAAAACGTCGGTTGTCGGCGTTTATGCCCTCCATTACCTGTTTCGGGCCCCTCTCTATGCGCATCAAAGTTCACTGCCAGAACCGCATTGGCATCCTTCGGGACATCCTCAATCTGCTGGTGGAGTACGGGATCAACGTCGCCCGTGGTGAGGTGGGCGGTGAGCATGGCAATGCCATCTATCTGCATTGTCCTAACCTGATCAATCTGCAGTTCCAGGCGCTGCGGCCCAAGTTCGAATCGATTGCCGGGGTGTTTGGCGTGAAGCGGGTCGGATTGATGCCCAGCGAGCGCCGGCACATGGAACTCAACGCGCTGCTGGGTGCGCTGGAGTTCCCGGTGCTGTCTATCGACATGGGGGGCTCGATCGTTGCCGCCAACCGTGCCGCGGCGCAACTGCTGGGGGTGCGAGTGGATGAGGTGCCAGGAATTCCCCTGTCGCGCTACGCCGAGGATTTCGATCTGCCGGAGTTGGTGCGGGCCAACAAGTCACGGATCAACGGGCTGCGGGTCAAGGTCAAGGGGGATGTGTTCCTGGCGGACATCGCACCGCTGCAATCCGAGCACGATGACAGCGAGGCCATGGCCGGCGCGGTACTGACCCTGCATCGGGCGGATCGGGTGGGCGAGCGTATCTACAACGTGCGCAAGCAAGAGTTGCGGGGCTTCGACAGCATCTTCCAGAGCTCGAAAGTCATGGCTGCGGTGGTGCGTGAAGCCCGGCGCATGGCGCCGCTGGATGCGCCATTGCTGATCGAGGGGGAAACCGGTACCGGCAAAGAGTTGCTGGCCCGTGCCTGTCACCTGGCCAGCCCGCGCGGGCAGTCGCCGCTGATGGCGCTGAACTGCGCCGGGCTGCCAGAGTCCATGGCCGAAACCGAGTTGTTCGGTTATGGCCCCGGGGCGTTTGAAGGGGCGCGAGCGGAAGGCAAGCTCGGGCTGCTGGAGTTGACTGCCGGCGGCACCCTGTTTCTTGATGGGGTAGGGGAGATGAGCCCGCGCTTGCAGGTCAAGTTGCTGCGCTTTCTGCAGGACGGCTGCTTTCGCCGGGTCGGCAGTGATGAAGAGGTGTACCTGGATGTGCGGGTGATCTGTGCGACCCAGGTGGATCTGTCCGAGCTGTGTGCCCGCGGCGAGTTTCGCCAGGACCTCTACCACCGACTGAATGTGTTGTCCCTGCATATTCCGCCGCTGCGCGAATGCCTCGATGGCTTGACGCCGCTGGTGGAGCACTTCCTCGACCAGGCCAGCCGGCAGATCGGCTGCCCGCTGCCGCGGCTGGCGCCGGCGGCGATGGAGCGTCTCAGTCATTACCATTGGCCGGGCAATGTCCGGCAGCTGGAAAATGTGTTGTTCCAGGCGGTATCGCTGTGTGATGGCGGCACGGTCAAGGTCGAGCATATTCGTCTGCCGGACTATGGTGCGCGTCAGCCTCTTGGCGATTTTTCCCTGGAGGGCGGCCTGGAACAGATTGTCGGGCGGTTTGAAAAGGCCGTGCTCGAATGCCTGTATGCCGAGCACCCCAGCAGCCGCCAGTTGGGCAAGCGGCTGGGGGTGTCCCACACCACCATCGCCAACAAATTGCGGGAATACGAAGTCGGCAAGCTGTAGTCACTGCCGCAGGCACATGCCGCGTTCACATCCTGGGTTGCGCATCAGGTCCAGGGTGATGGTGCGGCAGTCCGGAGTGTATCCGGGCCGTTACTTGCCGTTTGCGGCATAAGACCGCCGTTTTTCCGTCTCTCGTGCCAATCCCCGGATTGCTCTCGGACAGGGCAAAGCCTTACCCCGCTTGGTGATCTACCTTCTGGGGGAAAGTTGGTGCGCTTATTGCTTATGGCTTCGCAGTACAGCGGTGGGCGGCAAACGTCCGGCAGACAGAGGAAAGACTGTGGACAAGTACCTTTATGTGGCAATGACCGGCGCCAGCCAGAATGCACTGGCGCAGAAGGCTCATGCCAACAATCTGGCGAACATCTCCACCAATGGTTTTCAGCGTGACCTGGAGCAGGCGCGCTCGATGCCGGTGTTCGGTGACAGCTTTCCGGCGCGGGCTTTTGCCATGGCCGAACGGCCGGCAACGGATTTTTCCCCGGGCTCGTTGGTGGAGACCGGTCGTGACCTGGACGTGGCTGTCAGCGGTAATGGCTGGATTGCCGTACAGAGTCCCGATGGCAGTGAAAGCTATGTGCGCACCGGCAGCCTGAATGTCGACGCCCTGGGTGTCTTGCGTGCCGGTAATGGCATGCCGGTGATGGGCAATGGCGGTCCGATCGCCGTGCCGCCGGAACAGAAAATCGAAGTCGGCCAGGACGGCACTATCAGCATTCGTGCCATGGGCGAAGGCCCGCGGGTCATGGCTGAGGTTGACCGCATCAAGCTGGTCAATCCGGACATCAAGAACCTGACCAAGGGGCTTGATGGTTCGATCAAGACCAAGGATGGCCAGCCGGCGCCGGCCGATGCCAATGTGCAGTTGGTGTCGGGCTTCCTCGAGTCGAGCAACGTCAATGCCGTGCACGAGATGACCGCAGTGCTGGCCTTGTCCCGCCAGTTCGAATTGCACGTGAAGATGATGAACAGCGCCAAAGAAGATGACCAGGCCATGGCTCGGGTCTTGCAAATCAGCTAATTACCAGTACCTGGCGCCGTAAAACAGGCGCAAGAGGAGAATCGAATGCTTCCGGCTCTATGGGTTGCCAAAACCGGTCTGTCCGCTCAGGACACCAACCTGAGTGTTATTTCCAACAACTTGGCGAACGTCTCGACCACGGGTTTCAAACGTGATCGTGCTGAGTTCCAGGACCTGCTGTACCAGATCAAGCGCCAGCCGGGTGCTCAGTCCACCCAGGACAGCGAGCTGCCCACCGGTTTGCAGGTCGGTACCGGTGTGCGCATTGTCGGTACCCAGAAGAACTTCACCGCCGGCAGTCTGCAGACGACCGAGCAGCCTCTGGACCTGGCGATCAATGGCCGTGGTTTCTTCCAGATCCTGCAGCCCGATGGCACTACGTCCTACACCCGTGACGGTACCTTCCACCTCAACGCCAACGGTCAGATCGTCACTGCCAGCGGCTTTGCCCTGGAGCCTGCGATCGTCGTGCCCAACGACGCGCAGACCTTTACCGTAGGCCAGGACGGCACCGTGTCCATCACCATTGCCGGCAACCCGGCTTCCCAGGTGATCGGCAACCTGCAAACCGCCGACTTCATCAACCCGGCCGGCCTGCAGGCCCAGGGCAATAACCTGTTCCTGGAAACCGCCTCCAGCGGTGCGCCGCAAATCGGCAGCCCGGGCCTCAACGGTTTCGGTACCACGCTGCAGAACACTCTGGAAGCATCCAACGTCAGCACCGTTGAGGAGATGGTCAACATGATCACCACTCAGCGTGCCTATGAGATGAACTCCAAGGTGATCTCCACCGCTGACCAGATGCTCTCGTTCGTAACGCAGAAGCTGTAATCAAGTCTTGAGGTCGCTTCGGATGCGAGGCGTACCTGCAACATCGTGAGGAAGGGTCATGAATCGGTTTATTTGTGTTCTAGCGCTGACTGGGAGTGCCGTGCTCGTGGGCTGTGTCGCCCCGCCGCCGAAGCCCAATGACCCTTACTACGCGCCAGTGTTGCCGCGTACACCGCTGCCTTCCGCGTCCAATAATGGTTCGATCTATCAGGCCGGCTTCGAGCAGAACCTGTACGGCGATCGCAAAGCGTTTCGGGTCGGTGACATCATCACCATCACCCTCAACGAGAAGACCGCGGCCAGTAAAGGGGCCAACTCGGCACTGACCAAGACCAGTTCCAATAGCGTTGGCCTGACCTCGCTGTTTGGTGCCGTGCCCAACACCAACAACCCCCTGGGCAGCGGCGACTTGACCCTGAATGCCGGCTACAACGGCAACCGCGCCACCAAGGGCGACAGCAAGGCAGCCCAAAGCAACAGCCTGACCGGTTCGATCACCGTAACTGTGGCCGACGTGTTGCCCAACGGCATCATCGCGGTACGCGGCGAGAAGTGGATGACCCTCAACACCGGCGACGAGTTGGTGCGCATTGCTGGCCTGGTGCGGGCAGACGATATCGCCACTGACAACACGGTGTCTTCGACCCGGGTCGCGGATGCGCGCATCACTTACTCGGGCACCGGTTCGTTCGCCGATGCCAACCAGCCTGGCTGGTTCGACCGTTTCTTCCTCAGTCCGCTGTTCCCTTTCTAGGTGATGAAAAGTCTCATGCTGAATTTCAAGCACCTGCTGGCGGCGGCTTTGTTGCTGTCCACGTCCCTTGGCGTACAGGCTGAGCGGTTGAAGGATATCGCCAGTATTTCCGGCGTGCGTTCCAACCAGTTGATTGGCTATGGCCTGGTGGTCGGGCTTAACGGCACGGGCGACCAGACAACCCAGACACCGTTCACTCTGCAGACGTTCAACAACATGCTGTCGCAGTTCGGTATCAAGGTTCCGGCCGGGTCCGGCAATGTGCAGTTGAAGAACGTTGCGGCAGTATCGGTGAGCGCCGACCTGCCAGCCTTTGCCAAGCCGGGCCAGCAGGTGGATATCACGGTTTCCTCCATCGGCAACTCCAAGAGCCTGCGCGGCGGCACCTTGCTGCTGACCCCGCTCAAGGGTATCGACGGCAACGTCTACGCCATTGCCCAGGGCAACCTGGTGGTGGGCGGTTTCGACGCCGAAGGGCGAGACGGCTCGAAGATCACGGTTAACGTACCGTCGGCCGGCCGTATTCCCGGCGGTGCCTCGGTGGAGCGTGCCGTACCCAGCGGTTTCAATCAGGGCAACAGCCTGACCTTGAACCTCAACCGTTCGGACTTCACCACCGCCAAGCGCGTTGTCGACAAGATCAACGACATGCTCGGCCCGGGTGTGGCTCAGGCCGTCGACGGTGGTTCGGTGCGGGTCACTGCTCCCTTGGACCCAAGCCAGCGCGTGGACTACCTATCGATCCTGGAAAACCTGGAAATCGATCCGGGGCAGGCGGTGGCCAAGGTCATTATCAATTCGCGTACCGGTACCATTGTGATTGGCCAGAACGTCAAGGTGTCGCCCGCTGCGGTGACCCACGGCAGCCTGACCGTGACCATTACCGAAGATCCGATCGTCAGCCAGCCCGGTCCTCTGTCCAATGGCCAGACGGCAGTGGTGCCACGTTCGCGGGTCAATGCTCAGCAGGAAGCCAAGCCGATGTTCAAGTTCGGCCCTGGCACCACCCTGGATGAGATTGTCCGTGCGGTGAACCAGGTGGGGGCTGCGCCAGGCGACCTGATGGCGATTCTCGAAGCCTTGAAACAGGCCGGCGCCCTGCAAGCCGACCTGATCGTGATTTGAGGTGACGGCCATGGATATACGTAAGAGCGGATTGATCGGTAGCGCAGACTCCGGGTCCTACTCCGACCTCAACCGCCTGCAGCAGCTCAAGGTCGGTGACAAGGATGGCGAGGCCAACGTACGCAAGGTGGCGCAGGAGTTCGAGTCGCTGTTTCTCAACGAAATGCTCAAGTCCATGCGCAAGGCCACCGACGTGTTGGGCCAGGACAACCCGCTCAATACCCCGGCGACCAAGCAATACCAGGACATGTACGACCAGCAGTTGGCGGTTTCCCTGTCGCGCGAGGGCGGCGGCATTGGCCTGGCCAACGTGCTGATGCGCCAGATGATGAAGAACAAGCCGGTTCACCCGGATGCTGCAACGCATGCGGCGGCACCGGTCGCCACGCCGACCCCGATTGCTGCCGGCACCACTGCCCAGAATGGTCCGTTGAGCCGGGTCAGTGGCCAGCGGCCAATGTGGGCTTCCCGTGCCCAGGATCCGTTGCGTACTAGCGTGGCGCATAACGACATGGCTTTGCTCAACCAGCGACGCTTGTCGTTGCCAAGCAAACTTACCGATCGGCTGTTGAGCGGTATCGTGCCTTCGGCTGGCGGGGTGGCTGACGCCGCTACCCAGAATGTCGCGCCGACGCGTACCACGGCCGCCGCCGATGCGGTGCTGCGTGGTGAATGGCGGGTCAACCAGGGGTATGCCGCAGCCCAGGGCAAGATGCGGGTTTACGGCCGGGCGATGGCCCAGCCACCGCTGGCACCGGCCAAGCGTGCCTTCAGCTCCTCTGATGATTTTGTTGCCACCATGCTGCCGATGGCGCAGCAGGCAGCCCAGCGAATCGGCGTCGACCCGCGCTACCTGGTAGCTCAGGCCGCACTGGAAACCGGCTGGGGCAAATCGGTGATGCGCCAGCAGGACGGCAGCAGCAGTCACAACCTGTTCGGCATCAAGGCTGGCAGCAGTTGGCAGGGTGCCCAGGCTCGAGCGATCACCAGCGAGTTCAGAAATGGCGAGATGGTCAAGGAGACGGCGGCGTTCCGTTCCTACGATTCCTACCAGGACAGCTTCCACGATCTGGTGACCTTGTTGCAGAGCAACAATCGCTATCAAGAAGTGTTGAAGGCGGCCGATAAACCAGAACAGTTTGTTCGCGAGTTGCAAAAAGCTGGGTATGCAACCGACCCGGACTACGCAAGCAAGATTTCGCAGATAGCCAAGCAGATGAAGAGTTACCAGAACTACGCTGCGGCGGGCGTTTCCACGAATTTATAAGGTCTGAATCATGAGTTTGCTCAATATCGGGATGTCCGGGCTGGCCGCCAGCCAAACGTCGTTGATGACCACGGGTAACAACATCGCCAACGCCGACACCGCCGGGTACTCGCGCCAGCAGACCGTGCAGGGCACCAAGGCCTCGAATCAGTTCGGCAACGTCTTCATCGGCACCGGTACCACCCTGGCTGACGTGCGCCGGGTGTACAACAGCTTCCTCGATGCCCAGTTGCGTACCGCCACGTCCCTGAACAGTGACGTCGCTGCCTACCAGGGCCAGATCAGCCCGATCGACCAGTTGCTGTCGGACAACGGTACCGGCATGAACGGCGCCCTGACCAAGTTCTTCGCCTCGGTGCAGAACCTCAACGCCAAGCCTACCGATGAGGCCTCCCGGCAGTTGCTGCTCAGCGACACCCAGGCCTTGAGCAACCGTTTCAACTCGGTGTCCAGCCAGCTCAACGAACAGAACAGCAACATCAACGGCAACCTGGGGAGCATGGCCGACCAGGTCAACAAGCTGGCCAATACCGTCGCCCAGCTCAACCAGAAGATTTCCGAGCTGTCGACCAATGGCAACGGCATGCCCAACGACCTGTTGGACGCCCGTAACGAAACCGTGCGCCAGATTTCGACCTTTATCGGCGTTCAGGTGTCGGAGCGTGGTTCCAGCCTCGACCTGTACCTGGGCAGTGGCCAGCCGCTGGTGATGGGCAACTCCGCCAACTCCCTGGAAGTGGTGCAGGGCAAGAACGACCCGACCCGCTCCATGCTGCAGCTCAATCGCGGCACCAGCACCGTGGACATCACCAACGTCACCACCGGTGGCGAGATCGGTGGTCTGTTGCGCTATCGCAGTGAAGTGCTGGACCCGGCAATGAATGAACTGGGGCGCGTGGCCTTGGTGGTTGCCGACCAGATGAACAGCCAGATGGCCCAGGGCATCGACAAGAACGGCGACTTCGGCGGCAACCTGTTCAACGACATCAACAGCCTGCGGATGATCGGTCAGCGCAGTATGGCCGGCACCGCCAACAGCGCGGGCTCGGGCAACTTCGATGTGACCATCAAGGACACCGGCAAGCTGAGCACCGGCGACTACACCGTGACCTTCAGCAGTGCCACGGATTACAGCGTCAAGCGCTCCGACGGCAAGGACATGGGCACCTTCAGCACCACGACCAGCCCGGCGCCAGTGATCGACGGCTTCTCGCTGAACCTCAATGGTACGGTGGCCGCTGGTGACAGCTTCAAGGTCATCCCGACCCGCAATGCCGCAGCCACCATCCAGACGGAAATGACCGACGCCAAGCGCCTGGCTTTGGCTGCGCCGTTGAAAGCCGAGATCGGTGCGGGGGTCAAAAGCTCCCTAAGCATCTCTGCGCAACCCTCCCTGGCGGTGCCGATCGACAACTACAGCGCCGCCAGCAAGCTTGAGATGCAGACGGCGCTCAAGAACTCCGGCCCGGTCAAGGTGGTGTTCAATGCGGCGTCCGGCGGCAGCCAGACCTACGATTACTTCGACGCCAAGGGCGTCAAGATGGGCAGCGGCTCTATCGTGCCGGGGCAGAGCAATGTCTTGAACCTGCAGGTCAAGATGCTCGATGCCAGCGGCAACCCGATCACTGACGGTGGCACGCCACCCGTGACCAAGACCTTCACGGTGCAGATGACCGTTGCCGGTTCGCCCAATGACGGCGACAACATGAACATTTCGGTGAATGGCGCCGGTTCTTCCGATAACCGCAACGGCCTGGCGCTGTCGGGTCTGCAGACCAAGCAGACCGTGGACACCAGTTCGCCGAGCAAGGGCATCACGCTGGTGGATGCCTATGGCAAGCTGATCGAGAACGTCGGCGCCAAGGCCAGCCAGGCCAAGCTCGACAGTGCTGCCAACGGTTCCATCCTGGCCAACGCCAAGGGCGCCCGGGACTCGCTGTCCGGCGTCAACCTGGATGATGAGACCGGCAACCTGGTCAAGTTCCAGCAGTACTACACCGCGTCTTCGCAGATCATCAAGGCTGCGCAGGAAACCTTCAGCACGCTGATCAACAGCCTTTAAGGAGTCGTAGCTCATGCGCATTTCCACCGCCCAGTTTTACGAGACTTCGGCTGCCAACTATCAGAAGAACTTCTCCAACGCCATCAAGAGCGGCGAAGAGTCCAGCAGCCTGGTCCGGGTCAAGACCGCCGCCGACGATCCGGTGGGTGCTGCCCGTCTGCTGCAATTGGGCCAGCAGGCCTCCCTGCTTGATCAGTACAAGGCCAACAGCAACTCGATCAAGGCTTCCCTGGGCCAGGCCGAGTCGGTGATGACCAGCATCAACAACGTCCTGGACCGGGCCAAGCAACTGGCCACCGGTGCCGGCAGCGCCGGTTACACCGATGCCGACCGGCAGGCCAATGCTTCTGAGCTGGGGCAGATCGAAGAGCAACTGATGAGCCTGATGAACTCTCAGGACGAAAACGGCAAGTACCTCTTTGGTGGTTCCAAGGACGACGTTCCGCCGTTCAGTCGCAACTCCGATGGCACCTACAGTTACAACGGTGACCAGAGCAGCCTGAAGCTGCCGGTGGGCGATACCATGATGATGGCTGCCAACAGCACCGGTTGGGATGTGTTCCAGCAGGCGCTCAACACCAGTCGTAGCCAGGTCACCATGACCTCGCCGGCGGTGGATGATGGACGGGTTTCCCTGTCCAATGGGCAGATGACCAACAGCGGCACCTACAACAGCCAGTTCCGCGGTGGCGAGCCTTATACCGTGTCGTTCGTCAGCGGCACCCAGTTGAAGATCCTCGATGGCAGCGGCAACGATGTGACCGCCGAGGCTAGCAAGGGCGGCGTGGTCGGTACTTCGCCGAATCAGACGGTGAGTTTCCGTGGTGTCGATCTGAACCTGAACATCAATCTTCAGTCCGGCGATGTCGCCAACGCGGTGTTGCCGGGGCACAGCTTCACCTTGGCCTCGAAGCCGGACACCTTCAACGTTGCGCGTTCTCCGGGCAACCCGAGCATGACTCAGGTCTCAGCCGCCAGCGTGACTGATTCGGTGGCCTACAACTCGACGTTCCCGAGTGGCTCTGCAGTGCTCAAGTTCACCAGCGCCACCAACTTCGATCTGTATGCCGCGCCGCTGACGGCAGACAGCAAGCCGGTGTCTTCGGGTGTTGTAGGTCCGGGCAATGTCGCCACTGCGGCAGGCGTGAGCTTCACCCTGACGGGCGCTCCTTCGCCGGCCGCCAACGACCAGTTCAGCGTGGCGGTTAACACCCACGAAACCCAGAACGTCCTGGACACCGTGAGTCAGTTGAAAAGCGCGTTGAACGTACCGACTGACGGTAATGCCCTGGCGACTCAGAAGCAGTTGGCCGACCTTGCTTCGGGGATGGCCAACCTGGCCAGTGGTGTTGATCAACTGTCCATCGGCATCAGCTCTATCGGTGGTCGTGGTTCGGCTTTGGCTACCCAGAACGAAATCAACGAAAGTCTGGCGGCAGCCAACGTCACCACCCGTTCTTCCATCAGTGATTCCGATCCGGCCGAAGTCATGACCCGTCTGACCCTGCAGCAGACCATGTTGCAGGCCTCGCAGTTGGCCTTCAGCAAGATCACCCAGCTCGGCCTGTTCAACAAGGTCTAAGCACATGGCGTTCGAGCTCCGGCTCGAACGCCATGACCGTCGAGCCGTCAGCCGTCTTTTTTAAGCGGTCCTGCAGCCCTGGTCGCATCGGCCGGGGCTCGCCGCTCGAGAGTTCCCCGCCGTGAACCAAGCCCCTTTAGTCAGTATCGTCATCCCTGCCTTCAACCCGCGTTTCTTCAGCCAGGCCCTGGAAAGTGCCTTGGCCCAGACCTACCGTCCCCTGGAAATCGTCGTTTGCGACGACAGTGCCAGCGATGAGATCCAACGGATCGTCGACGGCATTGCCGAACCCGCGCACCCGCTGCGTTACCTGCGCAATCCGCAGCGCCTGGGGCTGCAGAAGAATATCTCGCGCTGTGTTGAAGAGGCCCGTGGCGAGTTGATCAAGGTGCTGTGCGACGATGATCGGCTGTTTGCTCCGAGCATTGCCTCGCAGGCTCCGCTGCTGATCGAGCATCCCGAAGTCAATCTGGTGTGTGCCCTGCGAGTGTTCAGTGATGCGGGGAATTTCATCCTGCCGTCGCGGGTCGACAACTGCCGTTTTACCCAGGGTGACGTGGTGCTCAAGGGCGACGACATGCTGGCGATCTTCGAGAGCACGCCACGTAACTTCCTTGGCAACTTCAGTTCGGCGCTGATGCGTCGTGCCGACGTGCTGGAGCTGTTGCCGGCGTTGATCCAGGAGGGAGCGGGTTTTGTTGCCCTGTTGGATTTTGCCCTGTTCATCTGCCTGATGCGGCGCGGCAATCTGGCGGCCCAGACTACGGTGCTGAGTTGCGAGCGCCTTTACCCGGAGCGCCTCAGTGGCACCCCGGAAATGCTCAAGAGCGCCAGGAATGAGTGGGGATGGCTGGTGCAGATGCTGGCAGCACGCAGTGGCGAAGCGGCGCCGGCTTCGGGCTGGGTGCGGTTTGTCGACTTGTCGAAGGTTGCCGAGCAGCCGCGTCACTGGCAAGAGCTGTGCGTGACCCGGGTGTTGGGCAACCGCAGTACCGTGGTGGATGGGCGGGTTGGCGGTGAGAGCGTCAGTTATGAGGACTTCTATCGGGAATGGCTGTCGGTACGCAAGTTCTCGGCAGTGGAGCAGCGGTTGATGCCGCAACGCATCGACAGTTGGCCATCCAAGGCGCAGATCGTGCCGGTGGTCATCGACTTCGAGGGTGATGGCGAGGCGCTTGCGCGGACCCTGCGCAGTCTTGCAGGGCAGTTGTATGAGCCCGCAGCAGTGCTGGTGCTTTCCGCCTCCGAGTGTGAGGCGGGGGAGCGGGTCTTGCGTCAGCCATTGAGAGCCGACTGGGTGCAGCAGCTCAATGAGCTGGTGCCTCAGTTGGAAGGTTGTGACTGGTTCTATCTGCTGCAGGCCGGCGACCGTCTGCCGGAGTCGGCGCTGCTGGTGCTCGCTGAACGGATTGCCAATACCCCGCTTATGCTCTGCGCCTACAGCGATGAAGGTGCGCTGCTGGACGGGGAGTCGTCGGAGCCGGTGTTCAAGCCCGACTTCAATCTCGACCTGATGCGGGCCTACCCCTATGTCGGTCGAGTCCTGGCCTTTTCCCGCGAGCGCTTCATGGCCGAGGGTGGGTTCGACCCGGCCCGAGGCGAGCTGGCTCCCCAGGATCTGCTGTGGCGCCTGGTGGAGGGGGCGGGCCCGCAGACCATCGAGCATATTGCCGATATTCAGGTGGAGTCCGAGTTCAGCTTCGCCCAGTGGCTGTCGCGGTCACAGGTGATCGAGGCCAGCGAAGGGCTGGTAGCCGCGCATCTGCAGCGCATCGGCGTGGGGCAGCGGATTCGGCACGATGATTTGCCGTTGCTCAACCGTATCGACTACCTGCATGAGGGGCGGCCGCTGGTGTCGATCATTGTCCCGTGTGGGGATTCGTTGCCGGCACTGCAACGCTGCGTTGAAAGCCTGATTGAGCAAACGGCCTACAACCACTACGAGATTCTGCTGGTGGATGCCGGCAGCCGAGATCCGGCCATGGCTGATTGGCTGGCGGCCATGGCGCAGTTGGGTGGGGCGATGCTGCGGGTGTTGCCGGGTGCTGGGCTGATCAACAAGATGGTGCTCATCAACCGCGCTGCGTTGCAGGCCCGTGGTGACTATCTGTTGCTGCTCAATCCTCGTGCGTTGATCTGTACCGCTGACTGGCTGGACGAGTTGCTCAATCAAGCCCAGCGTCCGGAGGTGGGGGTGGTTGGTGCACGGATTCTGGCTACCGACAGTTCGATCCTTCACGCCGGGCAGGTGTTGGGTATGGCGGGGCCGGTGGGTTCGCCTTTTGTCGGCGAGGCGATGGGGGCTCGCGGCTACATGCAGCGGCTGCAGGTGGTGCAGAACTGGAGTTCGGTCAGTGGCGATTGCCTGATGGTGCGCAAGGAGGTTTTCGACAGCCTCGGTGGTCTGGATGAGCGCTTCTCCAGTGCCGACCTGGGGGAGTCCGACTTGTGTCTGCGGGTCGACAGTAACGGCTATCTGGTGGTCTGGACGCCTCACGCGACCTTGATGTTGACGCCAGCGGCAGCGGTCTGCGAGAAGCTTGGCCAGCAACAGGCGCTGGAGGCTGAGCAGGAGAGTTTCTACCGCCAGTGGATGCCGAAGATCGCTCGCGATCCAGCCTACAACCCCGCCCTGAGCCTGGGGTACTCCAGCTTCAGTCTGGAGCCCTCTCTGCGCAACAACTGGAATCCGTTCTGCAGTCGCGCCTTGCCGTTGATCCTTGGCTTGCCGGTCAACAGCTCTGCGGTCGGGCATTACCGGGTGACGGGGCCCTTGAGTGCGCTTGAGCAGGCCGGCCGGGTGATTGCCCGAGTGGCCTACGAATCGCCGTCCACGGCAGAGATCGAGCGCCTGTCCCCCGATACCATTATCTTGCAGTGCCGATACAGCGATGGTGCGGCTGCCGATATTCTGCGCATGAAAAAGTACTCCAGCGCGTTGCGGGTCTTCGAGCTCGATGACTACATCGTCAGTGCGCCGAAGAAAAACACTCACGCCCGTAACAAGCCGGTGAACACCGAGCAGATGCTGCGCGAGGGGATAGCCCTGTGTGATCGCGTGGTGGTGACCACCCAGCCTCTGGCCGATGCCTTGTCGAGTATGCACAGTGACATTCGCGTGGTGCCTAACATGCTGGCGCTGGAGCCTTGGGCGAACTTGACCAGTCGCCGTGGCACCTCCAGCAAGCCCAGGGTGGGATGGGGCGGAGGCACCAGCCATACCGGAGACTTGGAGATCATCGCCGAGGTAGTGCGCGAGCTGGCCAGTGAGGTCGAGTGGGTGTTCTTCGGCATGTGCCCCGATGCCTTGCGTCCCTACGTACATGAGTTTCATTCGGTGACCAACCTGCAGAGTTATCCGTTCAAGCTGGCCAGCCTGAACCTGGATCTGGCGCTGGCGCCCCTGGAGTTCCATATCTTCAACGACTGCAAGAGCAACCTGCGGCTCTTGGAATATGGGGCCTGCGGTTACCCGGTGATCTGCACCGATACCGAGGCCTATCGCGGTTTCCTGCCGTGCACCAAGGTCCGCAGCAACAGCACTGAAGAATGGTTGCAGGCGATCCGCATGCACCTGTCCGACCCGGCTGCGAGCTATCGCATGGGGGATGAGCTGCGCGAGGCGGTGCGTCGTGACTTCATGCTGCGCAACGACAACCTGCGGCACTGGCTGTGGGGCTGGTTGCCGGATTGATCGGCCCAGGGCTCGTGATCGCCCCCCATCACGAGCCGGGTTTGCCCATGGCCGCCCTGTCGGGGCGGTTGTGTGCAGCGTCTTCTGCTGCGCCCCAAGTGCTGCTCGCGTAATTGGCGCACTTCCTGCAAGTCCTCTGCATATCGCCATAAAACCCTCACCGCAGCGCGGTGCCAGGTAGCCGTTGGCTGCGAATGAATGATCTGCGTCTGGCGTTATGCCAGGCCTCAAGAGGGCTGGTTCAGCCCACGAAGAGCAAGAGGACCGCAATGAAGGCAGTAATTCTGGCAGGTGGGCTGGGGACGCGAATCAGCGAAGAGTCTCACCTCAAGCCCAAGCCCATGATCGAGATCGGTGGCAAGCCAATTCTTTGGCACATCATGAAGCAGTATTCAGCCCACGGGATTCATGACTTCGTGATTTGCCTGGGCTACAAGGGCTACGCGATCAAGGACTTCTTCGCCAACTACTTCCTGCACACCTCGGATGTGACCTTCGACATGCGCAACAACCGCATGGACGTGCATCAGAATTACAGCGAGCCCTGGAGCGTGACGCTGATCGACACCGGCGAGGAAACCATGACCGGTGGGCGTCTGCGCCGGGCCGGGCGCTACCTGCAGGATGAAGAGGCGTTCTGCTTTACCTACGGCGATGGCGTATCCGACTTGAACATCGGTGCCTTGGTGGATTTCCATAAGGCCCACGGCAAGCTGGCCACGGTAACTGCCGTGCAGCCGCCAGGCCGCTATGGTGCCCTGGAGCGCGATGGTGATCGGGTCCTGGGGTTCACCGAAAAACCTCGTGGCGACGGTGGCTGGATCAACGGCGGGTTCTTCGTGCTCTCGCCCAAGGTGTTGTCCTACATCGATGGCGACAGCACCACCTGGGAAGCCGAACCGCTGATACAACTGGCCGAGAACCAGCAACTGCGCTCCTACGAGCACAGCGGGTTCTGGCAGCCGATGGACACCCTGCGGGACAAGAACCACCTGGAGCAGCTCTGGCAAAGCGGGGAGGCCCCGTGGAAGCAATGGGACTGAGTCCGGAGTTCTGGAGCGGCAAGCGTGTGCTGTTGACCGGTCACACCGGTTTCAAGGGCAGTTGGCTGAGCCTCTGGTTGCAGAGCCTGGGGGCCGAGGTCAGTGGCTTTGCCCTGGACCCGGGGACCGAGCCAAGCCTGTTCGAACTGGCCCGGGTGGCCGAAGGCATCAATGACCATCGCGGTGACCTGCGCGACCTGGGCAGCCTGCTGGAGCTGATTGCCCAGGTGGAGCCGGAAATCGTCTTGCACCTGGCGGCTCAGCCGTTGGTGCGTGAGGCCTATCGAGATCCGCTGGGGACCTACTCAAGCAATGTCATGGGCACCCTGAATCTGCTGGAAGCGATCCGCCAGGTGGGCGGGGTGCGCGCCTGCGTCCTGGTGACCACCGACAAGGTCTACGCCAATCAGGAGTGGCTGTGGCCCTATCGGGAGAACGAGCCCCTGGGCGGGCATGATCCCTATAGCAGCAGCAAAGCCTGTTGCGAGCTGCTGGCGCAGTCCTATGCATCCTCTTTCTTTGCTGCCGAGCGTTATGCCGAACATGGCCTGGCCCTGGCCACGGCACGGGCCGGCAATGTCCTCGGTGGCGGCGATTTCGCCCCCGAGCGGCTGATTCCCGATGTGCTCAAGGCCTGGTCGGACGACGAGCCGGTGACCTTGCGTTATCCCCAGGCGGTCCGCCCCTGGCAGCACGCCCTGGAACCCCTGGCCGGCTACCTGCAGCTGGCCGCTGGCTTGTACCAGCAAGGTCCGCAATACGCCGGTGCCTGGAACTTCGGTCCCGGCGAGCAAGACATGTGCAGCGTTGGTGAGGTGGTGGAGTTGTTGGCCGGGCAGTGGCCTGAAGCCCCTGGCCTGCGGATCGAGCCCAGTGAATTGCATGAGGCCGGCCTGTTGCGTCTGGACAGCAGTCGCGCCCGCCAGTTGCTTGGCTGGAAACCCCGTTGGACCCTGGAGCAATGTCTGGCGCAGACCCTCGACTGGCACCTGGCCTGGAAGAGCGGTGCGGACATGCGCGCCGTGACCCTGGGGCAGTTGAACCTGTATCGGGGGGCGCTGTGAGCGAGTTCCAGGTCCTGGCCCTGCCGCTGGAGGGCTTGTTCGAGGTTCGTCACAAACGCTTCGAGGATCAGCGCGGGCATTTTTCCCGGCTGTTCTGCGAGGGTAGCCTGAGCGCGTTCGGCCAACCTTTTCATATCCGCCAGATCAATCACTCCTGCACCCGCGAGCGCGGCAGCGTGCGCGGCTTGCACTACCAGACTGCGGCGCAGCCCGAAGCCAAGCTCATCACCTGCCTGCGCGGCGAAGTCTGGGATGTGGCGGTGGACCTGCGTCCCGAGTCGTCGACGTTCCTGCAATGGCACGCTGAACACCTGCGGGCCGGTGACGGTCGCAGCCTGTTGTTGCCGGCGGGTTTTGCCCATGGCTTCCAGACCCTGAGCGACGATGCCGAATTGCTGTATCTGCACAGCGCCGACTATGCACCGGAGCATGAGGCCGGGCTGTCGGTGCTGGACCCGCGGCTGGCGATCGATTGGCCGTTGCCTGTCAATAATCTGTCGAGCCGGGATGCCAGCCATCCCTTGCTCGATCCCGCATTCGCTGGAGTGAAACTATGAATTGCCGCGGTTGTGGCGCTTGCCTGAGCCTGCCTCTGATCGACCTGGGCACCTCACCGCCCTCCAACGCCTACCTGCGGGCCGAGCAACTGGACCAGGCCGAGCAGTGGGTGCCACTGAAGGTCCAGGTCTGCCAGCAATGCTGGCTGGTGCAGACCGAGGACTACACCCGCGCCGATCATCTGTTCGACGCCGACTACGCCTATTTCAGTTCGTTCTCCAGTACCTGGCTCAAGCATGCCCAGGGCTATGTGGCGCAGATGGTCGAGCGTTTCGAACTCGATGCCCGGAGCCGGGTGGTGGAAGTCGCGGCGAACGACGGCTACCTGCTGCAGTATGTGGCCCAGCGCGGCATTCCTTGCCTGGGGGTCGAGCCGACCCGCAGTACCGCCCAGGCCGCCCGTGACAAAGGGCTGCAGATCCGCGAGTCGTTCTTCGGTCGTGATACCGCCGAGCAACTGCTGGAGGAGGGTTGGGGCGCCGACCTGATGGCGGCCAACAATGTGCTGGCCCATGTGCCGGATATCAACGATTTCCTTTGCGGCTTTGCCACCTTGCTCAAGCCAACGGGCGTGGCGACGTTCGAGTTTCCGCAGTTGCTGAGCCTGATGGCCGGGCAGCAGTTCGACACCCTGTACCACGAACACTATTCCTACCTGTCGCTGACCGCCGTCCAGGGCTTGTGCCAACGCAACGGCCTGCAAGTCTTTGACGTCGAGACCTTGCCGACCCACGGCGGTTCGCTGCGGGTGTTCGTGCAGCGTATTGATGGTTCGCACCACCCTCTGCAGGACCGCGTGGCGAGTCAATTGCGGTTGGAGCAGGAGGCCGGGGTCACGACTCCCGAGTACTACCGGAGCCTGGCTCCGGCAGCGCTGCAGATCAAGCATGAACTGCTGCGCTTCCTGCTCAAGGCCAAGGCCGAGGGCAAGCGGGTAGTGGGTTATGGGGCTGCGGCCAAGGGCAATACCTTGCTCAACTACGCCGGGGTCAAGAGCGACCTGTTGGCCTGGGTCGCAGATGCCAGCCCGCACAAGCAAGGCAAGTTCTTGCCTGGCAGCCGGATTCCAGTGGTGGCTCCGGAGCGCATCGATCAGGAACGCCCGGACTATGTGCTGGTGCTGCCTTGGAACCTGCTGACCGAAGTCAGTGAGCAACTGGCCCAGGTTCGGCAATGGGGCGGGCGTTTCGTGATCGCCGTGCCTGAGTTGAAACTGCTGTGAACGGCATGCAGGTGCTGGTCACTGGCGCCACCGGCTTTGTCGGCCAGCATCTGGTCGCGGCCTTGCTGGCTCGGGGTTGCCGGGTGCGCGCGGTGGCCCGGGATGCCGACAAGGCACGGCAGATGCCTTGGTTCGATGCGGTGGAGTTCAGGGCGCTGGATGTGCACGCCCCACAACTCGATGTTGCGGCGCTGGTGGACGGGGTCGATGCGCTGGCGCATCTGGCCTGGCCCGGGCTGCCCAACTATCAGGCGCTATTTCACCTTGAGCACAACCTGATGGCGGATTACCGCTTGATCAAGGCCGTGGTCGAGGCGGGGGTGACTCAGGTGCTGGTCACCGGCACCTGCTTCGAGTACGGCATGCAGAGCGGGCCTTTGAGTGAAGAGGTCGAGGCTCGCCCGAGCAATCCCTACGGATTGGCCAAGCACAGCCTGCATCTGTTTCTACAAGCCCTGCAGCAGCAGTTGCCCTTCAGTTTGCAGTGGGCACGGCTGTTCTACCTGCATGGCCCGGGACAGAACCCCAAGAGCTTGCTGGCGGCGCTGGATCGAGCGATCGATAGCGGTGACGAAGTTTTCAATATGTCGGGCGGCGAACAACTGCGGGATTACCTGGGCATCGAGGAGGCGGCTGGATACCTGGCTGCGCTGCTCGGTCAGCGAGGGTTTTCCGGGGTGGTCAATTGCTCCAGTGGCCAGCCGATATCCGTGCGCGCCCTGGTGGAACAGCGTATCGCCCAGCGCGCAGCATCGATCCGCCTGAACCTGGGGCATTACCCGTACCCGGACTACGAACCCATGGCTTTCTGGGGCTTGAACCAGCGCCTGGAGCAAATAACAGGAGCCGAACATGGCGCATGAGTTGTATCGGGTCGCCGACTTGCCGGTGCTGCAGAACCGCACCTTCGCCGATGCCCAGAGTGCTCGCGCTTCGGCGTCTGCGGATATCGTGCTGGTGCAGGACCTGCAAAGCGGGCTGATCTTCAATCAGGCCTTCGATGCCGACAAGCTCAGCTACGACAGCGACTATCAGAACGAGCAGGCGCACTCGGCGCAGTTCCAGCGGCACCTGAAGGATGTGGAGGGCATCATTGCCCGGCACTTCAAGGGGCGCGAGCTGATCGAGGTGGGTTGCGGCAAGGGCTATTTCCTCGAACTGTTGCGCACCGAGGGCTACGCCGTCACCGGGATCGACCCGGCCTACGAGGGGACCAACCCCGAGGTGATCAAGGCGCCTTTTACCCGCGGCCTGGGGCTGGCTGCCGAGGCTATCGTACTGCGCCATGTGCTGGAGCATATCGCCGATCCGCAGGCCTTTCTGGCGGAGATCGCCGATGCCAACCAAGGCGGGCAGATCTATATCGAAGTGCCGTGTTTCGACTGGATCCTCGAGCATCGCGCCTGGTTCGACGTGTTCTATGAGCACGTCAATTACTTTCGTCTCGAAGACCTGCAGCGCATGTTCGGCACCGTGCATGAGGCCGGGCATCTGTTTGGCGGTCAATACCTGTACGTGGTGGCGGACCTGGGCAGCTTGCAGTCGGCGTTGCCGGCACCGGTCCGGCCGCTGCAGATGCCGGCGGATTTCACCGCTAGCATCGAGTGCGCCAAACGCATCATCCAGTCGGCGCCGCAAACCGCTGCCGGGATCTGGGGCGCTTCTTCCAAGGGCGTGATCTATTCGCTGTTCCTGCAACGGGCCGGCGTGGCGGTGGATCAAGTCGTGGATATCAATCCGGCCAAGCAGGGCCGTTACTTGCCGCTGAGCGGCATGCGGGTGTCATCACCGCAAGAAGCCATGGAGGCGTTGCCCGTGGGCGCCAACCTGTTCGTGATGAACTCCAACTACCTCGAAGAAATCAAGCGCATGACCGATGGCCGTTACGTCTATCACGCCGTCGATAGCGCTTCATTCAGCTAATTTGTCATTGAGAATCGAACATGACCGAGAAAAGCGTCATCCAAGCTTTTGAAGAAGAATGCCAGGCGCAGATCAGTGCCCAGGGCCAGGATGAAAAACTCAAGGGCCTGGCCCGTGAGTTTTTCAACGAGTCCGCTGGCCACAAGTACAGCTATCACTTTTCCTGGATGGGCCGGCCGATCATTCAGCTGCCCCAGGACATGATGGCCATGCAGGAGATCATCTGGCGGGTCAAGCCGGACCTGGTGATCGAATGCGGTATCGCCCACGGCGGTTCGATCATCTACTACGCCTCGCTGCTGGAGTTGCAGGGCCATGGCGAAGTGCTGGGTATCGACCTGGATATCCGTCCGCACAACCGCGAAGCCATCGAGCAGCATCCGATGAGCAAGCGCATCCGCATGATCGAAGGTTCGAGCATCGATCCGGCCATCGCCGAGCAGGTACGGGCCGCGGCCGCGGGCAAGAAAGTGATTCTGGTCCTGGACTCCAATCACACCCACGAGCACGTGCTTGAAGAGCTGCGCCTGTATGCGCCGCTGGTCTCGGTCGACAGCTACTGCGTGGTCATGGACACCGTGGTCGAGGACATGCCGCCGGCCTTCTTCCCGGATCGTCCCTGGGGGCCGGGCGATAACCCGAAAACTGCGGTCTGGGCTTATCTGGAGGAGAACCGTGATTTCGAGATCGACTACCAGATGCAGAACAAGCTGCTGATCACCGTAGCGCCGGACGGTTACCTGCGTCGGGTTCGTTAAACATCAATGGTTGCAGGTTCCGGACGGTTGGCCGGTGCTGGGGAAGGGCATATGTGGGTTGAAGACAAAGCAATGAACAGTAACGCAGCGCCAATGAGCGAACGCTTCACCCTGGTGGTGATGACCCACAACCGCAAGGCGTTTCTGCAACGCACCTTGCAGTACTACAGCACCTACCCCTGCTCGATCCTGGTCCTGGACTCATCGCTGGAAGCGGATGAGTCCCTGGCTGAGCGCTATCCCCAGGTCGACTACCGGCATCTGCCCCAGTTCACCTACAAGGGCCTGCAGGACAAGCTGACTTACGGTGTGAACCTGGTCACCACGCCCTACATGGCGTTTGCCGCCGATGACGACTTCCTGATCCATGACGCGCTCACCGCATCGGTGGAGTTTCTCGAAGCCCACCCGGACTACGGGCTGTGTCATGGCTACGGGATGATGTACCTGGCCCGGGCTTCGGAAACCAACTATTACCGCCGTGACTGCCGGGTCATCGAAGATTATGCGTCCGCTGATCCCCAGGATCGGGTCATGAACTTCATGGGGCAGTTTCTGCCACCGTTCTATGGGGTGACGCGTACCGATCTGTTGCACCAGTGGTACAACCAGTTGCCACCAGGAGTGAGTTTCGAGTGGCAGGAAATTGGCCACAGCTTCTACCTTCTGGCCTGCGCCAAGGCACGGATTCTGCCGATTCCCTATGCCGTGCGCGAGGTCAATTACGGCGCTTCCGAGCACAACACCAATGTCTTGACCGTGCTGACGTTCAAGGACGCCCTGTCGGTGCAGCAGCGTGAGGACTTTGCCGAGTTTCTCGCGGCGCTGCCCAGCGGTTTCAGTGGACGGGATCCGCAGCAGGTGAAGCAGATTGCCCTGGACAGTTTCGCGGCCATGGCCGAGTGCCTGCTTGCCGGACGCTCCCTCAGGGGTACGATGATTTTCCGTTCGGCCTGGGTCGCGGTGGGGGACGAGCCGGTACGTTCCTTCGGTCCCGAGCAGTTTGTCGAAATGCCGTTCTACAACAAGCCGATGTTCGATCTTTTGACCCAGTTCGAATTCCTCATGCACGCCATGCCGGCGGGCCGGGTCCAGCTCAATGAACTGGAAGGCGTACTGTTGCGCCAGGAAGA
Source organism: Pseudomonas sp. Fl5BN2 (assembly GCF_009908205.1). Lineage (NCBI taxonomy): Bacteria > Pseudomonadati > Pseudomonadota > Gammaproteobacteria > Pseudomonadales > Pseudomonadaceae > Pseudomonas > Pseudomonas sp. Fl5BN2. Next base: position 373,234 of record NZ_JAAARL010000002.1, on the reverse strand, counting down.
ACTGATGCGCGTGCATCCCAACGACACCGTGCAGACCGTGCGCAGTCGCTTGTGGGAAGCCTTGACCCTGAACCTGTTCAACCGCCAGGTGGTCAAGCGCCTGGCCGAGTCGATGCAGGACAGCGACGAGCCGGAGGAGGCGCGCAAGCTGCAGGTCTGGGCCGAGCGGCTGGATTCGGTGCCAGGGCCGGACAGTCGTGCGCTGTTCAACGGCACCGAGTCGGGACGTCTGCTCAGCTGGCTGGAGGCGCGTTCGCCGGCACCGGCGCAGTTGAATGCCATCAATGCTCACCTGGCGCGCCACGGCGGCGGCCCTCAGGTGCAGATCCTGTTGCTCGACCTCGACGCCGACATGGTCAAGTTGCAAGCGACCTTCGACAGCCTGGTCACCAGCCATTTCAAGGCCTTCAAGCTGGTGGTGTTGACCACTGGCGATTTGCCGGCCACTACCACTGCCCAGGACACCCTGCACTTCGTCAAGGTGACTGAAAACAACTACAGCGAACGACTCAACCAAGCGCTCACGCAGTCCAGCGCCGACTGGGTGTTGTTGGTCGAGGCAGGTGATCAGTTCACCGCCAGCGGTCTGCTGCGGGCAAGCCTGGAGCTGCTGGGCGCCGAAGGCATTCGCGCAGTGGCCATGGATGAGGTCCAGCGCCGCAGTGATTTCACCTTGAGCCCGGTGTTCCGGCCTGGGGTCAATCTGGACCAGTTGCAAAGCGCCCCGTCACTGATGGCCCGCCACTGGTTGCTGCAGCGCGAGGCATTGTTGCAGGTCGGTGGTTTCTCCAGCGATCTCAAGCAGGCGCTGGAGTTCGATGTGCTGTTGAAGCTGATCCAGGAAGGCGGCCTTGGCGGCCTGGCGCATCTGGCCGAGCCGTTGTTGATCTGCCGCGCTCCGGGAGACGAATCCAGCGCTGAAGAGCGTCAGGTGCTGACCCGCCATCTGGCGGCGCGGGGCTATCGCGCCCAGGTCAGTTCGTCACGGCCGGGTACCTACCAGATCGAGTATCAGCACGCCGAGCGGCCGCTGGTGTCGATCATCCTGCCGAGCCAGGACAACTTCGTCGAGTTGCAACGCTGCCTGGTCAGCGTGCTGCAGCGTACTCGCTACCAGCGGTATGAAGTGCTGATTGCCGAGAACCACAGCCAGAGCGCCGAGCTCGACAGCTGGCTGGCCAGCCTGGAAGGGCGCAGCGAGCGTATCCGTGTGTTGCGCAGCGGCCAGCGTCTGAGTGCTTCGGCCTTGCACAACATGGCGTGCCGGGAGGCGCGGGGCGAGTTCCTGGTGCTGCTCTCGGCCGATGGTGAAGTGGTCAACGCCAACTGGATCGAGAGCCTGCTCAACCAGGCCCAACGTCCTGAGGTCGGGGTTGTCGGCGCCAAGCTGGTGAACGAAAGGGGCGTGACCACTCAGGCCGGACTGATCCTGGGTTTCGACGGCCACCTGGGTGCGGCCTTCGCTGGCGAGGCCAAGGACGCTGCGGGCTACATGAACAGCCTGTGGGTGGAGAAGAACTACTCAGCGGTGTCCGGTGCCTGCCTGATGATTGCCAAGGCGCTGTTCGAAGCGGTGGGTGGATTGGACGAAGAGCATTTCGATCAGGCCTTCGCCGATGTCGACCTGTGCCTGAAAGTCGCCGATGCCGGCTACCTTACGGTATTGACTCCTCAGGCCCAGGTGCAGCACCCGGGGACTTTGGCACAGCAGTCACAGGCAGTTGCTGCCCTTCAAGACAAGTGGGCGGCGCGCTTTGCCCAGGATATTGCCTATAACCAGAACCTGGCATTGAGCGGCAAGGGCTTTGCCCTGGGCGTTGCTGACGCGGTGAACTGGGATCAGTTGCTCGGATAAGGATTCAGTCATGTTCAACGGCAAGTCGATTTTCATTTCCGGTGGCACCGGTTCCTTTGGCCGCAGCTTCATTCGACGCCTGCTGGAACAGTACCAACCCAAGCGGGTCGTGGTGTTTTCCCGCGACGAGCTCAAGCAATACGAAATGCAGCAGACCTTCAATGCGCCCTGCATGCGTTACTTCCTTGGTGATGTTCGCGATGCCGAGCGCTTGCGCCAGGCCATGCGCGGCATCGACTACGTGGTGCATGCCGCGGCCCTGAAGCAGGTGCCGGCGGCTGAATACAACCCCACGGAATGCATTCGCACCAACGTCAACGGTGCTGAAAACATCATTGCTGCGGCCATCGACAACGGGGTGCAAAAAGTTGTCGCCTTGTCCACCGACAAGGCTGCAAGCCCGATCAATCTGTATGGCGCGACCAAGTTGCTGTCGGACAAGTTGTTCGTGGCGGCGAACAACATCGCCGGTGAGCAGGCCTCCCGGTTTGCCGTGGTGCGCTACGGCAATGTTGCAGGTTCCCGAGGTTCGGTGGTGCCGTTCTTCAGCCAGCTGATCGCTCAAGGGGCACAGGAACTGCCGATTACCGATGAGCGCATGACGCGCTTCTGGATCACCCTGGATCATGGGGTGCAATTTGTTCTGGACAGCTTTGCGCGGATGCACGGCGGAGAGATTTTCGTGCCGAAGATTCCGTCGATCCGCATTGTCGACCTGGCCTTGGGCATGGCCGCGCACTTACCGCATAAGCAGGTGGGCATTCGTCCGGGCGAGAAGCTCCATGAATTGATGGTGCCTCTGGATGATGCGCGCATGACCTTGGAGTTCGACGATCACTACACGATCCAGCCCTCGATTCGCTTTACCAGCGTGAACGTCGATTTTGCTGTGGACGGGACGGGTGAGAAGGGTGTTTCGGTGGCCGAGGATTTCGAGTATCGCTCCGATACCAATCCAGACTTTCTGTCGGTGGGGCAGCTCGTTGAGCTGCATACCGGGATAGCGCGATGATTCCTTATGGGCGACAAAGCCTTGACCAGGCGGATATCGATGCCGTACTGGGGGTTTTGCAGTCCGACTGGTTGACCCAGGGGCCGGCGATCGAGGCTTTCGAGCAGGCAATGGCAGCCGCTTGCGAGGCGGACCATGGCGTGGCGGTATGCAACGCCACCGCAGCCTTGCATATTGCCTGTCTGGCAGCGGGCTTGGGGCCTGGCGATCGCTTATGGACCACGCCCAATACGTTCCTGGCGTCGGCCAACTGTGGTCGCTACTGTGGCGCTGATGTGGATTTTGTCGACATCGACCCGCGGACCTGGAATCTCGATGTCGAGGTTCTGGCCCTCAAGCTGCAAGCGGCCGAAGCAAGCGGGACGTTGCCTAAGGTAGTGATTGCGGTGGCTTTCTCAGGGCAGAGCTGTGATATGCGACGTCTGGCGGAGCTGGCCGAGCGCTATGCCTTCACCCTGATCGAGGATGCCTCCCACGCGGTGGGGGCTGCCTATGCCGGGCGTCCGGTCGGCTGTGGCGAGTTCGCGGCGATGACGGTGTTCAGCTTTCACCCGGTGAAAATCATCACCAGTGCCGAAGGCGGGATGGTCATGACCAATCGCCCGGAACTGGCCGAGCATTTGCGTCGCCTGCGCAGCCACGGCATGACCCGCGACCCGGCGCAGATGGTGGGCGACAGCCATGGTCCCTGGTACTACCAGCAGGTCGAATTGGGCTTCAACTACCGCATGACCGACCTTCAGGCGGCGCTTGGACGCTCACAGCTGAACAAGCTGCAAGGCTTTGTGCAGCGCCGGCGTTATCTGGTGGCCCGCTATCAGCGGCTGTTGCAGGACCTGCCGTTGACCTTGCCCCAGGCGCAGCCTGATGCGCAGTCGGCCTGGCACCTGTATGTCGTGCGTTTGCAACTCCAGCGCATCAAGCACTCGCACCGTGAAGTTTTCGAGGGGCTGCGCAAGGCGGGTATCGGGGTCAACCTGCATTACATTCCGGTGCACCTGCAACCCTACTATCGGGAGCTGGGTTTCGCTGAGGGTGATTTTCCCGAGGCTGAAGACTATTACGCACAGGCCATCAGCTTGCCGATGTATCCCGAACTGAGTGAGACGCAGCAGGATTACGTTGTCCAGCAATTGCAGCACTGGATTCAGGGGCGGTAGCGGCCATGAGTGCGATCGCGATTATCCCCGCCCGTGGTGGCAGCAAGCGGATCCCAGGCAAGAACCTCAAACCCTTCGATGGCGTGCCCATGCTTGCCCGTTCCATCGATAAGGCGCTGAGCTCCGGGCTGTTCCAGCGGGTGGTGGTGAGTACCGACGACCCCGGGATTTCTGAGCTGGCGGTTGCCTGTGGCGCAGAAGTGCCCTTTGTCCGGCCACAGGCCCTGGCGGATGATTTCGCCGGCACCGCGGCGGTCATTGAGCATGCCTTGCAAGCTTTGCAGGGGCAGGGGCAGCCATTCGAATATGCCTGTTGCATCTACGCCACTGCGCCCTTGTTGCAGCTGCGTTTTCTGCGCCAGGGGCTGGAGTTGCTCGAGCAGCGCCCGGACAAGTCGTTCGCCTTTTCGGTGTGCAGTTTCGGGTTTCCCGTGCAGCGGGCGCTGACGCTCGACGAGCAGGGGGCCCTGGGCGCTCTGTATCCCGAGTTTCGTCATGTTCGCTCGCAGGATTTGCCCGTGGCCTATCAGGATGCGGCGCAATTCTATTGGGGCCGAAGCCGGGCCTGGCTGGATGGCGAGGCCTTGTTTTCGTCTGGCAGCCTGCCGGTGATCCTGCCGCGTCACCTGGTGCAGGATATCGACACCGAAGAGGATTGGCGCCGGGCTGAATACCTGTACGCCGCGCTCAAGGCCGGAGGGGAGCTGGAGTGAGGGTGCTGATCCGGGCCGACGCTTCGCCGACTATCGGCAGTGGTCACGTGGCTCGTTGTCTGAGCCTGGCTCAGGTGCTGCGCCGACAAGGTGCCGATGTCGCATTTGCCTGTCGACGCTTGCCCGGCCATCGTCTGGCGGCCCTGCACGACGATGGTTTTCAGACCTTTGAGCTGCCTGAGCGCTACGCCGCTGAGCGCCCGCAGTTGGGCATTGAGGCGCCCTTGCCCTGGCAGGCAGATATCGCCGCGCTGCGGGAGGCCCTGGTTGATCAACCGACCTTCGATTGGGTGCTGGTGGATCATTACGGCCTTGACCATCAGTGGCAGAGCGCTGCACGCCAGTTTGCGCCACGGATCGCCGCGATCGATGATCTGGCCAACCGCCGGCACGCGGTGGAGTTGTTGCTGGACCAGAACTTCAGCGGTTCGGCCGAGGCGTATGCCGGGTTGTATGGCCCCGGTTGTCGAACCTTGTTCGGGCCGCGCTTTGCCCTGCTGCGTGAAGAGTTTCGTCGCCCGCCGATCCTGATTCGGCCACTGGCGCAGCGCCTGCTGGTGAATTTCGGTGGTTTCGATGCCGCCGGCCAGACCCACAAGGCCATGTTGGCGTTGGCTGACCTGGGTGAGTTGCAGGTGGATTTTGTCGCCGGCAGTGGCAATCCGCACTGGCAGGCCATGCAGGTGCTGGCCGCAGACCGGCCGAACTGGCACTTGCACAGCTACGTGAGCGATTTCGCCGGGCTGCTGGCGCAAGCCGATCTGTGCCTGGGTGCCGGCGGCGGTACCAGTTGGGAGCGAGCGGTACTGGGCGTGCCCACCCTGTGCATTACCGTGGCCGGCAATCAGGAGGCCAATGCCCGGTTGCTGGCCGAAGCAGGAGCTCACGTGTACCTGGGGCCCTGTGAGCGGGTGGACGTCGAACAGATGCGCCACGCCTTGCAACTCCTGCTGGGCAACCCGGGGTTGCGCCACAGCCTGGCCGCCCGGGGCCGCGAACTGGTCGATGGTCTGGGCGCGCAGCGGGTGGCGGCAGCGTTGTTCACCGCGGCACTGTGCCTGCGTCCGGCAACCCTTGACGATGCCCAGCTGCTGTTCGAGGGGCGCAATGGCGATTCGGTCAGGCGTTGGTCCCAGCAGTCTGGGGTAATCGATTGGTCGAGCCATGTGCAGTGGCTTAAGGCCTGTTTGCATGACCCGCAGCGCTTGTTGCTGATCGCTGAGTTGCCTGATGGTCCACTGGGAATGCTGCGCTATGACCGGGAACAAGGGGACGTCCAAGTGTCGATCTACCTGTTTGCCGGACGTTTCGGGTTTGGCTGGGGGCAAGCCCTGCTGGAGCAGGGCGAGGCTTGCCTGCTGCGCCACTGGCCTGATACACAGCGCTTGCGGGCCCAGGTCATGGCAGAGAATCAGGTTTCGCTGACATTGTTTCGCCGGGCCGGCTATCACCAGGGCACCTGCGAATTCACCCGAGTATTGAAGGAACATCTGGATGACTAGCTTCAAGATCGGTTCGCGCCATGTCGGCGCCGGCCATGCGCCGTTGATCATCGCCGAGATGAGCGGCAACCATAATCAGTCGCTGGATGTGGCCCTGCAGATTGTCGAGGCCGCAGCCAGGGCCGGTGCCCATGCTCTGAAGTTGCAGACCTACACCGCCGACACCATGACCCTGGACCTGGATCAAGGGGAGTTTTTCATCAAGGATCCGGACAGCCTCTGGGCCGGTTCATCGCTGTACGACCTGTACCAGCGTGCCCATACGCCCTGGGAGTGGCACGAGCCGATCTTCGCCCGGGCGCGAGAACTGGGCATGCTGGCGTTTTCCACGCCGTTTGATGAAAGCGCGGTGGATTTTCTTGAAAGCCTGGATGTTCCTGCCTACAAGATCGCCAGCTTTGAAAACACCGACCTGCCGCTGATTCGCCGAGTAGCCGCTACCGGCAAGCCGCTGATCATCTCCACCGGCATGGCCAGCATTGCCGAGTTGGACGAAAGTGTCCGTGCTGCCCGGGAAGCGGGTTGCCGTGACCTGGTGCTGCTCAAGTGCACCAGTACTTACCCGGCGTCGCCAGAGAACAGCAATCTGTTGACCATTCCCCATCTGCGGGAACTGTTCGGCTGTGAAGTGGGGTTGTCCGATCACAGCATGGGCGTCGGGGTGTCCGTGGCGGCGGTGGCGCTGGGTGCTACGGTGGTCGAGAAACACTTCACCCTGGATCGCGCCGCTGGCGGGGTCGACGCCAGCTTCTCCCTGGAGCCTGCGGAACTGGCCAGCCTGGTGCTGGAAACCGAGCGCGCCTGGCAGGCCATGGGGCAGGTACGCTATGGCGCCACCCAGGCTGAAAGCAAGTCTCTGGTTTACCGTCGGTCGCTATATGTCACTCGGGACATGCAGGCTGGAGAGCTGTTCAGTGCGGACAATGTGCGGGCAATCCGCCCTGGGCTGGGGCTGGCCCCCAAACACTACGATACGCTGCTTGGCCGTCGTGCGCGTCAGCCGCTCAAGCGTGGCACTGCGCTGGACTGGGCATTGGTCGAATAGGCCTTTGTGTGGCGGATTCGGCAAAATAGCGTGACCTGTGAGTCATAACGCGCATCTTCACTGTATTGTGTTGCCCGGGAAGATGGCGCCAGCCCTGCGTGACAGGTCCAGTGATAGCCCTTGGTTCTTCCCGATACCGCGGTGTTTGGCAGGTATATCTGTATTTTTTTCGGCAGCCCCTGCTCAGTGACTGAGCGGGGGTATTGAGCTGTTTATTATTGGGAAGCCGTAATGATTGGCATAAAAAGCATTGCGAGCTACGTGCCTGTAGCCGGCGTGGACAATTACGCACAAGGTGCAAAATTCGCCAAGGATGAAGAGTTCATCCTGGGCAAAATCGGTTCGGCTTTCCTGCCGCGCAAAGACGCTGGGCAGGAGACTTCCGATCTGTGTGTCGAAGCGGTCAATGCTTTGTTCGCCAGTAACCCTGAGCTCAAGCGCGAAGCCATCGATGTGTTGATCGTGGTCACCCAGAACGGTGACGAAGAAGGCCTGCCTCATACCGCGGCGATCGTCCAGGACAAGCTGGGCCTGCCGACTACCGTAGCGGCGTTCGATATTTCCCTGGGTTGCTCCGGTTACGTCTACGGCATCTACGCTATCAAGGGCTTCATGGAGGCCACTGGGCTGAAGAATGGCCTGTTGGTCACCGCCGATCCTTATTCGAAGATCGTTGATCCGGAAGACCGCAACACCACCATGCTGTTTGGTGACGCCGCAACCGCCACCTGGTTGGGGGAGGGGGCCACCTGGCAGTTGGGCAAGGCCAAGTTCGGTACTGATGGTTCCGGTGCTCCGCATCTGAAGGTCACCGATGGCGTGTTCTTCATGAATGGCCGCCAGGTGTTCAATTTCGCCCTGCTCAAGGTTCCGGCCCACCTGCACGAGTTGCTGGATGAGTCAGGCTTGCAGTCTGATGACATCGATGCCTTCTGCATTCACCAGGGCAGCGCGGCTATCGTCGACGCCGTGGCCCGGCGTTTCGAGGGGAACCCGGACAAGTTCATCAAGGATATGGTGGAAACCGGTAATACCGTGTCGTCGAGCATTCCGCTGCTGCTGGAAAAACACATGTTCGACTCCAGCTGGAAGCGCGTGGCCTTGAGCGGTTTTGGCGTCGGGTTGTCCTGGGGATCGGCGATCATCTATCGCGCCTGAGCCTCTGCTTGCGGCGGTAAACATAGCGCTCAAGGTGTAATCTTGAGCGCTATTTTTTTGCACGAGTGATAAGCGAGGCAATATGAGCGACAGCTTTGAACGCAACGCCCGGGTGATGAGGGAGCGCTGGCCGGTGCTGCTGGAGCGGGTGCTGGCTGAAGACGATGCCTCGTTGCAGGCTGAACTGGTGGAAGGGCTGGGCTCGACCCTGAGCATTGGCGGTATCCAGCTGACCAGTCGCCATGACCGCACTCGTGAAGCCCACAGACAGGCGGCCAGTTTGCCTGAGGCGCCGGTTCTGCACCTGTATGGCTCTGGCCTGGGGGATCTGCAGATGGCGTTGCTGGCACGCCCGGAGCTTACGCGGCTGTATGTGCACATCCTCAATGGCGCCGTGTTCAAGCTGTCGCTGCAGTTGCTTGAGCAGCAGGGCTGGTTGGCTGATCCGCGGGTCGAGTTGTTGTATGCCGGAGATCTGCGAGAGATTCAATTGCCGTTCTTTGCCCTGCCGGCCGAGTTGGTACTGGCGGATGACTACAGTGCGAAGATCCGTGACCGGCTGATCAGCGAAATCCATTTATCGTTCAACAATCGCCGGTTCACGGCCGACGCGGCTGATATTGCCGCGCGTCTGGTTGCCGTCGAGTCCTGGGTCCAGGCGGACCTGGATGTCGCCGAGTTGTTTGGCACGGATCCCGGGCGCGAGGTCTTCGTCATCGCTACCGGGCCGAGTCTGGAACCGCACTTCGAAGCCTTGCGATCCTTGGCCGAGCAGCCGCAGCGACCGCTGTTTATCTGCGTGGATACGGCTTATCAGCCGCTGCGCAGGCACGGTATCCAGCCGGACCTGGTGGTGAGCATCGATCAGCGTATTTCCTCCCGGCATTTGCCGTCTCAGGGCAGTGAGGGCACCACCCTGGTCTATATGCCGTTGGCCGACCCGCAGGTGCTTGAGGGCTGGCAGGGGCCGCGTTACGTCGCCTATTCGACCAGCCCGCTCTTCGAACAGATGCGTCTGCGGGTGCCGCGGGCTCAATTGCACTCGGGTGGCAGTGTGATTCACCCGGCAGTGGACCTGGCGGTGAAGATGGGCGCTCGGCGAGTGACCCTGTTCGGTGCGGACTTCGCGTTTCCGATGAATCGCACTCACGCCGGCTGGCAGGACGGTGATCTGGGGCCACAGCTCAATGCCGCCAAGCATTGGGTACTGGACGGTCACGGGCAGCGAGTCAAGACCCAGCTCAATTTCCGTAGCTATCTGTGTGAGCTGGAGCGTTACATCGAGGGCCAGCCCGAGGTTGCATTTTTCAATACCAGTCGCAGCGGCGCGATGATTGCCGGTACGACCTTCCATGGGGATTTTGTCCGATGAGTCGACATGAGCCTTTGTTTGACAATGCCCGGGACGTTGCCGACCTGTTCCGTCTGGGGCGGGATGTCGAGGCGGCTGTGGCGATGATCGAGCTGTTCGACCCGGTACAAGGGCTGGTTGATGGTGCGCCGTCGTCGGCGCAGCAGGATTGGGCCGCGCTACTGGGATTGATGCTCAAGTGCCAGGAGGCGCAGGACTGGCTGGGTCTGGCCGATTATCTCGAGTATGAGTTGGTGGACTGGTTGCAGGTAGCATTCGCGGATTAGAGGGGGTGCCCCGGTGTGGGCTAACTCGGTTTTGGTTGGGAATTTTCTGGCGTCATTTTTTCGTTTGGTGATGGGTTTAAGCCCTTGTTTCTCAAGAGGTGGCCGGGTGATGGCAAATATTTTTGAAAAAGCCCTAAAGCAACTTGCATTGCCGACGATAACTATTACGAAGGTTCTCTAGGCCATTACCCGGCGGTTGCCAGGGCCGGAAGCCGCAGTACCCAACCAACGAGGAATTCGTCATGGCTTTAACAGTAAACACTAACGTCACGTCGCTGAACGTTCAGAAAAACCTGAACCGCGCTTCCGACGCTCTGTCGACTTCGATGACTCGCCTGTCTTCCGGCCTGAAAATCAACAGTGCAAAAGACGACGCCGCCGGCCTGCAGATCGCTACCCGTATGACCTCGCAGATCCGTGGCCAGACCATGGCGATCAAAAACGCCAACGACGGTATCTCCATCGCCCAGACCGCTGAAGGCGCGATGCAAGAATCCACCAACATTCTGCAGCGTATGCGTGAACTGGCTGTTCAGTCGCGAAACGACTCCAACGGTACTCAAGACCGCGTTGCTCTGAACAAAGAATTCGGTCAGATGTCGGACGAGCTGACTCGTATCGCCAAGTCGACCAACCTGAACGGCAAGAACCTGATCGACGGTACTGCTGGCACCATGACCTTCCAGGTCGGTTCCAACACTGGTGCTACCAACCAGATCACCATCACTCTGGCCAGCGGCTTCGACGCTGCAACCCTGAGCGTTGACTCTGCTGCCATCGCTATCACCGGTACCGACAGCGCCACTGCAGAAGCCAGCACCAAGGCTGCAATGGACGCCATCGACAAGGCTCTGCAGACCATCAACTCCAGCCGTGCTGACCTCGGTGCTGCACAAAACCGTCTGACCAGCACCATCTCCAACCTGCAGAACATCAACGAAAACGCCAGTGCTGCACTGGGTCGCGTACAAGATACCGACTTCGCGTCTGAAACTGCCCAGCTGACCAAGCAGCAGACTCTGCAACAGGCTTCGACCGCAGTTCTGGCCCAGGCCAACCAACTGCCATCCGCTGTACTGAAGCTGCTTCAGTAATAGCCGGCTAAGCTTTGGCGGGGGAGTGCGCTGGTCGTGCTCTCCCGCTTTTTTACTTTAAGAGGTGATGGACATGGATATGAGCGTGAAGCTGAACTTGTCTTATCCTGCGGCCAAGCCGGTGACGCCTGTTGCTGACAAGCCTGTGGAGAAGCCTCGAGAGGACGTTCCTGCTGTTTCGGCAAGCGCCAAGCAGGACGGTAAAAAAGATGCGCAGGCCGAGCAGGAAAAGTTGAAGATGGCCGTGCAGGAAATCGAGAAGTTCGTCCAGTCGGTCAAGCGTAACCTGGAGTTCTCGATTGACGAGCCCTCCGGGCAGGTCGTGGTCAAGGTTATTGCCAGTGATTCGGGTGAGGTGGTTCGTCAGATCCCCAACGAAGAAGTGCTGAAATTGGCCAACAGCTTGAATGACGCTAGCAGCTTGCTGTTCAGCGCCAAGGTCTGACAGCTGGCATGAAAATTGTTGCTCTGTACTTTTGGGCGCTGTAGTGGTCAAAAGACTGGCGGCACATTGAAGGGAGAGACATATGGCAAGTCCAATTCTACCGGGTACCGGTCTGGGTTCCGGCCTCGACACTGGTGCTATCGTCAAGGCGTTGGTAGCGGCTGACAAATCGGCCAAGCAAGGTCAGATCGACCGTGCAACTACCACCAACAGTGCCAGCATCTCCGGTATCGGAACCTTGCAGTCGTTGTTGTCGACCTTCCAGAGCACCCTGTCGGTCACGGGGTTGGGAAGTTCTATCAATCCTTCCTTTGCCGGCTTTGCGGCTACCTCCAGCGACAGCAAGTTTGTGGATGCCACGGCAGACAACTATGCGGTTGCCGGCAAGTACTCCGTTACCGTCACGAATATTGCAACTTCGTCAAAAGTGGCCAGTGCGGCTTTTGCCGGAGGAAATACCAGTGCCATTCCGAGTGGTACACTGAACATCACTCAAAATGGCACTAGCTATCCGTTGACCATCGGTGCGAATGCGACGTTACAGTCGGTGCGTGACTCGATCAACGCCGATTCCAAGATGAACATGTCAGGGATCAGCGCCAACATCGTGACTGACTCCTTCGGTTCGCGACTGGTGATCGGTTCCAGCAAGACTGGTGCAGGCACTGACTTTTCTGTCAGTGGTATCGCTGGGTTGGAGATCGATGGCAGCAAGGTCATGCCTAAAGGCACTGCTCAGGATCCCACCACGGCTACCTCGTCCGGTTCCGTCGGTGGCTTGGCCGTTGATGCGGTCTTCAGTATCGATGGTATGCAGTTGACCAGCAAAACCAATGCCGTCACTCAGGCGGTTTCCGGTCTGAAGCTCAACCTGGTCGCTCCGACCGCCGCTAACACTCCTATCACGGTGACGGTTGCTACCAACACTGAAGGCCTGAAAACCTCGATCCAGAAATTTGTCGATGCCTACAACGCCGTGGCCAACGGTATTACTACCCTGACCAAGCCTTCTCTGGATGACAGCGGCAAACCGACAATTCCAGCGCAGTTGACCGGTGATTCACTGCCTCGCTCAATTCTGGCGGCTATTCGTGCACCACTATCGGAAACCGGGGCGGGTGACAAGCTGACCGTGCTGGCGCAGCTGGGTATTACCACCAACCAGAAGACTGGTGCGCTGGACTTTGATGACAAAAAGTTCACTGTCGCCATGACGGATAAAAAGCTGGGTGGTGAGGTGCAAAAACTGTTCAGTGGCGATGGCACCAACCTGGGATTGCTGGATCGCATGACCAATGCCATCAAGCCTTTCACTCAGGGCGTAGGCACCATGACCGAGGGGATTTTGACCACTCGGACCAAGACCCTGGATATGACCAAGAAAAAACTCAGCGATCAGCAGGATGCCCTTGATCGTCGAGTGGCGACTCTGACCGCGGTGCTGACCAAAAAGTACAACGACATGGATACCCTGGTAGGCAAGCTGAAGGCTACCTCCAGCAACATCACGTCGATGTTCCAGGCCTTGACCGCACAGCAAAAAGGCTGATATTCACTCAGCGCCAAAAGCCCGGCAGCGTTTTCCAGCGCTCCGGGCTTTTGTATGTGACCTAAAGTTTTTTGACGTTGCGTCGATATATTGCTTATACGAACCCTTGAGTTTTGAAGAGGTATCACATGAATCCGATGTTAGCCCTTCGGCAGTACCAGAAGATCGGTGCGCAGGCGCAGACCTCCGAAGCCAGTCCTCATCGTCTGGTACAAATGCTGATGGAAGGCGGCCTGGATCGTATCGCTCAGGCCAAGGGCGCGATGGAGCGCAAGGATATTGCCAACAAAGGCGTGTTCATCGGCAAGGCCATTGGCATTATCGGTGGCTTGCGTGAGGGCCTGGACCTGGAAAACTCCCCGGAAACCCTGGGTGACCTGGACGGTCTCTACACCTACATGATGAAGCGTCTGACCGAAGCCAATATCAAGACCGATCCGAAGATCCTCGATGAAGTCACTGATCTGCTGCGCACGGTCAAAGAGGGCTGGGACGCTATTGCAGCTCCAGGTCCGCAGTTTTAAGGAGAAACACCATGAGTGCTGTCCTGCAACGCATTGAAGAAACTCGCGAGGCCCTGGTTGGTGCTTTGGCCGAGCGCAATTGGCAAGCCATTGGTGAGTTGGACCTGGCCTGCCGTTCATGCATGGAGGACGTGCTCAGTGAAGCTCAGGTCGACGAAGTCGCCTTGCGGGACAATCTGGAGGAGTTGTTGGGGGTTTACCGGCAACTGCTTGAGGTGGCAACGGGTGAGCGCCAGGCAATAGTCGACGAGATGTCGCAGATCCAGCAAGCACAGAACGCGGCAAAGGTTTACCATTTGTTCGGTTGATGTTGAGTTAATCCGAACGTTGCGCGCCATAAATTTGACTGTGCACGCATTTTTGACTTAACTAGTGGCTGTTTTCAGATTTCAGGCGTCTATAAGGCAGAAAATGCCGACAAGCGCGTCTAGCTTGCCCCTCATTCTGGGCATTGAGTTGACTAGGGAAGTTGCTATTGCATGTGGCGTGAAACCAAAATTCTGCTGATCGATGACGATAGCGTGCGCCGCCGCGACCTGGCGGTGATTTTAAATTTTCTCGGCGAGGAAAATTTCCCCTGCGGCAGCCATGACTGGCAGCAGGCCGTCGGCTCTTTGTCGTCAAGTCGCGAAGTAATTTGCGTCCTCATCGGGACTGTAAATGCTCCTGGTGCACTTCTGGGCTTGCTAAAGACACTCTCAACCTGGGATGAGTTCCTTCCGGTTTTGTTAATGGGCGAAAATTCTTCCGTTGAACTGCCTGAAGACCAGCGCCGGAGAGTGCTTTCTACCCTGGAAATGCCCCCCAGCTACAGCAAGTTGCTCGACTCCCTGCATAGGGCTCAGGTCTATCGTGAAATGTACGATCAGGCCCGCGAGCGCGGTCGGCATCGCGAACCCAATCTGTTCCGCAGTCTGGTGGGTACCAGTCGCGCGATCCAGCATGTGCGGCAGATGATGCAGCAGGTGGCGGATACCGACGCCAGCGTGCTGATCCTTGGTGAGTCGGGTACTGGCAAGGAAGTGGTTGCGCGTAATCTGCACTATCACTCCAAGCGCCGTGACGCGCCTTTCGTTCCCGTCAATTGCGGAGCTATTCCGGCTGAATTGCTGGAGAGCGAGCTGTTCGGTCATGAAAAGGGGGCGTTCACCGGGGCTATCACTAGCCGTGCCGGACGCTTCGAGTTGGCCAACGGCGGAACCCTGTTTCTCGACGAAATCGGCGATATGCCGCTGCCGATGCAGGTCAAGCTGCTGCGCGTACTGCAGGAGCGCACCTTCGAGCGGGTGGGCAGCAACAAGACCCAGGGTGTTGATGTGCGAATCATCGCCGCCACCCACAAGAACCTTGAAAGCATGATCGAAGTGGGCAGTTTCCGTGAGGATCTGTACTACCGCCTCAACGTGTTCCCGATCGAGATGGCGCCGTTGCGTGAGCGAGTGGAAGACATTCCGCTGCTGATGAACGAGCTGATTTCACGCATGGAGCACGAGAAGCGCGGATCGATCCGTTTCAATTCTGCCGCGATCATGTCCCTGTGCCGGCATGGCTGGCCGGGCAACGTCCGCGAACTGGCCAACCTGGTGGAGCGCATGGCGATCATGCATCCGTACGGGGTGATCGGTGTGGTCGAGCTGCCGAAGAAGTTCCGCTATGTCGATGACGAAGATGAGCAGTTGGTGGACAGTCTGCGCAGCGATCTGGAAGAGCGGGTGGCAATCAACGGCCATGCGCCGGACTTTGCCGCCACTGCCATGCTGCCGCCGGAAGGCCTGGACCTGAAGGACTACCTTGGCAGTCTGGAGCAGGGTTTGATCCAGCAGGCGCTGGATGATGCCAATGGCATCGTGGCACGAGCCGCCGAGCGGCTGCGCATCCGTCGCACCACCCTGGTGGAGAAGATGCGTAAGTACGGCATGAGCCGCCGTGAGGGTGATGAACAGGCAGATGATTGACGCCTGTTTTTCAAGTCGTTGAAATCTGGTTGGTTTTTTTTAGGCACGGGTATTGCTACGTCTCTTGCAACGTTCCGTTTAACTGACGGTCAGCCAAGCGAGAGAGCACGATGCCCCAAGCCGCCCAGATGTCTCCTGTCCCTGATGCTCAGGGGCAATCGTCGTCCGTAGAGCAGGCAAGCCGGCTGGGCCTTGAGCAGGCCTTTGCCTTGTTCAACCAGATGTCGAGCCAACTTACTGACTCCTACAGCATGCTTGAAGCCCGGGTTACCGAACTCAAGGGTGAATTGGCGGTGGTCAGTGCCCAGCGCATGCAAGAGCTGGCGGAGAAGGAGCGTCTGGCCAACCGGCTGCAGAACCTTCTCGATCTGCTGCCGGGCGGGGTGATCGTCATTGATGGTCAGGGCATTGTCAGCGAAGCTAACCCGGCTGCATGCGAGCTGTTGGGGTTGCCGTTGGCCGGAGAGCTATGGCGCAACATCATTGCCCGCAGTTTTGCTCCGCGTGAAGACGACGGTCATGAAATCTCCCTGCGCGACGGTCGACGCCTGTCGATCTCTACTCGCTCGCTGGATGCTGAGCCGGGGCAGTTGGTGCTGCTCAATGACCTGACTGAAACCCGTCATCTGCAAGATCAATTGGCCCGTCATGAGCGGTTGTCTTCCTTGGGCAAGATGGTTGCTTCCCTGGCTCACCAGATTCGCACTCCGTTGTCGGCAGCCTTGCTGTATGCCAGTCATCTGACTGAGCAGGAGCTGCCGGTGGCCACTCACCAACGTTTTGCCGGGCGGCTCAAGGAGCGTCTGCATGAGCTTGAGCATCAGGTCCGCGACATGCTGGTATTCGCTCGTGGTGAGTTGCCCCTGACCGATCGCCTGACTCCCAGGGCGCTGTTGCAGTCGTTGCAGGCCGCGGCCCTGACTCATGTCCAGGACGTTGCCGTGCGCTGGCAGTGCGACAGTCATCATGGCGAGTTGCTGTGCAATCGCGACACGCTGGTGGGGGCCTTGCTCAATCTGATCGAGAACGCCGTTCAGGCCAGTGCTGGCGCGGCGCGTCTCAAGGTGCACCTGTATAGCCGGGGCGATACCCTGCGGCTGTGCGTCAGCGACAGTGGCAGCGGTATCGATGCTGCGGTGCTGGAACGTCTGGGGGAGCCATTTTTTACTACCAAGGCTAATGGAACTGGGCTCGGCCTGACGGTGGTCAAGGCAGTGGCACGTGCCCATCAGGGAGAATTGTCGCTGCGTTCGCGTCCTGGGCGCGGTACTTGTGCGCTGGTGACCTTGCCCCTGTTCTCCAGTGCTCATGGAGTGGAGTGAAGGTAATGGCAATCAAGGTTTTACTGGTTGAAGACGATCGCGCGCTGCGCGAGGCCCTCGCAGACACTCTGCTGTTGGCCGGTCATGACTACAAAGCGGTCGGCAGTGCGGAAGACGCGCTGGAGGCAGTGGCGGCCGAGTCGTTCAGCCTGGTGGTCAGCGACGTCAATATGCCGGGCATGGATGGTCATCAGTTGCTGGGCCTGCTGCGCACGCGCCAGCCACAGTTGCCAGTATTGCTGATGACCGCTCACGGTGCCGTCGAGCGCGCAGTGGATGCCATGCGCCAGGGTGCTGCCGATTACCTGGTCAAACCCTTCGAGCCTCGAGCCTTGCTCGACTTGGTGGCACGCCATGCCTTGGGGTCTCTGGGGGCTGGCGAGGATGAAGGGCCGGTGGCTTTTGAGCCGGCCAGTGCGCAGTTGCTGGAGCTGGCGGCGCGGGTGGCTCGCAGTGATTCCACGGTGTTGATTTCCGGCGAGTCAGGTACTGGCAAGGAAGTCCTGGCGCGTTATATCCACCAGCATTCCCATCGGGCTCATCAGCCCTTCATCGCCATCAACTGTGCGGCGATTCCCGACAACATGCTCGAGGCCACCTTGTTCGGGCACGAGAAGGGTTCTTTTACGGGGGCTATTGCCGCCCAGCCCGGCAAGTTCGAGCAGGCCGACGGCGGCACCATTTTGTTGGACGAGATTTCTGAAATGCCTCTCGGCCTGCAGGCCAAGCTGCTGCGGGTCTTGCAGGAGCGCGAGGTCGAGCGGGTGGGCGCACGCAAGCCGATTAGCCTGGACATTCGGGTGGTGGCCACGACCAACCGTGATCTGGCAGGAGAAGTCGCGGCGGGGCGTTTTCGCGAGGACTTGTATTACCGTCTGTCGGTATTTCCTCTGGCCTGGCGTCCGCTGCGCGAGCGCACCGCCGATATCCTGCCGCTGGCCGAGCGCTTGCTGGCCAAACACGTCAATAAAATGAAGCATGCCGCCGCCAGGCTGTCGGCTGAGGCTCAGGCTTGTCTGTTGGCGTATCCCTGGCCGGGTAACGTGCGTGAGTTGGACAATGCGTTGCAGCGAGCATTGATCCTGCAACAGGGCGGCTTGATTCAGCCGGAAGACTTCTGTCTCGCCGGGCCGCTGGCCTGTGCGCCGCTGCCAGCGCTAGCTCCCGCCAATCAGCCGGCACTTCGCGGTGCGCTAGGCGATATCGAGGGCGGACCCCGGGAATCGGGGGGGTTGGGCGACGATCTGCGACGTCGAGAGTTCCAGATGATCATCGATACCTTGCGTTCCGAGCGCGGGCGCCGCAAGGAGGCAGCGGAGCGCCTGGGGATCAGCCCGAGGACCCTGCGCTACAAACTGGCACAGATGCGTGATGCCGGAATGGACGTCGAGGCCTATCTGTTTGCTACTTGAGGAATGATCTCGGAAGCCCGGAACGGGCTTTTGTCGGGTTGGGCCATGGAGCTGGCACCGTTGTTGCTAACACCTCACTAACCGCACGGTGAGTGTCAAAAAATTGCGGGTCGTCAGAGAGAGTAGACCATGAGCCAAGGTGTTGAATTTAATCGGTTGATGCTGGATATGCGGGCCATGCAAATGGACGCCATGTCGCAGCCTAAAACCGCCGCAGTGGCAGAAGTCAGCGGCAGCAGCTTCGCTGACATGCTTGGCCAGGCCGTGAACAAGGTTAGCGATACTCAGCAGGCGTCCAATCAGCTGTCCAGTGCCTTCGAGATTGGCAAGAGCGGTGTCGACCTGACGGACGTGATGATTTCCTCGCAAAAGGCCAGCGTGTCTTTTCAAGCCTTGACCCAGGTGCGCAACAAGCTGGTTCAAGCGTATCAAGACATCATGCAGATGCCGGTTTAAGGACGAGATTGAGTCATGGCAGAAGCAGTCGCCGATAACGTACCGGCCAAGGCCACCCCGATAGACGGTAAACCGCCGCTATTCGGTTTGTCCTTCCTGGAAAACCTGTCCCAGATGACCATGCTGCGTCAGGTCGGCCTGTTGGTGGGGCTGGCCGCCAGCGTGGCGATTGGCTTTGCCGTGGTGCTGTGGTCCCAGCAGCCCGACTACCGGCCGCTGTACGGCAGCCTGGCCGGGATGGATGCCAAGCAGGTCATGGAAACTCTGGCCGCTGCCGACATTCCTTACACCGTCGAGCCCAACTCCGGTGCCTTGCTGGTCAAGGCCGATGATGTGTCCCGTGCCCGCCTGAAGCTGGCGGCCGCCGGTGTAGCGCCGGGTGACGGCAACGTCGGTTTCGAGATTCTTGATAAAGAACAAGGCCTGGGCACCAGCCAGTTCATGGAGGCGACCCGTTACCGTCGCGGCCTGGAAGGCGAACTGGCACGGACTATTTCCAGCCTGAACAACGTCAAGGGTGCCCGGGTGCACCTGGCAATTCCGAAAAGCTCGGTGTTCGTCCGTGACGAACGCAAGCCCAGCGCTTCGGTGCTGGTGGAACTGTACTCCGGTCGCTCCCTGGAACCGGGGCAGGTCATGGCTATCATCAATCTGGTGGCTACCAGCGTTCCTGAGCTGAGCAAGTCCCAGGTGACCGTAGTCGACCAGAAAGGCAACTTGCTTTCCGATCAGGCAGAGAACTCTGCCTTGACCATGGCCGGCAAGCAGTTCGACTACAGCCGTCGCCTGGAAGGCATGCTGACCCAGCGGGTGCACAATATCCTGCAGCCGGTGCTGGGCAACGACCGCTACAAGGCTGAAGTCTCGGCAGATGTCGATTTCAGTGCGGTGGAGTCCACCTCTGAGCAGTTCAACCCTGATCAGCCTGCCTTACGTAGCGAGCAGTCGGTCAACGAACAGCGCTCCAGCAGCAACGGCCCGCAAGGCGTGCCGGGTGCTCTGAGCAACCAGCCGCCGTCGCCGGCGTCCGCGCCGCAAACCACGGGTGGTGCTACTGCCGCCGCCGGCATGGTGCAACCGGGGCAGCCACTGCTGGATGCCAACGGTCAACAGATCATGGATCCGGCCACCGGTCAGCCGATGTTGGCGCCATACCCGGCGGACAAGCGTCAGCAATCCACCAAGAACTTCGAGCTTGATCGCTCCATCAGCCATACCCGGCAGCAACAGGGGCGTGTGAATCGCCTGTCGGTAGCCGTGGTGGTCGACGATCAGGTCAAGGTCAACCCGGCCAACGGCGAAACCAGTCGTGCTCCCTGGAGTGCCGACGAATTGGCGCGCTTCACCCGTCTGGTGCAGGACGCCGTGGGCTTTGATGCCAGCCGCGGCGACAGCGTCAGTGTGATCAACGTGCCATTCTCTGCCGAGCGTGGAGAAGTGGTCGCCGATATTCCGTTCTACTCGCAGCCTTGGTTCTGGGACATCGTCAAGCAGGTTCTCGGGGTGTTGTTTATCCTGGTGCTGGTATTCGGCGTGCTGCGTCCGGTGCTCAACAACATCACTGGCGGTGGCAAGGACAAGCAATTGGCCGGCCTGGGCAGTGATGTCGAGTTGGGTGGCATGGGTGGGCTGGATGGTGAGCTGTCCAACGATCGAGTCAGTCTCGGTGGCCCGCAAAGCATTCTGCTGCCAAGCCCGAGCGAGGGTTATGACGCTCAATTGAACGCAATCAAGAGTCTGGTGGCTGAAGACCCGGGTCGTGTGGCTCAGGTCGTGAAAGAGTGGATTAACGCAGATGAGTGATAACCGAGCCGCTACCGCCAAACTGACCCGGGTCGACAAAGCAGCGATCCTGCTGCTGTCCCTGGGGTCCACCGATGCCGCGCAAGTGCTGCGCCACATGGGGCCCAAAGAGGTCCAGCGTGTGGGTGTGGCCATGGCGCAGATGGGCAACGTGCACCGTGAGCAGGTCGAGCAGGTGATGAGTGAGTTCGTCGACATCGTCGGTGATCAGACCAGCCTCGGCGTCGGTTCTGACGACTATGTACGCAAAATGCTCACCCAGGCCCTGGGCGAAGACAAGGCCAACGGCCTGATTGACCGCATTCTCTTGGGTGGCAACACCAGCGGCCTGGACAGCCTTAAGTGGATGGAACCGCGGGCCGTGGCCGACGTGATCCGTTACGAGCACCCGCAGATCCAGGCTATCGTGGTGGCTTACCTCGACCCGGATCAAGCGGGCGAAGTGCTGGGTAACTTCGACCACAAGGCGCGCCTGGACATCATTCTGCGGGTTTCCTCGCTCAATACCGTGCAGCCGGCAGCCTTGAAAGAGCTGAACCAGATTCTCGAGAAGCAGTTCTCCGGCAACTCCAACGCTTCACGTACCACTCTGGGCGGCATCAAGCGCGCAGCCGACATCATGAACTTCCTCGACAGCTCGATCGAAGGCCAGTTGATGGATTCGATCCGCGAGGTCGACGAAGACCTGTCCGGTCAGATCGAAGACCTGATGTTCGTCTTCAACAACCTGGCCGATGTCGACGACCGCGGCATCCAGGCGTTGCTGCGCGAAGTGTCTTCCGATGTGCTGGTGCTGGCCCTCAAGGGTTCGGACGAAGGGGTCAAGGAAAAGATCTTCAAGAACATGTCCAAGCGTGCGGCAGAGCTGCTGCGCGACGACCTGGAAGCCAAGGGCCCGGTTCGCGTCAGCGACGTGGAGACCGCGCAGAAGGAAATCCTCACTATTGCCCGCCGTATGGCCGAAGCCGGAGAAATCGTTCTCGGCGGGAAGGGCGGCGAAGAAATGATCTAAGGTCGCTTTATGTCGTCCAGCAGTGATGAGTCCCAAAGCGAAGTGATTCGCGCTCGGGACGTCGAGGATTTTGACGTCTGGGCTCTGCCCAGTTTCGATCCCGAGCCGCCCGAGCCCGAGCCGGAACCTGAAGAGGTGCCGGAAGAAATCGAGGAAGTGCCGCTGGACGAAGTCCAGCCACTGACCCTTGAAGAGCTCGAGAGCATTCGCCAGGAAGCCTATAACGAAGGTTTCGCCACCGGTGAGAAGGAAGGCTTCCACAGCGCCACGCTCAAGGTCCGTCAGGAAGCCGAGGTTGCCCTGAGGGCCAAGCTGCAGACGCTTGAGTTGCTGATGAGCAACCTGTTCGAGCCTATCGCCGAGCAAGACACACAGATTGAAAAGTCTCTGGTGGAGTTGGTGAAGCACATCGCTCGCGAAGTGATCCAGCGTGAGCTGGCCATGGACTCTAGCCAGATCGAGCACGTCATGCGTGAAGCGCTCAAGCTGTTGCCCTTGGGCGTCGGCAATGTGCGTCTGTACGTCAATCCGCAGGATTTCGAGCAGGTCAAAAGCCTGCGTGACCGGCATGAGGAAAGCTGGCGTATCGTCGAGGACGAGGCGCTGCTGCCCGGTGGTTGCCGGGTCGAGACCGAGCACAGCCGGATTGATGCCAGTGTTGAAACCCGGATCACCCAGGCCATGGACCAACTGTTCGACCAGATGCACGAGCAGTCGCTGCACCCGGCCGCCACAGACTTGAGCCTGGACCTCGGCCCGCGGACGCCGATAGTGCCGGCGCCGGATGACGCCAGCACCAACGCCATCGAGGAGGCTGCAACGCACGCGCCTGTGGATCACTTCGATGCGCCTTGAACGCACCAGCTTCGGCAAGCGCCTCGGCGGTTACGCCGAAGCGATCAAGCTGCCGGGTCAGCCGATTCTTGAAGGGCGCTTGCTGCGCATGGTTGGCCTGACCCTGGAAGCCGAGGGCTTGCGTGCGGCCATGGGCACCCGTTGCCTGGTGATCAACGATGACAGTTATCACCCGGTCAAGGTTGAAGCGGAGGTCATGGGCTTCTCCGGCGGCAAGGTATTCCTGATGCCGGTGGGCAGCGTCGCCGGGATCGCTCCGGGTGCCCGTGTGGTACCTCTGGCCGACACCGGGCGCTTGCCCATGGGCATGAGCATGCTCGGGCGAGTGCTGGACGGCGCCGGACGGGCGCTGGATGGCAAGGGCGGCATGCGCGCCGAGGACTGGGTGCCGATGGACGGCCCCACCATCAACCCTCTCAAGCGTGACCCGATCAGCCAGCCGCTGGATGTGGGAATCCGCAGCATCAACGGTTTATTGACGGTGGGTCGCGGCCAGCGGTTGGGCCTGTTCGCCGGTACCGGCGTGGGTAAGAGTGTGCTCCTGGGCATGATGACCCGCTTCACCGAGGCCGACATCATCGTGGTCGGCCTTATCGGCGAGCGGGGTCGTGAGGTCAAGGAGTTCATCGAGCACATCCTGGGTGAAGAAGGCCTTAAGCGTTCGGTAGTGGTGGCTTCGCCAGCGGATGATGCGCCGCTGATGCGTTTGCGCGCGGCCATGTACTGCACGCGCATCGCTGAATATTTTCGCGACAAGGGCAAGAACGTCCTGTTGCTGATGGATTCTCTGACCCGTTTCGCCCAGGCCCAGCGGGAAATCGCCCTGGCCATCGGCGAGCCGCCGGCCACTAAGGGTTATCCGCCTTCAGTGTTCGCCAAGCTGCCCAAGCTGGTGGAGCGCGCCGGTAATGCCGAGGCTGGCGGTGGTTCGATCACGGCGTTCTATACCGTGCTCTCCGAGGGCGATGACCAGCAGGATCCGATTGCCGACTCTGCCCGAGGCGTGCTCGACGGACACATCGTACTGTCCCGGCGTCTGGCGGAAGAGGGGCACTACCCGGCGATCGACATCGAGGCCTCCATCAGTCGGGTCATGCCGGCGGTGATCAGCCCCGACAACATGGCTCGCGCCCAGTACTTCAAGCAGCTGTGGTCGCGTTATCAGCAAGCTCGCGACCTGATCAGCGTCGGTGCCTACGTGCCTGGGGGCGACCGCGATACCGACACCGCGATCTCCTTGCAGCCGGCGATGGTGGCCTACCTGCGTCAGGGGCTGAATGACAACGTCAGTCTTGGCCATAGCCAGACCCATCTGGAGATGCTCTTCGCTCCGGCAACGGGCGGGTAACGGGCAATGGCCGACAGCCGTGCGGCGCGTCTGGCGCCAGTGGTGGACATGGCTGAAAATGCCGAGCGCACTGCCGCCCAGCGCCTGGAGTACTTCCATGGTCAAGTGCGCGTGGCCGAGAGCAAGCTGGGCGACCTGGAGCGTTTTCGCGGCGACTACCAGGAGCAATGGGTCGAGCGCGGCAAGCTCGGCGTCAGCGGCCATTGGCTGATGAACTACCAGTACTTCCTCAGCCAGCTAGACACCGCGGTGGCCCAGCAGCGGCAAAGCCTGGCCTGGCACCAGAACAACCTCGATCGCGCGCGGGAGGCTTGGCAGCAGGCGTATGCGCGGGTGGGCGGATTGCGCAAGCTGGTGCAGCGTTATATCGATGAGGCTCGGGCGTTAGAAGATAAGCGCGAGCAGAAGCTGCTGGATGAGCTTTCCCAGCGTTTGCCCCGTCAAGATCCTTATTGACCCTGCTCATTTTTGTGCTGCAGGTTGTCCGCCTGGCGAGTGGGTGCTAAACCTTCTAGACGTCGTCTATGACAAGGAAGCAGTCTCATGTCGGTCGTTACAGAAATATCCCCTGATGGACAGAAACTCACGATCTCGATCAGGGGGCGTTTTGATTTCGGACGCCACCAGGAATTTCGTGAATCCTATGAGCGACTCAACAGGACGCCGGAGTCCATCGTGGTGGACCTCAAGGAGGCCACCTACCTCGACAGTTCGGCCCTGGGCATGTTGCTCTTGTTGCGTGACCACGCCGGAGGCGACAGTGCCGATGTGCGGGTGATCAACAGCAATTCGGATGTGCGCAAGATTCTCGCCATCTCCAATTTCGACAAGCTTTTCGACATCAGTTGAGTGGTGCGCGCTCGATGGCCGAGCCCCTGTGTGTACTGATTGCCGAAGATGGCGCGGCGGATCGCCTGCTGCTGTCCAGTATCATCCGGCGCCAGGGGCATCAGGTGCTGGCGGCGAGCAATGGGGCGCAGGCGCTGGAACTGTTTCAGCAACAGCGTCCGCACATTGTGCTGCTGGACGCGATGATGCCGGTGATGGACGGGTTTGAGGCGGCACGGCGAATCAAGGCGCTGGCGGGCGAAGCCCTGATACCGATCATTTTCCTTACCTCCCTGAGCGAGGGCGAGGCGCTGGCTCGCTGTCTTGAGGCGGGTGGTGACGATTTCCTGGCCAAGCCCTACAACCCGGTGATCCTGGCCGCCAAGATCAATGCCATGGATCGTCTGCGGCGTCTGCAGGAAACTGTTCTGCACCAGCGTGACCAGATCACTCGCCACCACGACTATCTGCTCAATGAGCAGCGAGTGGCCAAGGCTGTATTCGACAAAATTGCCCATTCCGGCTGCCTGAATGCGCCGAATATTCGCTATTTGCAATCGCCCTACGCGCTGTTCAATGGTGATCTGTTGCTGGCGGCCTACACCCCCGCAGGGGACATGCATGTCTTGCTGGGGGACTTCACCGGCCATGGTCTGCCCGCCGCGGTCGGCGCCATGCCCCTGGCCGAGGTGTTCTACGCCATGACCGCCAAGGGTTATGGGTTGCCGGAAATCCTCCGGGAGATGAATGCCAAGCTCAAGCGCATCCTGCCGGTGGACATGTTCTGCTGCGCCACGCTGTTGTGCCTGAGTCATCAGCGGCGGGCGGTGGAGGTGTGGAATGGCGGGATGCCCGAGGGCTATTTGTACAGCCAGGTCAGTGTTGCGAGAACGCCATTGGTGGCTCGCCACTTGCCTCTCGGGGTCTTGAGTGCCGAGGCTTTCGAGGATGCTACCGAAGTGTTTCCCATGGCTTTGGGGGATCGGGTGTTCCTGCTCTCTGATGGAGTGATCGACACCTGTAACGTCGAGGATGAACTGTTTGGCGTGCAGCGGTTGCAGCAGGTGTTTGCCGCCAATCGCCAGCAAGGGCTCCTGTTCGAGGAGGTTCAGCAGGCCCTGAAGGACTTTGGGGGCAGTGCCCGGGACGATGTGAGCATGGTCGAGGTTGGGTTGCCGGAGCTCCCGAGGCTGGCGCCGCCCACCCTGGTGTATTCCGATAGCGGACAATCCTGCCCGCTGGACTGGTCGGTGAGCTTCGAGTTTCGTGCGGCGACCCTCAAGCGCTTCAATCCCTTGCCCTACCTGTTGCAGTTGCTGCTTGAGGTGCACGGCCTGAGGTCTCAGAGCGGGGCGCTTTACAGTGTGCTGGCCGAGCTTTATTCCAATGCGCTGGAGCACGGTGTGCTCAAGTTGGACTCGCGGCTCAAGCGCGATGCTGAGGGCTTCACCCGCTATTATCGCGAGCGCAGCGCCAGGCTCGCGGAGCTTCAGGAAGGTTTTGTCCGGGTCCACCTGCAGGTGCTGCCCCGGGAGGCCGGAGGGCGCCTGGTGGTTCGGGTTGAGGACAGTGGTGAGGGTTTCGACATCGCTGCAGTCCTGGCAAGGCCCAACGATGCGGGGCGTTTGTCGGGGCGCGGCGTCAGCCTGATTCGTCAAATGAGCCAGCAGGCGGTGTGGGCGGACGACGGGCGCAGTGTCTGCGTGGAGTTTTCTTGGGAGGCAATGGCATAATTAGTCTGTTCTTGATCAAGGAGTGAACAAGTGGCTGAGATTCATCTGGACCACACTGTGCTCAATGCGCTGCAGGAAGTTATGGAGGATGAGTACCCCCTCCTGCTGGACACCTTTGTCTGCGATTCCGAGGAGCGAGTGCAACTGTTGCGCAAGTCCGAAGATGCGATCCAGTTGGTGGCCACTGCTCATAGCCTCAAGGGCAGTAGCAGCAACATGGGCGCTATTCGCCTGGCTGAGCTCTGTCATCAACTGGAGTTGCGGGCTGGGCAGTCGGCCGCTACCGGAGTCCGTCAGTTGGTGGGTGAGATCGATGGCGAGTTCGCCATTGTCCGGCGTCTATGTCAGCAAGAGCTGCAGCGTTTTCACTGCTGAGAAATAACTTTTTATCCGCAGTGTGATGAAACTGGCTCAACCCTTGCATTCAAGTCTCGCAACTGTACCTATGATTCCAGTGCAGCGGAGACTGTCCCATGGCTGTTACCCCCAATTCGCTTCTTCAGGCCGCCGCTCAGGCCACTGTTCAGGCCAAGCCTCAAGCGGCCCCTGTCAGCCCTCTGGCAAACGCTGCCCAGCCTGATGACAAGGCCTCCAGCTTTGCGCAGCTCTACGCCAAAGAATCCCAGAACAAACCACAGAGCAAGCCTCTGGTCGTCGCTGACAATTCGCCCAAGCCGGGGCGTGACAAGAGTGCCGACTACAGCTCGAAGAAGGATGTCGGCAGCGATCAGTCTGCCGCGCCGCAGTCGGTGGTTGCCGATAGCGGCAAGACCTTGCCTGCCGACAAGCCCGCCAGCAGCGACAGCAAAACCTCGGGCAACGACAGCAAGGCCGCCGCCAGTGATGACAGTAAGCCGGTCGATACCGCTCAAGTCGATACGCCACCAAGCGTGCCGCCGCTGGATTCAAGCCTGGTGTCAGTAGTGCCGCCGCCGCCTGTAGTGGCGACCGAAGCGCCTCCCGCCACGCCGCTGGCGCCTCAGGTTGAAGCGGCTCCGGCGGTGGTGCCGCCGCCGGTCGCTGCTGCGGTGGTGGCGCCGGTTGCCGATCCGGCCAAGGCAGAATTCGACCCAGAGGCCGATCCATTGGATGCCATGCCAGCCGTGCGCCTGGCCATGGAGCAGGGCGGACATGTCTCGGCTTCCAGTCAGGCACAGCCCAAGGCCGCTCCGGCGAGCGCCAATAGTGACGGCCAACTGGCGTCGGTGCAGAACTTCGCCAATGGCATGGCGAGCATGCTCGAGCAGCAAACCAGCAAGAACAGTACCGAGCAGGGTGGAGAGAAGGCTTTCACGGGACTGGTTGCCGAAGGCCTGAAAGACCTCAAGGGGGCATCCAGCGACACTCGTGTGGATGATTTCGCCAATCGTCTGGCGGCCCTGACCCAGGCTGCGACACCCAAGACCGCCAACGCGACGCCGGTCAACCAGCCTCTGGCCATGCATCAGAGTGGCTGGACCGACGAGGTGGTCAACCGGGTCATGTACCTGTCCAGTAGCAACCTCAAGTCGGCGGACATCCAGTTGCAGCCAGCCGAACTGGGGCGTCTGGATATTCGTGTGCACATGATCCCCGATCAGCAGACCCAGGTGACCTTCATGAGTGCCCATGCCGGTGTTCGCGAAGCCCTGGAGGGGCAGATGCACCGCATGCGCGACATGTTCAGCCAGCAAGGCCTGGGGCAGGTCGACGTCAACGTCTCCGATCAGTCCCGTGGCTGGCAGGGCCAGGAGCAGGCTCAGCAGGGGCAAAATCGTGGCAGTGGTTCCAGTACCAGTGGTGGACGTCTGGACGGAGTCGACGACGAGCAGCCTCATGCCGTGGCTGAAGTGGCCGCTCCGGTGCAGACAGTGATCGGTTCCAGCGCCGTCGATTACTATGCCTGACTTGTAGTCGGGGGCTGGCTGTGGGGTCAGGGAGCTTGCTCCCGCTCCACTGCGCGGCGCTTGCCCCGGCCCTTCGCAATGCCGATGCCTGTGGCCTAACCTCAAGCCGTTATCCCGCAGGTTTCCTCTCGCACCACCCCCGCATTCGGTTCATCCCCCCGCTCCAGACAAATCTGGCATAACACTTGCTCTTGCCTTGCCGTGCGACTGTGAACCCCCGAATAGTGACGGATTATTGGCATGGCGAAGAGCGAAGCAGCAGAAAAACCCACCGCAGGGAAAAGCAAACTCAAGCTTATCCTCTTGATTGTCCTGGCGTTGTTTCTGGCCATCGGCCTTTCGGTCGGCGCCACCTGGTACTTCATGCACAGTGCTCAGAGCAAGCCTGCCCCGGCTGCGGAGACCGCCACTAACGTCAAGTCGGCGGCGATCTACGAGCCCATGGCCCCAGCCTTCGTGGCCAACTACACGCAGAATGGTCGTCAGCGCTACATGCAGGTGAGTATTACCCTGCTGGCGCGTAACCAGGCTGACCTGGACGCCTTGAAAGTGCACATACCGATGATCCGCAACAATCTGGTGATGCTCTTCTCCGGGCAGAATTTCGACACCCTGGCGACTCCGGTCGGTCAGGAAATGCTCCGCCAGAAGGCCACCGCCAGCGTCCAGGAAGTGGCGCAGAAAGAGGTGGGCAAAGTGGTGGTCGAGCAGTTGCTCTTTACTAACTTCGTACTGCAGTAGGAACACGACATGGCCGTGCAGGACCTGCTGTCCCAGGATGAGATCGATGCGCTGTTGCATGGCGTCGACGACGGTCTGGTACAGACCGAACACGCTGCCGAGCCCGGCAGTGTCAAAAGCTACGACCTGACCAGCCAGGATCGCATCGTCCGTGGACGCATGCCGACCCTGGAAATGATCAACGAGCGTTTCGCCCGCTATACCCGGATCAGTATGTTCAACATGCTGCGGCGTTCGGCTGACGTGGCGGTAGGCGGCGTACAGGTCATGAAGTTCGGTGAATACGTGCACTCGCTGTACGTGCCCACCAGCCTCAACCTGGTAAAGATCAAGCCGCTGCGCGGTACGGCGTTGTTCATTCTCGACGCCAAGCTGGTGTTCAAGCTGGTGGACAACTTCTTCGGCGGCGATGGCCGTCATGCGAAGATCGAAGGGCGTGAATTTACCCCGACCGAACTGCGGGTAGTGCGCATGGTGCTGGAGCAGGCGTTCGTCGATCTGAAGGAGGCCTGGCAGGCGATCATGCCGGTCAATTTCGAGTACATAAACTCGGAAGTGAACCCGGCCATGGCCAACATCGTCGGCCCCAGCGAAGCCGTTGTGGTGTCGACCTTTCACATCGAGCTCGATGGCGGCGGTGGCGACCTGCACGTAACCATGCCGTATTCGATGATCGAGCCGATCCGCGAGATGCTCGACGCCGGCTTCCAGTCCGACCTGGATGACCAGGACGAACGCTGGAGCAAGGCCCTGCGCGAGGACCTGCTGGATGTGGCAGTGCCGCTAAGCGCCACAGTGGCCCGTCGTCAGTTGCGCCTAAGAGACATCCTGCACATGCAGCCTGGCGACGTGATCCCGGTGGAACTGCCGGAAGACATGATCATGCGCGCCAATGGCGTGCCCTCGTTCAAGGTCAAGCTGGGTTCCCACAAGGGCAACCTGGCGCTGCAAGTGATCGAACCGATCGGGCGCCGTTAAGCGGCGCTCCAACCTGTTTGCTGTTCAATGAATTTTTGCCCGTCGAGGACCCATGATGGCTGACGAAATTAACTCCCAGGACGACCAGGCGCTGGCCGACGAATGGGCTGCTGCGCTGGAAGAAACCGGTGATGCCGGTCAGGCCGATATCGACGCTTTGCTGGCGGCCGATGCAGGTGCCGCGTCAGGCTCCGGGCGTTTGCAGATGGAAGAGTTCGGCAGCGTGCCGAAGAATCTCGACCCGGTCACGCTCGATG
The DNA here is from genome assembly GCF_009908205.1 of Pseudomonas sp. Fl5BN2. Classification (NCBI taxonomy): domain Bacteria; kingdom Pseudomonadati; phylum Pseudomonadota; class Gammaproteobacteria; order Pseudomonadales; family Pseudomonadaceae; genus Pseudomonas; species Pseudomonas sp. Fl5BN2. The sequence continues at coordinate 342,953 of NZ_JAAARL010000002.1, read as the reverse complement.
GTCCCAATCTCGATGTGATCCTCGACATCCCGGTGTCGATCTCCATGGAAGTGGGCAGCACCGATATCAACATCCGCAACCTGTTGCAGCTCAACCAGGGCTCGGTGATCGAGCTTGATCGCCTGGCCGGCGAACCGCTGGACGTGTTGGTCAACGGCACCCTGATCGCCCATGGCGAGGTGGTGGTGGTCAACGAGAAGTTCGGTATTCGCCTGACGGACGTGATCAGTCCCAGCGAACGCATCAAGAAGCTGCGCTAAGTGAACAAGCTGCTTGGCTTAGTGCTGCTCGGCTTGCCGCTGAGTGCCCTGGCTGCGGAGCCGGTGGCGACTGCCGTGACTGCCGCTGCAGTGCCTGCGGTGGGCAGTGTCAGTGGGCAGTTGACCCAGTTGGTGCTGGGCCTGCTGCTGGTGATCGGGCTGATCTTCTTCCTCGCCTGGCTGTTGCGCCGGGTGCAGCAGGCCGGGCCGGCGGGCAAGGGTCAGGTGATCGAGCTGATCGGCTCCCGAGCCCTGGGGCCACGGGATCGCCTGGTGCTGGTGCAGGTGGGCGGCGAGCAGATTCTGCTGGGTCTGACTCCGGGCACTATCACGCCGCTGCATGTACTCAAAGAGCCGGTGCAGGTGCCCAGTGCCGAGCAGGCGACGCCCGAGTTCGCCCAGCGCCTGATGGAGCTGTTGGGCAAGGACCAGAAGGATAAGAAGTAATGCCGTTGCGCATCATCTTGACGTTGGCGCTGATGTTGGTAGCGCCGCTGGCGCTGGCGGCCGACCCGTTGTCGATCCCGGCGATCACGCTTGGCACCAACGCCAGCGGCCAGCAGGAATACTCGGTCAGCCTGCAGATCCTGCTGATCATGACCGCGCTGAGCTTCATTCCGGCGTTCGTCATGCTGATGACCAGTTTCACTCGGATCATCATCGTCTTCTCGATCCTGCGTCAGGCCCTTGGCCTGCAGCAGACGCCGTCAAACCAGATCCTGACCGGCATGGCGTTGTTCCTCACCATGTTCATCATGGCGCCGGTGTTCGACCGGGTGAACCAGGATGCGCTGCAGCCTTACCTGGCGGAAAAGCTCACGGCCCAGGATGCAGTGGCCAAGGCCCAGGTGCCGATCAAGGATTTCATGCTGGCGCAAACCCGCAGCAGTGACCTGGAGCTGTTCATGCGCCTGTCCAAGCGCACCGATATTGCCAGCCCCGACCAGGCGCCGCTGACCATCCTGGTGCCGGCCTTCGTCACCTCGGAGCTGAAGACGGCGTTCCAGATCGGCTTCATGATCTTTATCCCGTTCCTGATTATCGACCTGGTAGTGGCCAGTGTGTTGATGGCCATGGGCATGATGATGTTGTCACCGCTGATCATCTCCCTGCCGTTCAAGATCATGCTGTTCGTCCTGGTGGATGGCTGGGCATTGATCATTGGCACCTTGGCGGGCAGTTTCGGTGGTGTTTAAAACCTTGTTTGCGGGTGCTCGACAATGACTCCAGAAGTCGCGGTAGACCTGTTTCGCGAAGCCCTCTGGCTGACCACCATGATGGTGGCGGTGCTGGTGGTGCCCAGCCTGCTGGTGGGCTTGATGGTGGCCATGTTCCAGGCGGCCACCCAGATCAACGAACAGACCCTGAGCTTCCTGCCGCGCCTCCTGGTGATGCTGGTGACCCTGATTGTCGCCGGTCCCTGGCTGGTGCAAACCTTCATGGAATACATCCGTCAGTTGTACGGCAGTATTCCGCAGTTGATTGGCTGAGCCGATGTCTTTGCTGGCGCTGACCGACACGCAGATCAGTACCTGGGTGGCGAGCTTCATGTTGCCGCTGTTCCGGGTGACTTCGCTGCTGATGGTGATGCCGATCTTCGGCACGACCCTGGTACCTCGACGGGTGCGCCTGTATTTCGCCCTGGCAATCACGGTGGTGATAGCCCCGGGACTGCCGCCCATGCCCGCGGTGCATGCCCTGGATCTCAGTGGCTTGCTGCTGGTTGCCGAGCAGATTCTGATTGGTGCGGTGCTGGGCTTTTCCCTGCAGCTGTTCTTCCAGTCCTTTGTCGTCGCCGGGCAGATCGTGGCGATCCAGATGGGCATGGGGTTCGCCTCCATGGTCGATCCTACCAATGGCGTGTCGGTGGCGGTCATCGGACAGTTCTTCACCATGTTGGTGAGCCTGCTGTTCCTGGCCATGAACGGTCACCTGGTGGTGTTCGAGGTGCTCACTGAAAGCTTCACCACGCTGCCGGTGGGTGGCGGGTTGATGGTTAATCACTACTGGGAGTTGGCCGGTAAACTTGGCTGGGTCCTGGGGGCAGCGCTGCTGCTGGTGTTGCCGGCGATCACAGCCTTGCTGGTGGTCAACATCGCCTTTGGCGTGATGACGCGCGCGGCGCCGCAGTTGAACATTTTCTCCATTGGTTTCCCCCTGACCCTGGTGCTTGGCATGGGCATTGTCTGGATCAGCCTGGCCGACATCCTCAATCAGTATCAGCCGCTGGCCTCCGAAGCCCTGCAGTTCTTGCGCGAACTGGCACAGGCGCGCTGAGCCATGGCAGAGAGCGAGAGCGGTCAGGACAAGACAGAAGACCCCACGGAGAAGCGCAAGAAGGACTCCCGGGAAAAGGGCGAGATCGCCCGCTCCAAGGAGCTCAATACCCTGGCGATCATGCTTGCCGGGGCAGGTGCGCTGCTGATCTATGGCGGCGGCCTGGCCCTGGACCTGCTGGAGATCATGCGCCTGAATTTCTCCCTGCCCCGTGAGGTGCTGCTCAGTCCCGGGGCCATGGGGCTGTACCTGCTGCACTCGGGCAAGATCGCCATCCTGGCGGTGCAGCCGGTGCTGCTGACCCTGTTGCTGGCGGCCGTCATCGGCCCGATTTCCCTGGGGGGCTGGTTGTTTGCCGGCAAGAGCCTGGCGCCCAAGTTCAGTCGGATGAATCCGGCCAATGGCCTCAAGCGGATGTTCTCTGCCACGGCGCTGATCGAGTTGCTCAAGGCACTGGCCAAGTTCGGCCTGGTGCTGTTCGTGGCGCTGTCGGTGCTGTCTTCTGATATCGATGATCTGCTGCGGATCGCCCACGAGCCCCTTGAACTGGCCATCATCCACAGCGTGCAGGTGGTGGGTTGGAGTACGTTGTGGATGGCCTGCGGGTTGATCCTGATTGCTGCAGTGGATGTGCCGGTGCAGTTGTATCAGTCCCACAAGAAGCTGTTGATGACCAAGCAGGAAGTGCGCGACGAGCACAAGGATCAGGAGGGGCGTCCGGAGGTCAAGCAGCGGATTCGTCAGTTGCAGCGCGAGATGTCCCAGCGGCGGATGATGGCGGCGATCCCGGATGCCGACGTGGTCATCACCAACCCGACGCACTTCGCCGTGGCCCTCAAGTACGACTCGGAGAAAGGCGGGGCGCCGGTGCTGCTGGCCAAGGGCAGCGACTTCCTGGCGCTGCAGATTCGTGAAATTGCCGTGGCCCATGAAGTGATGTTGCTGGAGTCGGCGGCCCTGGCGCGTTCGATCTACTACTCCACCGAGCTTGAGGAAGAGATTCCGGCCGGGCTCTATCTGGCGGTGGCTCAGGTCCTGGCCTACGTCTACCAGATCCGCCAGCATCGCGCGGGCAAGGGCAAGCGTCCGGACCCGCTCAAGGACCTGCCGATCCCGGCGGACCTGCGGCGCGACACCTCCGGCAAGCAGTCTTCTGGTGGCCCCATCGATCCGCTGTAGTCGCGGCCTGTAGGGGCTGGCTTGCCAGCGAATGCCTCCGATTTTTGTCAGAAAAATGGCTAATTGCCACTATCTCGCCTTGTCTAACCCGATCTGTAGAAGCCGGCCGTGCGGGGTTCGCTTGCAGGTAAGGGCGCCCCCGTGATCGTGTTCGCCGGCAAGCCGATTCCTGTGGGGCGGGGGGATTGCGCTGCTGCGGCAAAGTTGGAAGGCTTCTTGCAGTAGCCGCCCCATGCCGCTTCAGGCGTCAAAAGTTTGCTTTACGGAACGGGGTAAATCGGTGGATCGCTCTCAGTTAATCAACACAGCTCGCAGTAGCCTGGCCGGCCTCGGTCAGGGCAACCTGGGTGTGCCGGTGCTGCTGTTGGTCATGCTGGCCATGATGATGCTGCCAGTGCCACCGTTCCTGCTGGACGTATTCTTCACCTTCAACATTGCCCTGTCGATCGTGGTCCTGCTGGTCTGCGTGTATGCCCTGCGACCGTTGGACTTCGCCGTATTCCCGACCATCCTGCTGGTGGCTACACTGCTGCGGCTGGCGCTCAACGTGGCCTCGACCCGGGTGGTAATGCTTCACGGCCAGGACGGTCACGCCGCCGCGGGCAAGGTGATCCAGGCCTTCGGTGAAGTGGTGATCGGCGGTAACTACGTGGTTGGTATCGTGGTCTTCGCGATCCTCATGATCATCAACTTCGTGGTGGTGACCAAGGGTGCCGGACGTATCTCCGAGGTGAGTGCGCGTTTCACCCTGGACGCCATGCCCGGCAAGCAGATGGCCATCGACGCCGACTTGAACGCCGGCCTGATCGACCAGAACCAGGCCAAGCTGCGTCGCCTGGAAGTGGCCCAGGAAGCCGAGTTTTACGGTTCCATGGACGGTGCCAGCAAGTTCGTCCGCGGTGACGCCATCGCCGGCCTGTTGATTCTGTTCATCAACCTGATCGGCGGCATGGCCGTCGGTATCTTCCAGCACAACATGTCGTTCGGCGATGCCGGCCGGGTCTATGCCCTGTTGACCATCGGTGACGGTTTGGTGGCGCAACTGCCATCGCTGCTGCTCTCCACCGCGGCGGCCATCATGGTTACTCGGGCTTCGGGCTCCGAGGACATGGGCAAGCAGATCAACCGGCAGATGTTCGCCTCGCCCCGGGCCCTGGCGGTCTCTGCGGGCCTGATGGCGGTCATGGGCATTGTGCCGGGCATGCCGCATTTCTCCTTCCTCAGCCTGGCGGCGGTAGCCGGCGGCGCGGCCTACCTGTTGTGGAGAAAGCAAAACGCGGTCAAGGTCCAGGCCCTGGAAGAAGTCCAGCGCCAGCAGGACCTGCTGCCATCCCCGGCTCGTGCCATGGAAACCAAGGAGCTGGGTTGGGACGATGTGACCCCGATCGACATGATCGGCCTGGAAGTCGGTTACCGCCTGATTCCCCTGGTGGACCGCAACCAGGGTGGGCAGTTGCTGGCGCGGATCAAGGGGGTGCGCAAGAAGCTCTCCCAGGACCTGGGCTTCCTCATGCCCACGGTGCATATCCGTGACAACCTGGATCTGGCCCCCAGCGCCTATCGCCTGACCCTGATGGGAGTGATCCTGGCAGAGGCGGAAATTTATCCGGATCGCGAGCTGGCGATCAACCCGGGGCAGGTCTACGGCACACTCAACGGTATCTCCGCCCGGGACCCGGCCTTTGGCCTGGAAGCAGTGTGGATCGAGATCAGCCAGCGTCCCCAGGCGCAGTCCCTGGGTTACACCGTGGTGGACGCCAGCACGGTGGTCGCGACTCACCTGAACCAGATTCTGTACAAGCACTCCAGTGAACTGATCGGTCATGAAGAGGTGCAGCAACTGATGCAGTTGCTGGCCAAGAGCTCGCCGAAGCTGGCCGAGGAGTTGGTACCGGGCGTGCTGTCGCTGTCACAGTTGCTCAAGGTATTGCAGGCGCTTTTGGCCGAGCAGGTACCAGTACGCGATATTCGCAGCATTGCCGAGGCCATCGCCAACAATGCCGCCAAGAGTCAAGATACTGCCGCTTTGGTTGCTGCGGTACGCGTCGGATTGTCTCGCGCCATCGTCCAAAGCATTGTAGGCACTGAGTCTGAGCTGCCTGTGATCACCTTGGAGCCAAGGTTGGAACAAATTTTGCTCAGCAGTCTGCAGAAGGCAGGACAAGGCCAGGAAGAAGGCGTTCTGCTGGAGCCAAGCATGGCTGAGAAACTGCAGCGCTCGCTGATCGAAGCGGCGCAGCGTCAAGAGATGCAAGGTCAACCGGTGATTCTGTTGGTGGCGGGTCCGGTCCGCGCCATGCTCTCGCGGTTCGGCCGTCTCGCCGTCCCGGGTTTGCATGTGCTGGCGTACCAGGAAATTCCTGACAACAAGCAAGTGACCATCGTTGCGACAGTAGGGCCCAACGGCTGAGGTAGTGGGTTATGCAAGTTAAGCGTTTTTTTGCCGCCGATATGCGTCAGGCCATGAAGCTGGTTCGTGATGAGCTGGGCGCTGAAGCCGCCATCATCGGCAATCGGCGGATTGCCGGGGGCGTCGAGTTGACGGCTGCGCTGGATTACAAGTTGTCGGCGTTGTCGCCCCGGGTCCCGAACATGGAACTTGAGGATGAACTGCGCAAGACCCAGTCGCGGATCGTCACCGCCCAGGCCGAATTGAGCCTGCGGGGCGAGGGCGACAGTACCGCGATCACCAATCGCCAGCTGTTCGCCGGCCTGCCGCTGACAGCTGCCGAGCCGCTGATCGAGCCGACCCTGACCGAGCGCCCGCGCCCGGCACCGGCCCCTGCGGCACCGGTTGCCGATAACCGGGCCCTGGATTCGATGCGCTTCGAACTCAATGGCCTGCGCGAGCTGCTGGAAGTGCAGCTGGGCTCCCTGGCCTGGAGTCAGCTGCAAGGCAGTCGTCCGGAGCAGGCCAATCTTTGGCGCCGCCTGCAGCGTATCGGCTTGTCCGGTCCACTGGCCCGCGACCTGTTGGCGTTGACTGTGGAAATCGACGAGCCCCGGCAGGCCTGGCGCATGCTTCTGGCGCACCTGGCGCGGATGATCCTGACCCCGGAAATCGAGCCGCTGGAAGAGGGTGGCGTGATCGCCATGGTCGGTCCTGCCGGCATGGGCAAGACCACGACCCTGGCCAAGCTGGCGGCGCGCTACGTGCTCAAGTACGGCGCGCAGAACATCGCGCTGGTAAGCATGGACAGTTACCGTATCGGCGCTCAGGAGCAGCTCAAGACCCTGGGCCGGATCCTCAATGTCTCGGTGACCCATGTCGACCCTGGCCAATCCCTGGCCCAGGCCCTGGATCCGCTGCTGCGCAAGCGCGTGGTACTGATCGACACCGCCGGTCTGCAGGCCAGCGATCCGGCGTTACGCATGCAGCTGGAAAGCTTGGCTGGTCGCGGGATCAGGGCGAAGAATTATCTGGTGCTGGCAACCACCAGCCAGAAACAGGTGTTGACCGCCGCCTACCACAGCTACAAGCGTTGCGGCCTGGCCGGTTGCATCCTGACTAAACTGGATGAAACAGCCAGTCTTGGCGAGGTCTTGAGCCTGGCCATCAGTCATGAACTGCCGGTTGCCTATCTGACCGATGGGCCGCGGATTCCTGACGACTTGCACCTGCCACGCCGACACCAACTGGTGAGTCGCGCAGTGAGTGTGCAGATGCAGGAAGAACCCAGCGAAGAAGCCATGGCCGACATGTTCGCTGACCTTTACCACAGCTCGACCAAGCGGGTTGGCTGAGGTAAGCATGAATAGATTGCACTGTATCTACATCGATGGTCTGCCATGCATTGTTCCAATGGTGAACGCGCAGCCAGTTATGTGGCCCCGTCTAAGTAAGACAAGGTAAAGAAAGAACATGGGCAGCATGCATCCCGTACAGGTGATTGCGGTGACCGGCGGCAAAGGTGGCGTCGGCAAGACTAACGTGTCAGTAAACTTGTCCCTGGCTCTGGCTGAGCTGGGTCGGCGGGTGTTGCTGCTGGACGCCGACCTGGGTCTGGCCAACGTCGATGTCCTGCTGGGGCTGACTCCCAAACACACCCTCGCCGATGTCATCGAGGGTCGCTGCGAGCTGCGCGATGTGCTGCTCCAGGGGCCTGGCGGCATCCGCATTGTCCCGGCCGCCTCGGGTACCCAGAGCATGGTGCACCTGAGCCCCGCCCAGCACGCGGGCCTGATCCAGGCCTTCAGTGACATTGGCGACAATCTCGATGTGCTGGTGATTGACACCGCTGCGGGTATTGGTGACTCGGTAGTCAGTTTTGTTCGCGCGGCCCAGGAAGTATTGCTGGTGGTCTGTGACGAGCCGACCTCGATCACCGATGCCTATGCGCTGATCAAGCTGCTCAATCGCGACTACGGCATGAATCGTTTCCGGGTCCTGGCCAACATGGCACAGAGCCCTCAAGAAGGGCGCAACTTGTTTGCAAAATTGACCAAGGTCACGGATCGCTTCCTGGACGTGGCTTTACAATACGTCGGCGCAGTTCCCTACGACGAAAGCGTACGCAAGGCCGTGCAAAAGCAGCGTGCGGTCTATGAAGCCTTTCCTCGTTCGAAGTGTGCATTGGCGTTCAAGGCCATCGCGCAAAAAGTCGATACCTGGCCGTTGCCGGCGAACCCTCGCGGGCATCTGGAATTTTTTGTCGAGCGGCTAGTGCATCAAACAGCGGGACCGGTGCTATGACTGCCAGTGGCTACAACCTTTACAAGAAGTCGGCGCGTGATAGCCAGTACGAATTGATCGAGCGCTATGCGCCTCTGGTCAAGCGTATCGCCTATCACCTGCTGGCGCGGTTGCCGGCCAGTGTTCAGGTGGAAGACCTGATTCAGGCCGGGATGATCGGTTTGCTCGAAGTGTCGACCAAATACGATGCGAGCAAGGGCGCGAGCTTTGAAACCTACGCCGGTATCCGGATTCGTGGGGCGATGCTCGATGAGGTCCGTAAAGGCGACTGGGCACCCCGTTCGGTGCACCGTAATACGCGCATGGTCAGTGATGCAATTCGCGCAATTGAAGCTAAAACCGGTCGTGACGCTAAAGATCACGAAGTTGCGGCCGAACTTCAATTGAGTCTCGACGATTATTACGGGATTTTGAACGACACCTTGGGCAGTCGCCTGTTCAGTTTCGACGATCTGTTGCAGGACGGCGAGCATGAAGGGCTGCACGAGGATGGCGCCAGTGCTCATCTCGAGCCGTCACGAGACCTGGAGGATGAACGCTTCCAGGCCGCGTTGGCGGATGCGATTGCCAATTTGCCGGAGCGCGAGCGACTGGTGTTGGCGCTGTACTACGACGAAGAGCTGAACCTCAAGGAAATCGGTGAGGTCCTGGGGGTCAGCGAATCGCGGGTCAGCCAGTTACACAGCCAGTGCGCAGCCCGCTTGCGGGGGCGTTTGGGGGAGTGGCGAGCGCGCTGACAGGCAGTGTGGGGACACTGCGATCAAGACCGGTGGGGCCAGGCGCAGCACCGGTTTTGCAGTATGTGCTTCATGCAGTCGTTGTGTGTTATGCCGAATTGATTGAATGGCGCGTTCAGGTGCTGGACGCGTTTAAGACTGCTTGGAGGTCGAATTGGACAAGAACATGAAAATCCTCATCGTTGATGACTTTTCAACGATGCGGCGGATCATAAAAAACCTGTTGCGTGATCTGGGTTTCACCAACACGGTCGAGGCCGACGATGGCACCACCGCCATTCCGGTACTCAACAGCGGAAGCATCGACTTTCTGGTAACGGACTGGAACATGCCCGGCATGACCGGTATCGACCTGCTGCGCCACGTGCGTGCCGATGAAAAGCTCAAGCACCTGCCGGTGTTGATGGTAACTGCCGAAGCCAAGCGCGAGCAGATCATCGAAGCTGCCCAGGCCGGGGTGAACGGCTATGTGGTCAAACCATTCACGGCCCAGGCGTTGAAAGAGAAGATCGAAAAGATCTTCGAGCGCATCGGTTGATGTGCGTAGCCATTCCGCCACGGGGGAGCTATGGAGCATAACGAATCTTCACTGGACGACTTTGAGTCGACCCTGAAAAAGCACGCCCTGGAACTGGTCGAGAGCCTTGAAAAGGGCAGATTCGGCGACGCAGTGCAATTGATCCATGAGCTTAATCAGACCCGTGACCGTGGCCTGTACCAGGAAGTGGGCAAGCTCACCCGCGAGCTGCATAGCGCGATCGTCAATTTTCAGATTGACCCGCACATGCCGCAAGCCGAGGAAGTTTCACAGATCACGGATGCCACCGAGCGCCTGTCCTATGTGGTTCGGCTGACGGAAGCCGCTGCCAACCGCACTATGGACCTGGTAGAGAGCAGCACCCCGCTGGTCAACGGCCTGAGCACTGAAGCACAGGCCTTGAGCGCGGACTGGGGACGCTTCATGCGGCGCGAGGTCGGGGCTGAAGAGTTCCGTGAGCTGGCGCGTCGGGTCGACGCTTTTCTGACTCGCAGCGAGCAGGAAAATCGCACCGTCTCGGGCCACCTCAACGACATTCTGTTGGCGCAGGATTACCAGGACCTGACCGGCCAGGTAATCAAGCGTGTGACCCAGTTGGTCACGGAAGTCGAAAGTAATCTGCTCAAACTGGTGTTGATGGCCAGCCAGGTCGATCGTTTTGCCGGTATCGAACATGACCGCGAATCGATCCTCGCTGAAAAAGATCCGCAAAAACATCTCGCCAAGGGTGAAGGTCCACAGATTCATGCCGATAAACGGGAAGACGTTATGTCCGGTCAGGACGATGTAGACGATTTGCTTTCCAGCCTTGGATTCTAGGAGCACCCATTAATGAGCTTCGGCGCCGATGAAGAGATCCTTCAGGATTTCCTGGTTGAGGCCGGCGAGATTCTAGAGCTATTGTCCGAACAACTGGTCGAGCTGGAAAGCCGGCCAGATGATGCGGACTTGCTCAATGCAATTTTTCGCGGTTTTCACACTGTTAAAGGGGGCGCCGGCTTCCTCCAGCTCAATGAGCTGGTGGAGTGCTGCCACATCGCCGAGAACGTCTTCGACATCCTGCGCAAGGGTGAGAGGCGTGTCGATTCGGAATTGATGGACGTGGTGCTTGAGGCTCTGGATGCGGTGAACGGTATGTTCAGCCAGGTCCGTGAGCGCACCGCAATTACCGCTGCGACCCCGGAACTGCTGGCCGCCTTGGCGCGCCTGGCAGAGCCCGCCGGCGCCGAACCTGCAGCGCCAGCTGTGGAGGAGGTGGCTCCAGCCGTTGTCGAGCCTGAGGCCCAAAGCTCAGAGGGTGATATCACCGACAACGAATTCGAACTCCTGCTCGATTCGCTGAATGCCGCCAAGGCCGACGCCGAGTCAGTGCCCGCCGCAGCAGTGGCGCAAGGTGAGCCGGCCGGCGATGAAATCACCGATGCCGAGTTCGAGTCGCTGCTGGACCAGTTGCACGGCAAGGGTCAGTTCGCACCTGATGCGGTAGTACCTGCAGCGGCCCAGGCCGCCAGTGGTGCGGCCGCCGGTGGTGATGAAATCACCGATGACGAATTCGAAGCCTTGCTGGACCAACTGCATGGCAAGGGCAGCTTTGCTGTCGATGCTCTGGAGTCGGCAGTGGCCGCGGTACCTGCAGCAGTGGTGCCTAGCGCCGCCGCAGCGGGTGGCGACCTGATCAGCGATCACGAATTCGAATCCCTGCTGGATGAGTTACACGGCAAGGGCAAGTTCTCTGAAACTCCGGGTGCGGCGAAACCTGCAGCTGCGACAACGGCTGCGCCGGTTGCTGCGGCTACCGCGGCAGTCGCCAAGCCAGTGGCGAAGAAGCCTGAGGTCAAGGCCGAAGCGCCGAAGCCTGCCGCTGCTCCTGCTCCTGCTCCTGCTGCTGCCCCGGCTCGCGCTGCTGCTGCCCCGCCGGCGGAAAAACCCACCAGCGAAGCGGAAACCACGGTGCGGGTAGATACCGCGCGCCTGGACGAAATCATGAACATGGTCGGCGAGTTGGTGCTGGTGCGTAACCGTCTGGTGCGCCTGGGCCTCAACAGCGGCGACGAAGCCATGTCCAAGGCGGTGTCGAACCTCGACGTGGTCACCGCCGACTTGCAAACCGCGGTCATGAAGACCCGCATGCAGCCGATCAAGAAGGTCTTCGGGCGCTTCCCGCGCCTGGTTCGCGACCTGGCACGGCAGCTGAAGAAAGAGATCAACCTGGAACTGGTAGGGGAAGAAACCGACCTCGACAAGAACCTGGTGGAGGCCCTGGCCGACCCGCTGGTGCACTTGGTGCGCAACGCGGTGGACCACGGTATCGAATCGCCGGAAGAGCGCGAAGCCTCGGGCAAGTCCCGTGGCGGCAAGGTGGTGCTGGCGGCGGAACAGGAGGGTGACCACATCCTCCTGTCGATCTCCGACGACGGCAAGGGCATGGACCCGAACGTCCTGCGGGCGATTGCCGTCAAGCGTGGCGTGATGGACAAGGACGCCGCCGACCGCCTGAGCGACAGCGAGTGCTACAACCTGATCTTTGCCCCGGGTTTCTCTACCAAGACCGAGATCTCCGATGTCTCCGGTCGTGGCGTGGGCATGGACGTGGTGAAAACCAAGATTTCCCAGCTCAACGGTTCGATCAACATCTACTCGACCAAGGGCCAGGGTTCGAAGATCGTCATCAAGGTGCCGTTGACCCTGGCGATCATGCCGACGTTGATGGTGATGCTCGGCAACCAGGCGTTTGCTTTCCCGTTGGTCAACGTCAACGAGATCTTCCATCTCGACCTGTCGCGCACCAACGTAGTGGACGGTCAGGAAGTGGTGATCGTGCGCGACAAGGCATTACCCCTGTTCTACCTCAAGCGCTGGCTGGTCAGTTCCGCCGCTCATGAAGAGCAGCGTGAAGGCCATGTAGTGATCCTTTCGGTGGGCACTCAGCGGATCGGCTTTGTCGTCGATCAGCTTGTGGGCCAGGAAGAAGTGGTCATCAAGCCCTTGGGCAAAATGCTTCAGGGAACCCCGGGCATGTCCGGCGCCACCATTACCGGTGACGGCCGCATCGCTCTGATTCTCGATGTTCCTAGCATGCTCAAGCGTTACGCCGCACGGCGTATTTGATTCGGCGGGGAGGGGCGGTTGGCCTCGCCCCACCTAACGGAGTGTTTATGGCAGTCAAAGTCCTGGTGGTGGACGATTCGGGTTTTTTCCGCCGCCGCGTCTCGGAAATTCTTTCAGCAGATTCGAATATCCAGGTCGTCGGTACGGCGACCAACGGTAAAGAGGCGATCGATCAGGCCCTGGCGCTCAAGCCGGACGTGATCACCATGGACTACGAGATGCCGATGATGGATGGCATCACTGCAGTGCGGCATATCATGCAGCGCTGCCCGACGCCGGTCCTGATGTTCTCGTCCCTGACCCATGAAGGCGCCCGAGTGACCCTCGATGCGCTGGATGCCGGGGCTGTGGATTTCCTGCCGAAGAATTTCGAAGACATCTCGCGCAATCCCGAGAAGGTCAAGCAGATGCTGTGCGAGAAGGTTCACAGCATCTCGCGCAGCAATCGGCGTTTCAGCAGCTACAGCGCTCCGGCGCCGCAGCCGGCGGCCGCCCCTGCACCGAGTGCTTCCAGCTTCAGCAGCACTGCGCGCCCGGCGCCAGCACCGGCACCTGCCCGTGCTCCAGCGGCTGGTCCGGCATCGCCCGCGCCCAAGCGCAAGGCCTACAAGCTGGTGGCGATCGGTACTTCCACCGGTGGCCCAGTGGCGCTGCAGCGGGTCCTGACCCAGTTGCCGGCCAACTTCCCGGCCCCCATCGTCCTGATCCAGCACATGCCGGCGGCCTTCACCAAGGCCTTTGCCGAGCGACTGGACAAGCTCTGCCGCATCAGCGTCAAGGAAGCCGAGGATGGTGACATCCTGCGTCCGGGCCTGGCGCTGCTGGCTCCCGGTGGCAAGCAGATGATGATCGACGGGCGCGGTGCGGTGAAGATTCTTCCTGGTGATGAGCGCCTGAACTACAAGCCGTGTGTGGATATCACCTTCGGTTCTGCGGCCAAGTCCTATAACGACAAAGTTCTGGCGGTGGTGCTTACCGGCATGGGCGCTGACGGTCGTGAGGGCGCACGCCTGCTCAAGCAAGGTGGTAGTGCGGTGTGGGCCCAGGATGAGGCCAGTTGCGTGATCTACGGCATGCCCATGGCCATCGTCAAAGCCAACCTGGCGGATGCGGTGTACAGCCTGGACGACATCGGCCGACACCTGGTCGAGGCCTGTCTCTGATGGATGTGCTCAGCCTTATCGGGATCATCATGGCGTTTGTCGCCATCATCGGCGGCAACTACCTGGAAGGCGGTCACCTGTCGGCGCTGGCCAACGGCCCGGCGGCACTGATTGTGCTTGGCGGCACCATCGGGGCAGCCTTGCTGCAGTCGCCGTTGAGTGCCTTCAAGCGGGCCATGCAGATCCTGGTGTGGATCCTGTTTCCACCGCGGGTCGATCTGCCGGGTGGCATCGACCGGGTGGTCAACTGGAGCCTGACCGCACGCAAGGAAGGCCTGCTGGGCCTGGAAGGCGTGGCGGATGCCGAGCCGGATACCTATTCGCGCAAAGGCCTGCAATTGCTGGTGGACGGCGCCGAGCCGGAAGCTATCCGGAGCATTCTTGAGGTGGACTTCTACACTCAGGAAAGCCGGGATATCGAAGCCGCCAAGGTCTTCGAGAGCATGGGCGGCTATGCGCCGACCATTGGCATCATCGGCGCGGTAATGGGCTTGATTCATGTGATGGGCAACCTGGCCGATCCGTCGCAACTGGGCAGCGGCATCGCCGTGGCCTTCGTTGCGACCATCTACGGGGTGGCGAGTGCCAACCTGGTGCTGCTGCCGGTTGCCGCCAAGCTGAAAGCCATCGCCCTGCGCCAGTCGCGTTACCGGGAAATGTTGCTGGAAGGCATCCTGTCGATTGCCGAAGGCGAGAACCCCCGTTCCATCGAGTTGAAGCTGCAAGGCTTCATGGACTGATTATGGCTCGTCGTCGCCAGCAAGAAGAACATGTAAACCACGAACGCTGGTTGGTTTCCTATGCCGACTTCATCACCCTTTTGTTCGCCTTTTTCGTGGTCATGTACTCGATTTCCTCGATCAACGAGGGCAAGTACAAGGTGATTTCCGAAGCCTTGATCGGGGTCTTCAGTGACTCCGATCGCAGCCTCAAGCCGATTCCCATCGGCGATGAGCGGCCGAAGACGGTGACCCCAGCCAAGCCGCTGGTCAAGGACAGCGACCAGGTCGACGCGGGCATCTCCGGTGCCAGTGATCCGCTGAAAAGCATCGCCGATGACATCAGCGCAGCCTTTGGTGACCTGATCAGCTCCAATCAGATGACCGTGCGTGGCAACGAACTGTGGGTAGAGATCGAGCTCAACTCCAGCCTGTTGTTCGGCAGTGGTGATGCCATGCCCAGCGACCAGGCGTTCACCATCATCGACAAGGTGGCGAAGATCCTCAAACCTTTCGACAACCCGATCCATGTCGAAGGTTTCACCGACAACCTGCCGATCCAGACCGCGCAATACCCGACCAACTGGGAGCTGTCCTCGGCGCGTTCGGCGAGCATCGTGCGGATGCTGGCGATGCAGGGGGTGAACCCGGCGCGCATGGCTTCGGTGGGTTATGGCGAGTTCCAGCCGGTGGCCAACAACGCCACTGCCGATGGCCGGGCGCGCAACCGCCGGGTGGTGCTGGTGGTGTCGCGCAACCTGGATGTGCGTCGCAGCCTGACCGGCACCGGAACCGCCAATGCGACACCGGATGCGGCACTCAAGCGTGCTGGCACACAAACTGCACCGACCCCGGTGAAAACGCCGGTACAGGGAAGCGCCGTCAATTCTCCGTCACCCGCTTTATAACTTAGCGCTATGTCTCGCCCCGCTGTGGCCGGGCGGGAGGAACAAACCGAATGAGAGTCTGGGCAGTTGCCAATCAAAAGGGTGGTGTCGGTAAAACCACCAGTTCCATCGCTTTAGCCGGCTTGCTGGCCGAGGCGGGCAAGCGCGTGGTCGTGGTCGATCTCGACCCCCACGGTTCCATGACCAGTTACTTCGGCTATGACCCGGATACCCTGGAACACAGCAGCTACGACCTGTTCCTGCATAAGGGCAGCGTGCCCGAGGACTTGCCGGGCCAGCTGTTGCTGGGCACCAGTCATGAGCGTATTTCGCTGTTACCCTCGAGCACCGCCCTGGCTACCCTCGAGCGCCAGTCTCCGGGGCAGAGTGGCCTGGGCCTGGTGATTGCCAAGAGCCTGGCGCAACTCTGGCAGGATTTCGACTATGCGGTGATCGATAGCCCGCCGTTGCTCGGGGTGCTGATGGTCAATGCCCTGGCGGCCAGCCAGCAGTTGGTGATCCCGGTGCAGACCGAGCATCTGGCGGTCAAGGGGCTGGAACGCATGGTCAATACCCTGGCGATGGTCAACCGCTCGCGCAAGCAGCCGCTACCGTTCACCATCGTGCCGACCCTGTTCGACCGTCGGACCCAGGCTTCCCTGGGCACCTTGCGTATTTTGCGCGACAAGTTTCCCGAGGACATCTGGCAAGGCTACATTCCGGTGGATACCCGCCTGCGGGATGCCAGCCGGGCCGGAGTCACGCCCTCGCAGTTTGACGGCAAGAGCCGCGGCGTACTGGCCTATAAAGCCTTGCTCAAGCACCTGCTGACCCAGCAACTTGTGGCGCAGGTGGCTTGACGTGAAGCGTTATTCAAGTCACTCGGCAGCCCGGCCGATAACCCCTACACATCACTGTGTCGGGGTTTTTGCGTGGGCATCCTCATGAGCCGTCCCCTGGATATAAAGAGCCGGCCGCAGTTGGCGCTGCAGTCCTACCTGGATGCGTTGTTGCAGGACGCCACTGAAGAACTGTTGCCGCCAGAACCACCGGCCCCGATTGCCCCGCCAGTAATCCTGGAGGCCGCCAGCGAAGCGCTGGACGACTTCCAGGCCGCGGTGCTGGAAGAGCAGGCACGAGACGCCAGGGTTCAGCATCAGGTGCTGCCTGCTGTCCGAGTCGAAGCGCCTGCCGCAGTAGTGGCTCCGGTGCTGGAAGCGCCGGTGTCCTTGCCAGCTTCGATCTCGCCGGTGGTGCCGATGCTCCAGGCTCTGGTGCCGCCGGTTGTCGACGTGCACTTGCCTCCGAGCAATACACCGCCTCCGGTGACGGGTAATGACCGTCCCGAGTGGGCGGCCGAGCCTTTCGAATGCCTGTTGTTCGATGTCGCCGGGTTGACCCTGGCGGTGCCGCTAGTATGCCTGGGTTCGATCTATTCCCTGGCGGGGCTGGAGCTGACGCCACTGTTCGGTCAGCCGGAGTGGTTCCTCGGCATCTTGCCGAGCCAGGCGGGTAACCTGAAAGTCCTGGATACCGCGCGTTGGGTCATGCCGGACCGCTACCGCGACGATTTCCGCCAGGGCCTGCAGTACGTGATCTCGGTCCAGGGGTATGAGTGGGGGCTGGCGGTGCATCAAGTCAGCCGCTCGCTGCGTCTGGACCCCAATGAAATCAAATGGCGCAGTCATCGTGGCCAGCGCCCGTGGCTGGCCGGCACAGTGATTGAACACATGTGTGCTTTGCTCGACGTTGCCGAACTGGCCGAGTTGATCGCCACCGGTGGCGCCAAGCAGATGGCTATCAGTCAAGCGGCCCACAAGCCGAAGTAAACCAACAACAGGCCATGTCCGTCGGGCGTGGCCACACAGAACACACGCCGTTTTCAACGGTTTTTTGAGGGGTCAGGGTATGAATAAGTCGTCGTCTGCACAGGGTTCCGAAGATCCGATCCTGCAATGGGTCACCTTCAAGCTGGATAACGAGTCCTACGGCATCAACGTGATGCGCGTCCAGGAAGTCCTGCGCTACACCGAGATTGCCCCGGTGCCGGGTGCTCCGAGCTACGTGCTGGGGATCATCAACCTGCGCGGCAACGTGGTCACTGTGATCGACACCCGCCAGCGCTTTGGCCTGGTGCCTACCGAAGTCAACGACAACACCCGGATCGTCATCATCGAAGCCGACAAGCAAGTGGTCGGGATCATGGTCGACAGTGTGGCGGAAGTGGTTTACCTGCGTCAGTCGGAAGTCGAGACCGCGCCGAATGTCGGTAACGAAGAGTCGGCGAAGTTCATCCAGGGTGTCTGCAACAAGAACGGCGAACTGCTGATTCTGGTTGAGCTGGACAAGATGATGAGCGAAGAGGAATGGTCGGAACTGGAGAGTATCTGATTGATCCTCGAGGTAGCGGTAATTGTCCTGGCGATCCTCTGGGTCGCCACTGTGGCGTTTTTCCTGTCTTACACCCGCAACCAGCGGCAGATTGCTGCGCAGCAGGCCGAGGGCGATGCTGTACGTGACCAGCGGATCAAGGAACTGTCCAAGCGCGTCGACCATTATCAGAATGGTACGGTGCGCATGGGTGAGGATCTGCACGAGTTACGTGCGGTGGTGGCGCCTTTGCCGGACAAGCTGGCCCAGCTGGAACAGCGTGACCCCTCCAGTTTGTCCTTCGCCCAGGCGGCACGCTTGGTAGGCATGGGCGCCAGTGTTGACGAGCTGACCCAGTCTTGTGGCCTGACCCAGGCCGAGGCGGAGCTGGTCAGCAAGATGCACAAAAACTGATATAGCTGCTGTCGCAGGCTGCGGTCGGCGCCGAAGCAGGCGCCGCCCTTGGGGTTTCGAAAGGATCTTCGGGCCTTGTGCGGCGGTGGCTAGCGTCAGTAATCGTCGCCGCGTTCGGTGATGTCCCTCTCTAATTCTCCCTGCTGCGGATCATGCCCAGCCGGAAACTTGCCCTTGAGATTCCAGGCGAAGGCAATGATTTCGGCGATGGTCCGGTACAGCTCCGGGGGAATGCTCTCGCCCAATTCCAGTCGCGCCAACAGTTTCACCAACTCGGCGTTCTCGTAGATCGGTACCTCATAATCCCGGGCGATCTTGAGGATGGCTTCTGCCAGTTCGTCGTCGCCCTTGGCGGTGAGCGTCGGGGCTTGCTGGCCATCGTATTTGAGGGCAATGGCCTGGCGGGGTGGGGCAGAGTGCTTCATGCGGTTTCGTCCACCCAGCGTTGTTCCAGTCGAGTTTGCGGGCCTTGGGGCGGGATGCCGAGGTGGCAATCCAGGTCGCCGACATTCAGTCCTGAAGCCAGCAGGCGTTCACGCAGGTTGCCCAAATGGCTTTCGATCAGGCTCGCAGTGTAGGGGCGTTCAGCCCAGAGCTGGCTGGACAGCCGGCCTTGAATCAGTTGCGCCTGGACCTGCAGCGGTCCCAGCGGCTCCAGATCGAAGGCCAGGTCGACCCGCCACAGGGCCTGCTTGGGCTCGCGCTCTTCGCGTTTCTGTTGCGGCTCCGGTTCTGGCGCCTCTTCGCGTTGCAGCTTGACCTGCAAGGGCACGATGTCCTGCAGGTTGCGCATGGGGATTTCCAGCTGCCAGGTGGTCAGTTGCCGTCCATCGTCGGTCAGGCCGCTTTGTTCCAGGCTTGCCAGCTGGTGGCTCTGCAAGCGTGATACCGCGGCAGCCGCCAGGCGCAATAGCTGTTGCAGATCACCTTCACCTTCCAGGCTCTGCAGCAGCCGCTCGGGCAGTGGAAAGCCACTGGGCGGGCTCTTGGCGCTGACTTGGCCGAGGGTGCCCAGGGCGCTGCGAACGAAACTCGGCAGCGATTGGGCCAAGGTATTGGCGGCGATGATCGCATTGAAGCTGCTGGAGGAGGGCAGGCCGGGAGTCAGTTGGGCGATCAGCCGCAACAGGTCGGCCTTCATGTCCGGGGCTTGCCCCGGGTTGGCCCCGGCCAGCAGCTTGGCTTCCAGGAACAGGCCGCTGCCCAGCAGGGCCTGTGCCAGCCCACGGGGAGTGCTCAACTGTTGTGGATCAGGCAGGCCAGCCAGCAGGCGCTCGACGGCGGCCCGCAGGTCGGTGGAAGTCGTCGTCGGGTCGCTGTCGGCGGGCAGGTTCTGCAGGGCATTGATCAGTCCGCTCAAGGAGCCCTGGCGGCTTTGCTGGCTGGCCAGTTGTGCGGCAATGGCCAATTGTTCCTGGCGGTTGCTCAGGGGCACGAAGTTCAGGGTTTGCGAGTCCGAGACCAGGGCGCTGAGCAGGCTGCCGATGCGCAGTGGCTGCGGGCTGTCGATGCTCAGGGTGGTCCCGCTCTGGGCGGTATTGAGCAGGCTCACCAGCGAGCGGTAGATCGCCGGCTGGTTGCTGCCCTGGGGCAGCATCTGGGTCGTCAGTACCTTGCCTTGGAGCAGGGTCCCGGGAGGCAGTTGTGTGGTGTCCAGTCGGGTCAGCGCGGCGACATTGGAGGCGATAGCCTGTTGCACGGTGATCGCCAGGTTGCTCGCCGAAGGCTGAGTGATCGTCAGGCTGGTGCCTTGCGGCAGGGGCTGGTTGCTGGTGGCCTGCAGGGTGGTTTGCCGGCCGTTGTCCAGGGTCACCTTGAGCAGCAGCTGGAAGGTCTGGTCGGTCTGCTTGAGTGACAGCACTTCGGCCTTGGCGCTCTGGCCGGCGGCAATCAGGCCTTCCAGAGGTTGCACTAGCTTGAGCAGTTCACCGCTGATCGCTTGCGGGCGCGAGGCGCCGGGCGCAGTTGTCTGGGGCAGCGGGAGGATGTTGATTTCGCCTGTCATTCGGACACAACCTGTGGAAATTAGCCCTCTTGAGAGTAGGGCTTCGCATGTATAATGCCGCCCGTCTTTGGGGGAGTGGTGAAAACATTGCAAATGTTTGACGCAGCTCTCTAGAACCGGTCGTCGATGCATTTATCCTGCATCCCTTTAACGGCCGCTCCATTGCCGACTTGAACCCGTAAAGGCCCTCTATCCCTTGACCAGCCCTCTTCTCGAAGCCGTAGCACTCGCCTGTGAGCGTGATTGGCGGATGCTGTTTGAACACCTCGAGTTGCACCTGACTGGCGGAGACATGCTGCAGATCAGTGGCCCCAATGGTAGCGGCAAGACCAGCCTGTTGCGTTTGCTCGCCGGCCTGATGCAGCCCACCAGCGGCGAGGTGCTGCTCAATGGCTTGCCGTTGCATGCTCAGCGCACGGAGCTGGCACACAACCTGTTGTGGATCGGTCATGCCGCCGGCATCAAGGATTTACTCACCGCCGAAGAGAACCTCAGCTGGCTTTGCGCCCTGCACCAGCCCGCCCGGCGCGAGGCGATCTGGCAGGCCCTGGCCGCGGTCGGCCTGCGGGGCTTCGAAGATGTGCCCTGTCATACCCTCTCCGCCGGCCAGCAGCGCCGCGTGGCTCTGGCCCGGTTGTACCTGGACAGCCCGCCGCTGTGGATTCTCGATGAGCCTTTCACCGCCCTCGACAAACAGGGCGTGGCCCAGCTCGAAGAACACCTGGCCGCCCATTGCGAGCGCGGTGGCGCGGTGGTCCTGACGACCCACCACAGCTTGACCCGGATGCCCTCGGGTTACCGAGACATGGACTTGGGGCGGTGGGCCGCATGAGTGTCTTTGCCCTGTTGGTAGCCCGCGAAGCGCGGTTGCTTTGTCGTCGTCCGGCGGAGTTGGCCAACCCCCTGGTATTTTTCGCAATCGTTGTCGCACTGTTCCCGTTGGCCGTGGGACCTGAGACACAATTGTTGCAAACCTTGTCTCCGGGGCTGGTCTGGGTAGCGGCCTTATTGTCCGTCCTGCTCTCGCTGGACGGGCTTTTTCGCAGTGATTTTGAGGACGGATCCCTGGAGCAGTGGGTCCTTTCGTCGCACCCCCTGGCTCTTCTGGTTCTGGCCAAGGTGCTGGCACACTGGGTGTTTTCCGGATTGGCACTGGTTTTGCTCGCGCCATTGTTGGCGCTGATGCTGGGGCTGCCTGCCGCCTGTCTGCCAGTGTTGTTGCTGTCCTTGTTGCTGGGTACACCGGTGCTTAGCTTGCTGGGCGCGGTGGGCGCGGCATTGACGGTGGGACTCAAGCGCGGCGGCCTGTTGCTGGCGCTGTTGATCCTGCCGTTGTACATCCCGGTATTGATTCTCGGCAGTGGCGCCTTGCAGGCGGCATTGCAGGGCATGCCGGCCACCGGTTACCTGCTGTGGCTTGGGAGCCTGACCGCCCTGGCAGTAACCCTGACACCCTTTGCAATAGCGGCTGGCCTGAAGATCAGCGTCGGCGAATAATAATGAGGTCTGATCATTTTTTGATCATTTCTGTTTAAGAAAAGACCCTGGCTTTTCGACCACGAAAAGCACCCGTGATGGAAACAGTGAATGAACTGGACTTGGTTTCATAAGCTCGGCTCGCCTAAATGGTTCTATGGCATCAGCGGCAAGATGCTGCCCTGGCTCAGCATCGCCGCGGTGTTGCTGATCGCTGTCGGCGTGGTCTGGGGCCTGGCCTTTGCGCCACCGGACTACCAGCAGGGCAACAGCTTTCGCATCATCTATATCCACGTGCCTGCGGCCATGCTGGCGCAGTCCTGCTACGTGATGCTGGCGGTCTGCGGCGTGGTCGGCCTGGTGTGGAAGATGAAGCTGGCGGACGTGGCACTGCAATGCGCTGCGCCGATCGGTGCCTGGATGACGGCCGTGGCGCTGGTGACCGGGGCTATCTGGGGCAAGCCGACCTGGGGCTCGTGGTGGGTCTGGGATGCGCGACTGACGTCCATGTTGATCCTGCTGTTTCTGTACTTCGGTCTGATTGCCTTGGGCAACGCCATCAGTAATCGTGACAGCGCCGCGAAGGCCTGCGCGGTACTGGCGATTGTCGGCGTGGTGAATATCCCGATCATCAAGTACTCGGTGGAGTGGTGGAACACCCTGCATCAGGGGGCGACCTTCACCCTCACGGAAAAACCGGCGATGCCGGTGGAGATGTGGCTGCCGCTGCTGCTCACGGCGCTGGGCTTCTACTGTTTCTTTGGCGCCGTGCTGCTGCTGCGCATGCGCCTGGAAGTGCTCAAGCGTGAAGCCCGGGCCAGTTGGGTCAAGGCCGAAGTGCAGGGCTGCCTGGAGACCACTCGATGAGTTTTGCATCCTTCAGCGACTTTATCGCCATGGGCCATCACGGCCTGTATGTCTGGTCGTCCTATGGCATCTGCCTGGCGGTCCTGGCCCTCAACGTGGCGGTGCCGATCCTGGCCCGCAAGCGTTATCTGCAACAAGAGGCGCGTCGTCTGCGCCGGGAGAACGGTAAGTGAATCCGCTGCGTAAAAAGCGTCTTTTGATCATCCTGGCGATTCTCGTCGGCGTCGGCATTGCCGTCGGTCTGGCCCTCAGTGCGCTGAAGGAAAACATCAATCTGTTCTACACCCCGACCCAGATCGCCAATGGCGAAGCGCCCCTGGACACGCGCATTCGTGCCGGCGGCATGGTCGAGGCCGGCTCCCTGCAGCGTTCCGGTGACTCTCTGGACGTGAAATTCGTGGTCACCGACTTCAACAAGTCGGTGACCATCACCTATCGCGGCATCCTTCCGGACCTGTTCCGCGAGGGGCAGGGCATTGTCGCCCTGGGCAAGCTCAACGCCGATGGCGTGGTGGTGGCCGATGAAGTGCTGGCCAAGCACGACGAAAAATACATGCCGCCGGAAGTTACCAAGGCGCTGAAAGACAGCGGCCAGTCGGCACCGACGCCAGCCAAAGAGGGTTAAGCCATGAGCTCCGCACTGTTCGTTCCCGAACTCGGCCATTTGGCGATGATCCTCGCCTTGTGCTTCGCCCTGGTCCAGGCGGTGGTTCCGCTGCTGGGCGCCTGGCGTGGCGATCGCCTGTGGATGAGCCTGGCCCAGCCGGCGGCCTGGGGCCAGTTCGCGTTCCTGGTGTTCGCCTTCGGTTGCCTGACCTACGCCTTCATGAGCGATGACTTCTCGGTGGCCTATGTCGCCAGCAACTCCAACAGCGCCTTGCCCTGGTACTACAAGTTCAGCGCCGTGTGGGGCGCCCACGAGGGCTCGTTGCTGTTGTGGGCACTGATCCTCGGTGGCTGGACCTTCGCCGTGTCGGTGTTCTCGCGCCAGTTGCCGCAAGTGATGCTGGCCCGGGTGCTGGCAGTGATGGGCATGATCAGTACTGGCTTCCTGCTGTTCCTGATCATGACCTCCAACCCGTTTTCGCGAATTCTGCCTCAGGTACCCGCGGACGGTCGTGACCTCAACCCGCTGCTGCAGGACATCGGCCTGATCGTCCACCCGCCAATGCTCTACATGGGTTATGTCGGTTTCTCGGTGGCCTTCGCCTTCGCCATCGCCGCGCTGCTGGGCGGTCGCTTGGACGCTGCCTGGGCCCGCTGGTCGCGACCCTGGACCATAGTCGCCTGGGCTTTCCTCGGCATCGGTATCACCCTGGGCTCCTGGTGGGCCTACTACGAACTCGGCTGGGGTGGCTGGTGGTTCTGGGACCCGGTGGAAAACGCCTCCTTCATGCCTTGGCTGGTCGGCACGGCGCTGATCCACTCCCTGGCGGTCACGGAAAAGCGCGGTGTGTTCAAAAGCTGGACCGTGCTGCTGGCCATCGCCGCTTTCTCACTGAGCCTGCTGGGAACCTTCCTGGTGCGTTCCGGGGTGCTGACGTCGGTGCATGCCTTCGCCTCGGACCCCGAGCGCGGCGTGTTCATCCTGATTTTCCTGCTGTTCGTGGTGGGTGGCTCCCTGACCCTGTTCGCCCTGCGCGCACCGGTGGTCAAGAGCCAGGTGGGCTTCAACCTGTGGTCCCGGGAAACCCTGCTGCTGGGTAACAACCTGGTGCTGGTGGTGGCGGCCTCGATGATTCTCCTGGGCACCCTGTACCCACTGGTGCTCGACGCCCTGAGCGGGGCCAAGATGTCGGTGGGCCCGCCGTACTTCAACGCTCTGTTCATACCGCTGATGGCGCTGCTGATGGTGGTGATGGCGGTGGGCGTGCTGGTGCGCTGGAAAGACACTCCGGTGAAGTGGTTGGCGGGCATGCTCGCTCCGGTACTGTTGGGCAGCGTGGCCCTGGCCGTGGTTGCAGGCATTGCCTATGGCGACTTCAACTGGGCGGTGCTGGCGACTTTCCTGCTGTCGGCCTGGGTGCTGCTGGCGGGTGTACGCGACATTTTCGACAAGACCCGCCACAAAGGCTTGATCAAGGGCTTGTCCAGCCTGACTCGAAGCTACTGGGGCATGCAGCTGGCGCACCTGGGGATCGCGGTCTGTGCCCTGGGTGTCGTGCTGTCGAGCCAGAACAGTGCCGAGCGCGATTTGCGCCTGGCGCCTGGCGAGTCCATGGAGCTGGCCGGTTACCACTTCATCTTCGAGGGGGCCAAGCACTTCGAAGGGCCGAACTTCACCTCCGACAAAGGCACTGTGCGGGTCGTGCGCAACGGCAAGGAAGTGGCGGTACTGCATCCGGAAAAACGCCTGTACACCGTGCAGAGCTCAATGATGACTGAGGCCGGGATCGACGCCGGGTTCACCCGTGACCTGTATGTCGCCCTGGGCGAGCCCCTGGAAGAGGGTGCCTGGGCCGTGCGGGTGCACGTCAAGCCATTCGTGCGCTGGATCTGGTTCGGCGGCCTGCTCACCGGTTTTGGTGGCTTGCTGGCAGCGATGGACCGACGTTATCGGGTCAAGGTTAAAACCCGCGTGCGCGAAGCACTGGGCATGACAGGAGCCACCGCATGAGACGCTGGATGATGATGTTGCCCCTGGCCCTGTTCCTGGTGGTCGCGGTGTTCCTGTACCGCGGGTTGTACCTGGACCCGGCCGAGTTGCCGTCGGCGATGATCGGCAAGCCGTTCCCGGAGTTTTCCCTGCCGGCGGTGCAGGGCGACAAGACCCTGACCCGTGCCGACCTGCTGGGCAAGCCGGCGCTGGTCAACGTCTGGGCCACTTGGTGTATCTCCTGCCGGGTCGAGCACCCGGTGCTGAACAAGCTGGCCCAGCAAGGCGTGGTGATCTACGGCGTCAACTACAAGGACGTCAATGCCGACGCCATGAAGTGGCTGGCGGAGTTCCACAACCCCTATCAGCTGGACGTGCGTGACGAGGACGGCTCCCTAGGCTTGAACCTTGGCGTCTACGGTGCGCCGGAAACCTTCTTCATCGATGCCAAGGGCATCATCCGCGACAAGTTCGTCGGGGTGATCGACGAAGTGGTATGGCGCGAACAGTTGGCTGCCAAGTACCAGGCGCTGGTGGATGAGGCCAAGCCATGAAGCGCTGGTTAGCCGCTGCCATCCTGGGCCTGAGCATCGCTGGCGTGGCCCACGCCGCCATCGACACCTATCAGTTCGCCAACGACGCCGAGCGCGAACGCTATCACGAGCTGACCAAGGAACTGCGCTGCCCCAAGTGCCAGAACCAGGACATCGCCGACTCCAACGCACCCATCGCCGCGGACCTGCGCAAAGAGATTTTCCGCATGCTCGGCGAGGGCAAGGACAATCAGCAGATCATCGACTTCATGGTCGATCGCTACGGTGACTTCGTCCGCTACCGGCCGGCTTTGACCGGCAAGACCGCGCTGCTCTGGTTCGGCCCTGCCGCACTGTTGCTGGGTGGCCTGGTGCTCATTGCCGTGATTGTCCGGCGTCGTCGTGCCGAGCGCAGCGACAGCCCGAACACGCTTTCCGTCGAAGAGCGTCAGCGCCTCGACCAACTGCTGGATAAAAACCACCCATGATTGATTTCTGGCTTGCGGCAGGCCTGCTGCTCCTGATTGCCCTGAGTTTCCTGTTGATCCCGGTGTTGCGTGAGCGTCGTGCTCAGCGTGAAGAGGATCGTACCGCGCTGAACGTGGCGCTTTATGAAGAGCGCGTGGCCGAGCTGCACAGCCAGCAGCAGGAAGGCGTGCTCAGTGCCGAACAGATGGACAGCGGTCGCGCCGAAGCTGCCCGCGAACTGCTGGCGGACACCGAAGGCAACGGCCCGGTGCGCACCTCGCGCCTGGGCAAGCCGTTGCCGTTGCTGGCGGCGTTGCTGGTGCCGATCCTGGGGCTGGGCCTGTACCTGCACTTCGGTGCCAGCGACAAGGTTGAACTGACCCGGGAGTTCGCCCAAGCGCCACAGTCCATGGACGAAATGACTCGGCGCCTGGAACGTGCGGTAGCAGCGCAGCCGGATTCCGCCGAGGGCCTGTATTTCCTCGGACGCACCTACATGGCCCAGGACCGTCCAGCGGACGCGGCGAAGATCTTCGAGCGCACCGTGGCCCTGGCCGGGCGCCAGCCGGAGCTGCTCGGGCAGTGGGCCCAGGCCCAGTACTTCGCAGACAACAAGCAATGGTCGGACAAGGTCCGGGGCTTGACCGACGAAGCGCTGAAAGCCGATCCCAACGAAGTCACCAGCCTCGGGCTACTGGGGATTGCGGCCTTTGAAGGCGGGCGATTCCAGGAAGCCATCGATTACTGGAAGCGCCTGCAGGCGCAACTGCCGCCGGACGACAACTCGCGTGCAGCACTGCAGGGCGGTATCGATCGCGCCAGCGAGAAGCTGGTGGCCAGCGGCGGCAAGGTCGCGACTGAGCCTGCGGCCAAGCCCAAGGGCGCTTTGCTCAAGGTCCGGGTTGACCTGGCGGCCGAGCTCAAGGCCAAGGTCCAGCCGGATGACAGCGTGTTCATCTTCGCTCGCGCCACCCAAGGTCCACCCGCGCCACTGGCGGCCAAGCGTGTGACCGTGGCCGATCTGCCGGTAACCGTCGAGTTGGGCGATGCCGACGCGATGATGCCGCAGTTGAAACTGTCGAACTTCCCTGAAGTCCAACTGGTTGCGCGCGTATCCCGCGCCGGCCAGCCAACGGCCGGCGAGTGGGTCGGGCGCAGCCAGCCCTTGGCCAGCAGCACGACTGCCGCCCAGCAGCTGACCATCGACAGCCCGGATCAATAATCAGAGAAACCGCCATGACCGTCATCGCTCGTATCACCCTGTTAGCACTGGTCCTGGGGTTGAGCGCTTGTACGGTGCATCGGCCGCAGCCCACTTCCTCCGAGCCCATCCCGCCTGCGGGGCCGAGCACACGCCCGGTCCCGTCTACGGCTCCGGGCACGCCCAGCGCGCCTATTCCTGCCGCCAAGCCGCTGCCCCGCACCTCCGCCAGCTTTGCCCCGCCACCGGGAGGTCATAGCCACTGGGATGCGCGGCTTGGGGTCTATGTGCTGGACAACCAGAGCAACATCTTCTACCGCCAGCGTACCTATTACCGTTGGAACGACGGTTGGAGCCGTTCCATCAGCCCCGACGGCCCCTGGGAAGACACCGACATCCACGGTGTACCTGCCGGGCTCGGACGCCAGTTCCAGTAGTCGCCGAAAGCTGCAGGCCAGAGCCTGCGCCCCGAGCAGATTATTTAAGCCTCGGGCCCTCTGGCCGATACAGCGGGGTGTTCCCGAGTATCAGCCGTTGAGCGCCCGATGAAGAATGACCTGAACAAACCCTATTTTGCGCCGATGGTGTCTTGGCTGGCCGTGGTCTGTGTGCTGTTGCTGGCGTATGGCCTTGGCCCGGCCGAGGTGCCGGAGCTGATCTACCTGTCGCTGGAGCCGGTGTGCCTGCTGGTGGCGTTCGCCTTCATGTACTACTTCTTCTGCTGGAGCTTCATATCGGTCTTTCGTCTGGGCGAGATCGGCTGGAAGCGCGTGGACTACGGCTGGCTGCTGCTGGCGTCCCTGGCCCTGATCAGCGCCACCCAGGCGGTGCGCGTGGACTGGTTCCAGACCGACTACCAGTTGGCGCAGCAGGCCCAGGCCGGGCTGCAGCGGCGCGTGGCCACCGAGATCGATGACATGCTGGGCGTGGAGCACTGCAAGGCCGCCGTTGATCGCTACGAGCCCCAGGATGCGGCCCAGGTCAGCAGCCTGTGCGAGCGTTTTGCAGCACTGGAGCGCACCGCCGACGGGCGCCTTTCGGCCTTGGCGGTGGTCAAGGTGCAGCAGGCGCTGGGGGATATCCGCGGCGAATATACGGCGGCCCCCATCAGCCAATGGCTGCTGGGCTTGAGCGCAAGCATCAAGGAACTGGAGCAGCAGCGGGCCGAGGTACGGCGTCTGAGCGGGCTGGTAACGGTCAGCGCTACCGAGAGGCTCTACAGCTACTTCGTGCCCTTGCTGCTGGTGATCGCCCTGGCATTGCGTGCTTCCAAGGTCACCGGCGAAGTGCTGCTCAAGGCACCGCGGCGGCGCAAGTTGTGGCTGATCGTCAACCGCCGCGTGGTCATCGATGGCCTGGGCTTTGCCCGTGGCGCCCGGGCCCGGCTGGACGAAGCCCTGGGCAACTGGCGGGTAGCCCGTTGGGGGGTGGTGCACCTGGGCTGCGACTTCATCGGCGCGCCCGGCCCTCAGGACACCCCGGTCCCGGTCACTCCGGGCTTCTATGAAAATGAATTCCAGTTGGCCAGCCTGACTGACTTCGACAGCAGCGAGTTCGTCGAGTGGGCCGCGAGCCAGACCATCGACACCTTGTACCTGGTAGGCGAAACCGACCTCGAACTGATCGAGCGGCTGCGTCGCTGGGGCGAGGCGGCAGGCATTGAAGTGCTGATTCGCGAGCGGATCTGAGGCGGGCGACGCCAGCGCCCGGGACTTCAGGGGCCGGCCAGCAGGGGTTGCACATACTCGACAAACGCCCGGGCCTTGGCGCTGGTCATGCGCCCGCTGGGAAACACCGCCCATAAGTGCTGGGGAGGCAGTTGCCATTGAGGCAACACGGCCTTGATCGCGCCACTGGCAAGCTCCGGGGCGAACATCCACTGGGAGGTCACGGTCAGCCCGAGGTGGGCCAGTACCGCCTCGCGCAGGCCTTCGGCGGCGTTGACCCGGATCCGGCCATTGGCGGTTATCCAGTGTTCTTCCGCCCCCCGAGTGAAGCCCCAGGTGGTCCCCCCGGCCAGGCTGTAGAGCACTGCCTGATGCTGGTCCAGTTCTGCGGGGTGGGCCGGCTCGCCGTGGCGGGCGAAGTACTGCGGCGTGCCCATCAACAGGCGCGGGCATTCGCCGATCTTGCGCGCCGTGAGGCTGGAGTCGGTGAGATTGCCGATCCGCAGGGCCACATCCACCCCGGCTTCCACCAGATCGATATTGCGATCGTCGAGCACCGCGTCGATGTGTAATTGCGGGTGCTGATCGAGGAAGGCCCCCAGATGGCCAATGATGTGCATGCGGGCAAAGGTTACCGGGGCGCTGATGCGCAGCGTGCCACGCAATCCCGCCGCCGAGCCGCGTGCGGCATGCTCTGCTTCGTCGGCTTCTTCAATGGCGCGCTTGGCTCGCTGGAAGAACGCCAGTCCGGCCTCGGTCGGGGTCAGGCCGCGGGTCGAGCGCAGCAATAAGCGCACCTTCAGGTGTGCTTCCAATTGGGCGACGCTTTTCGATACGGCGGGCTGGCCGATGTTCAAGCGTCGGGCGGCAGCGGAGAACGAGCCGCTTTCCACCACGTGGACAAAGGTTTCCATTGCTGCCAGACGGTCCATCGGGGTGTCCTTGAAGACTGGGGGCGGATTCGCCGGCAATGGGCTCGTGCTCCTGGCCGGACAATGCCGGGCAGGTCAACCTGACCATATCCCCGGCTGGGTTGTTCAGCGCATCGCCTGCTTGGTTCAGGCACTGGTCCGACGGGCTTCGGTCGGTGCGCAGAGAAAACGTGCCAGGGCCAACAGCGGGAAGGCACTGCCGACGATGACGATCCACAGCCAGCCGCCGTGCTCGTACACCGCACTGGCGATCGAAGAGCCAAAGGCCCCGCCGATGAAGATGCTGGTCATGTACAACGCATTCAGACGGCTGCGGCTATGGGCATCCAGGGTGTACACCGCACGTTGCCCCAGCACCATGTTCATCTGCACGCAGAAATCCAGGACCACCCCGGTCACGGCCAGGCCAATGACGCTGTAGGCCGGGTGGACAAAGGCCGGCAGGAAGCTCAGCACGGCGAACAGCATGGCCAGCAGCGAGGCGATGCGGGTATGCCCGGCATCGGCCAGGCGGCCGCTGATGGGGGCGGCAATGGCGCCGATGGCACCGACCAGGGCAAAGAGCGCGATCTCGCTCTGGGACAGGCCATGGTTGCGCGCCAACTCCAGGGGCGCGGCGGTCCAGAACAGGCTGAAGGCGGCGAACATGCAACCCTGGTAGAAGGCCCGCTGGCGCAAGACCGGCTGCTGGCGCAGCAGGGTTGCCAGGGAGCGCAGCAGTTGGCCATAGGTGGCGCTGTGGTTGGGCTGGCGCTTGGGGATGGTGAGCAGCAGCACCAGGCTGATGGCCGCCATCAGTGCAGCGGCGGCGATGAACATGGCCCGCCAGCCGAAGTGGTCGGCCACCAGGCTCGAGACCGGGCGAGCCAGGAGGATCCCCAGCAGCAGGCCGCCCATGATGCCCCCGACCACGCGGCCCCGGGATTCTTCGGGCGCCAGGTGCGCCGCCAGGGGAATGAGGATCTGCACCGACACCGAGCTGAAGCCGATCAGCAGCGACACCAGGAGAAAGGCATTGGGTTGCTGGGTAAAGGCCGCCCCCAGCAGGCTGGCGATGGCCACCAGGGTGGTGATGATCATCAGCCGGCGGTTTTCCAGCAGGTCGCCCAGGGGCACCAGGAAGAACAGCCCCAGGGCATAGCCGATCTGGGTCAGGGAGACGATCAGGCTGGCCAGGGAACTGGACAGGCCCAGGTCCGGGGCGATCAGTTCGATGATCGGTTGCGCGTAGTAGATGTTGGCGACGATGGCGCCGCAGCAGAAGGCGAACAGCGCCACCATGCCTCGGGTCATTGTCAGGCTGCCGGCCGGCAGCGCCTGGGAGATGGAAGTCATCAGGGTTCTCTTGGCGACGAAAGGATCGAGCGAGATTAAGAGACCGCGCGCTAACGCAGTAGAGAGGGCCGGGCAATAGCATTCATTCCTGTGGGGAATAAATGACCGAGGGAAGAACGGACGGGTATGGCCGGGCGTGCCGCTGCCGAGGGTCGATGATACATTTACTTACATCCTGTTTGATAGCATGCTCATCTTCTTCAGGAGCCCTTGAGCCGGTGGTCGGCTTTGCGCTCCGCCTTTGTGCAGAGGAGTCGGCCTTATGAATCGATCGTTGCCCGGCCTGTTGTGCAGCATGCAATGCCTTGCCCTGGTGATCCTGCTGGGCAGTGTCCTGGCCCAGGCCCAGGACGCCCCGGGCATGCGCATTGGCGTGCGGGGGGAAATCACCGGAGTCAGCGGCGACGTGCTGCGGGTGCATGCCAACAGCGGCGAGAATGTCAGTGTCGATCTCACGCCGCAGACCCAGGTGCGCGCCGTGACCCTGGCCAATATCGAAGACATCAAGCCCGGCAGCTATATCGGCTCGGCGGCCATGCCCATGGCCGACGGCACCCTCAAGGCCATGGAAGTGCATGTATTCCCACCGCAGATGGCCGGCACCGGTGATGGCCACCGGCCCTTCGACCTGGCCAAGGGCAGCAGCATGACCAACGGCAGCGTGGGGGACCTGGTGGTGAGCAACGGCCGCACCCTGACGGTCAATTACAAGGGTGGGCAAAAGAAGATCCTGGTGCCGGACGATGTGCCCATCGTCAACCTGACGCCCGGGGATCGCAGCTTGCTCAAGGCTGGGGTCAAGGTGGTGATGTTCGTCACCCAGAGCGCCGACGGCAAACTCACCGCGCAGTCGATTTCCGCCGGCAAGGACGGGGTTGCGCCGCCGATGTAGGCCGCTGCTACACGGGGGCGCTGGTGGCGCAGGCAGGGCTTGCATTGCCAAGTGTTGCAGCACGCGGGTTGCGGTGGAAGTTGGGAAACGCTTGGTTTACGGTTCCCGGTCGTTCAATGCGCCGAGAGTGCCGTATGGAAAAGTCGACGTTCAACCCAGCCAGTGTGTTCAATTCCCTGCAGTACGGTTTCAGCCAGGCGGTGGAGGTCCGCGGTGGCCGACGCCTGCTGCTCTCCGGCCAGGTGGGGGTGGATGAGCAGGAGCGTACCGTGGGCCCAGGCCTGCGGGAGCAGACCGAGCAGGCCTTCGACAATATCGCCAGGGTCCTGGCCGAGGCCGGTGGCAGGCTGGCGGATGTGGTGATGCTGCGGATCTACATCGCCGAAGCGGCCCGGGACCAGCAAGAGCACATCAGCGCGGTGTTGCTGGAGCGCTTTGCCTACCAGCCACCGGCGTCCTCGTGGATCATCGTCAGCGGGCTGTCGCTGCCGGAGTGGCTGATCGAGGTCGAGGCAGAGGCGGTGCTGGAGGAGCGCCACCAGGTCGCCGAAGCAGCGTTGTTCAACCCGGTGCGGGCTCTCTGAACGCTGAGCCCGGGCATAAAAAAAGCGACCGTACAGGTCGCTTTTTTCATTCACCCCAGTGGGGTCATTTGGCGTTGGTGTAGATCTGGTCGAAGATCCCGCCGTCATTGAAGTGGGTCTTTTGCACGCTGCGCCAGTCGCCGAAGGTTTTCTCCACCGAGAGGAAGTCGACTTTCGGGAAGCGGTCGGTGTACTTGGCCAGCACCTTCGGGTCCCGTGGGCGCAGGTAGTTGTTGGCAGCGATTTCCTGGCCTTCCGGCGACCACAGGTACTTCAGGTATTCCTCGGCCGCGGCGCGGGTGCCTTTCTTGTCCACCACCTTGTCCACCACCGACACCGGTGGCTCGGCTTGCGCGGAGACACTCGGGTAGATCACTTCGAATTGATCACGACCGAATTCACGGGCGATCATTTCCGCTTCGTTCTCGAAGGTCACCAGCACATCGCCGATCTGGTTGGTCATGAACGTGGTCGTGGCGGCACGGCCACCGGTATCCAGCACCGGTGCCTGCTTGAACAGCTTGCCGACGAAGTCCTTGGCCTTGTTTTCGTCGCCACCGTTCTTCAGTACATAACCCCAGGCCGACAGGTAGGTGTAGCGGCCATTACCCGAGGTCTTCGGGTTGGGCACAATCACCTGTACGCCATCCTTGAGCAGGTCCGGCCAGTCTTTCAGAGCCTTGGGGTTGCCCTTGCGGACGATGAACACCGTGGCCGAAGTGAAGGGCGCGCTGTTGTCCGGCAGGCGGGTTACCCAATTCTCCGGCACCAGTTTGCCGTTGTCGGCCAGGGCGTTGATGTCGGTGGCCATGTTCATGGTGATGACATCTGCCGGCAGGCCGTCGATCACCGAGCGCGCCTGTTTGCTGGAGCCACCGAAGGACATCTGCAGGGTGATGTTCTCGTTGTGCTCGGCTTTCCAGTGTTTCTGGAAGGCGGCGTTGTAGTCCTTGTAGAAGTCGCGCATCACGTCGTAGGACACGTTGAGCAGGGTCGGTGCGGCCTGGGCCACACTGCCCAGGGCCAGGCCGGCGGCCAGTAGCGAGGCGCTGAAGAGTTTTTTCACTGCACATTCCTTTTGTTCGAGAGTGAAGGCAATTTGCCGCCGACTATAGCTGCGTCGCTATATCTCTTTAAAGATTAAAAAGATCTTTGCTTATTCCAGTTTTTTGAATAGTGCATTGCCACAGCGCGAGCAGAAGGCCGCTGCCGATTCATGGCTATTTTTCTGGCACACGGGGCAGTCGTGCTTGAGCTGTTCGCCGCGCATGGCGCTGGCCAGTTCTGCGGTGAAGATCCCGGTGGGCACGGCGATGATCGAGTAGCCGGTGATCATTACCATGGAGGAAATCATCTGGCCGATCACGGTCTTGGGCACGATGTCGCCATAGCCCACGGTGGTCAGGGTGACGATGGCCCAGTAGATGCCCTTGGGAATGCTGGTGAAGCCGTGTTCCGGGCCTTCGACCACGTACATCAGAGTGCCGAACACTGTGACCAGGGTGCAGACGCAGAGCAGGAACACCAGGATCTTCTGCTTGCTGCCGCGCAAGGCGTCCAGCAGGTAGTGGGCCTGTTTCAGGTAGGGCGCGAGCTTGAGCACGCGGAAAATCCGCAGCATGCGGATGATGCGGATGATCAACAGGTACTGGGCGTCGCTGTAGTACAGGGCAAGGATCCCGGGGACGATGGCCAAGAGGTCCACCAGGCCATAGAAGCTGAAGGCATAGCGCAGTGGCTTGGGCGAGCAATACAGCCGCAGGCCGTACTCGATGGCGAAGATCAGGGTGAAGCCCCATTCGATATAGGCCAGGACATTGGCGTAGTCGCGGTGCACCTGGTCGATGCTGTCGAGGATCACGATCACCAGGCTGGCGAGGATGATCAGCAGCAGGGTGGTGTCGAAGCGTCTTCCAGCCACGGTATCGGTCTGGAAGATCATCACGTAGAGGCGTTGCCGCCAGTTGTTGCTGTTGCCCATGGAAGTCGCCTGAATCGAAAGTCAGCGAAGCCTAGGGGGAGTTGCCGGGGGAGCGCAAGGTGCGTTGTCCGCTGGCGTTCGGCCGAGGACGCGGGTGCTGGCGTGTACCAGCCAGCAGGCGAGGACGAAGGGCGCGGTCAGAGGGGCGAGGCCCAGGGTGACCAGCCCCGGGGTGATCAGCAGTGCCAGGAGCATGCCCAGCAGCGGCCGCCATGGGCGCCGGGCCTGTTGGCCCAGGGCCAGGGCCGCCAGTGCGCAGTTGTAGCCGGCCAGGCCCAGCAGGGCCTGGCTGTGCTGCTGGTGCAGCAGGGCCCAGGCCAGGCCGGTGGCTGAGCCGATCAGGGCCCAGGCCGCGGCGCGGCGGTTGGCCAGCAGCAGGCCGATGAGGATCAGCACCCCGGCCAGTGGCTGGCCAAGGAACATGATCTGGCCCAAGCCCTGGACCAGGCCGCCGAGCAGGCTCCACAGGTTCAGGGGGGGCACTGCCTGGGGCATGGATTGGGTGGGCTCCATCAGGCTCAACAGCAGCCAGCCGAGGCCGACGAAGGGCGCGGTATAGGCCGGCAGGCTGCCGGGGTTGCGCGCGTGCTTCAGCCATTGCTGGGTAATGATCGCGCTGAGGCCGCTGGCGGCAATGATCAGCGGTGGCAACAGCACCGACCAGGGCAGGTACAGACTCAGCAGCAGGCCCAGCAGCACGCCGTTGTAGCTGAAGAGTCCGGCTTGTCGGTCGGCCTTGGCGTAACCCCGTCGTTGGGCGGTGAGCAGTCCGGCCAGGGCCCCCAGCAGGGCGCCGCCGAGCAGGGTGGGGGCACTGATCAGGATTGCCAGCAGGCACAGCAGGCCGCACAGGGGATGGCGCTGGAGGAAGATCTGACTGAAACCGTTGAGCAGGGCAGTGGCCCAGTCAGGGCAGAAAGCGTTGAAGGAGGGTACTGGCATGGTGGCAGTCGGTGGTTGGGGTCGTTGATGGAGGCTGCGAGCGATCTCGGGGCAGGGAATGCCCCTGAGACCTGCAACCCGTGTAGCCCGGGCTCATCGCAGCCTGCGGTGGTGGTTATCGGTCAGAGAAGGGTTTCGACGCGCAGAGAGTTGGTGGTTCCCGGCTGGCCGAACGGTACGCCGGTGGTGATCACCACGGTGTCGCCGCGCCTGGCCAGGCCTTGGGCCTGGGCGATTTCCAGTGCCGTGGCACAGACCTCGTCAACCTGGCGCAGGCGGTCATTGACCACCGAGTGCACGCCCCAGGCAATGGTCAGGCGGCGTGCAGTCGTAAGGTTTGGCGTCAGGTTGAGGATCGGCACCGAAGGGCGTTCCCGGGCGGCGCGCAGGGTCGAGCTGCCGGATTCGCTGTAGTTCACCAGCACCGCCACCGGCAGGATGCTGCATATCCGGCGGATCGCGCAGCTGATGGCGTCGGACACGGTGGCATCGGCCTGGGGCCGGCTGACGTCCAGTTGGGTCTGGTAGTCGGGGCCGGTTTCTACCTGGCGGATGATCTTGCTCATCATCTGCACGGCTTCCAGTGGGTATTCGCCGGAAGCGGTTTCCGCCGACAGCATCACCGCATCGGCGCCTTCGGCCACGGCGTTGGCGACGTCGGTCACCTCGGCCCGGGTCGGTGCCGGGGAGAAACGCATGGACTCGAGCATCTGCGTGGCCACCACCACCGGTTTGCCCAGCTGGCGGCAGGTGCTGATGATGTTCTTCTGGATCTGCGGCACGCTTTCCGCCGGTACTTCCACCCCCAGGTCGCCCCTGGCCACCATGATCGCATCGCTCAGTTCGGCTATTTCCCGCAGTTGGGTGACTGCCGAAGGTTTTTCGATCTTGGCCATCAGGTAGGCCTTGTCGCCAATCAGCGTGCGGGCTTCGCGGATGTCTTCCGGACGTTGCACAAAGGACAGCGCCACCCAGTCCACGCCCAGTTCCAGGCCGAAGCTCAGGTCGCGACGGTCTTTGGCGGTCAGCGGACTGAGGTCGAGCACCGCCTGGGGCACGTTGACGCCCTTGCGATCCGACAGCTCGCCGCCATTGAGTACGGTGGTATCGATGGCGTCAGCATGTTTGGCGATGACCCGCAGGCGCAGCTTGCCGTCGTCCAGCAGCAGGTCCATGCCGGGTTCCAGCGCGGCGATGATTTCCGGATGCGGCAGGTTGACCCGCAGGGTGTCTCCGGGTGTCGGGTCGAGGTCCAGGCGCAGGGCTTGTCCGCGCACCAGTTGGACCTTGCCCTCGGCGAAGCAGCCGACCCGCAGTTTTGGCCCCTGCAGGTCCATGAGGATGCCCAGTGGATAGTTCAGCTCGCGTTCGATCTGGCGGATCCACTCATAGCGCTGGGCATGATCGGCGTGGCTGCCATGGCTGAAATTGAGCCGAAAGATGTTCACCCCGGCTTTTACCAGCTCACGGATGTCCTCGATGCCGTCAGTGGCTGGGCCCAGGGTGGCGAGGATTTTGACCTTCTTGTCAGGCGTCATGTTTAGGGTTCTCGAGAATCAGGATGGCGCGGAAGTCGTTGACGTTGGTCCGGGTCGGCTCGGTGACGATCAAGTCGTCCAGGGCCGCGAAGTAACCATAGCCGTTGTTGTTATCCAGCTCGTCGCTGGCGCTCAGTCCGAGGGCCGCGGCGCGGGCGTAGCTGTCCGGGGTCATGATTGCCCCGGCATTGTCTTCGGAACCGTCGATGCCATCGGTGTCGCCAGCCAGGGCATAGATCCCGGGATAACCCTTGAGGCTGTCGGTGAGGCTCAGGAGGAACTCGGCATTGCGTCCGCCGCGGCCATTGCCACGCACGGTAACCGTGGTCTCGCCACCGGAGAGAATCACGCAGGGCGCCGCCAGGGGCTGGCCATGCAGGGCCACCTGGCGGGCAATGCCGGCGTGGACCTTGGCCACCTCACGGGATTCGCCTTCCAGGTCGCCGAGGATCAGCGGGCTGTAACCGGCCTGGCGGGCTTTCACCGCTGCCGCCTCGAGGGATTGCTGGGGCCGGGCGATCAATTGGAAGTGGCTGCGGGCCAGGCACGGGTCGCCGGGCTTGACGGTTTCCGACTCGGGGCTCTGCAACCAGCTGCGTACCGCTGCCGGTACTTCGATCGCGTAGCGCTTGAGAATCGCCAGGGCTTCGCTCGAGGTGCTCGGGTCGCCCACGGTGGGGCCGGAGGCGATGACCGTGGCCAGATCGCCGGGGACATCGGATATCGCGTAGGTGTAGACCGTGGCCGGCCAACAGGCCTTGGCCAGGCGACCGCCCTTGATCGCCGAGAGGTGTTTGCGTACGCAATTCATCTCGCCGATGGTCGCGCCGGATTTCAGCAGGGCTTTGTTGATTGCCTGCTTGTCGGCCAGGGTGATGCCGGCGGCAGGCAGGGCCAGCAGCGCCGAGCCGCCGCCGGAAAGCAGGAAGATCACCCGGTCCTGTTCCGACAGGTCACTGACCAGGGCCAGCACGCGTTTGGCCACGGCCAGGCCGGCGGCATCGGGCACTGGGTGGGCGGCTTCGACCACTTCGATCTTGCTGCAGGGGGCGCCGTGGCCGTAGCGGGTGACCACCAGGCCGCAGACCTCGCCCTGCCAGTTGCGTTCGACCACCTGGGCCATGGCGGCGGCGGCCTTGCCGGCGCCGATGACGATCACCCGAGCGCTGCGGTCGCTGGGCAAATGGGCTTCGAGAACGTGTTGCGGATGGGCGGCGTCGATGGCTGTAGCGAACAGCTCACGCAGGAATTGTTGCGGATCGACCGACATAGCGGGCTCCCGGATTTCTTGTTATGGGGGGCTTGAAACAGGGTGTAGCCGCCGCCGAGGGCGGCGCCAGGATCCGCAGGGCCTGTCCCTGGCCCGCTGAAAAGCGTTTCCTGCGGACCCTTTCGCAGCCTGTGGCAGCGGCTACAGATGGTGCTTATTGCTTATTGCTTGTCGCGAATCGAGAAGTTGGCCATGTGCTCCAGGCCCTTGATCAGCGCCGAGTGGTCCCAGTTGCCGCCACCGATGGCGGTGCAGGTGCTGAACACTTGCTGGGTGTTGGCGGTGTTGGGCAGGTTGATGCCCAGTTCGCGAGCACCGCTCAGGGCCAGGTTCAGGTCCTTCTGGTGCAGGTTGATGCGGAAGCCCGGATCGAAGGTGCCCTTGATCATGCGTTCGCCGTGCACTTCGAGGATCTTCGAAGAAGCGAAGCCGCCCATCAGCGCTTCACGCACCTTGGCCGGGTCGGCACCGTTCTTCGCGGCGAACAGCAGGGCTTCGGCCACGGCCTGGATGTTCAGGGCGACAATGATCTGGTTGGCCACCTTGGCGGTCTGGCCGTCACCGTTGCCACCTACCAGGGTGATGTTCTTGCCCATGCTCTGGAACAGCGGCAGGGCGCGTTCGAAAGCCTGGCTGTCGCCACCGACCATGATGCTCAAGGTCGCGGCCTTGGCGCCGACTTCGCCTCCGGATACCGGGGCGTCGAGGTATTGCGCGCCTTTTTCGTTGATCTTGGCGGCGAAGGCCTTGGTGGCGGTGGGAGAGATCGAGCTCATGTCGATGACGATCTTGCCCTTGCCGATCCCGGCGGCGATGCCGTCGGCACGCAGCAGCACGTCTTCGACCTGAGGGGTATCGGGGACCATGATGATGACGAATTCGGCTTCCTGGGCCACTTCCTTGGGCGAGGCCAGGGCCACGGCGCCAGCGGCGATCAGGTCGGCCGGTGCCTTGCCGTGGTGTTCGGAGAGCAGCAGGCTGTGACCGGCCTTTTGCAGGTTGGCGGCCATTGGGTGGCCCATGATGCCGGTGCCGATAAATCCGATTTTAGCCATGATAAAAATCCTCTATTCAGACAGACCTGGTAGGAGCCGGCTTGCCGGTGAAGGCGGCCGCAAGGGCGCTGCAAGGGCGCTGCAAGGCTTCGGGCCTGTTCGCCGGCGAGCCGGCTCCTACGGGGGCGGGTTCAGATTGCGTTATGGGTTTTCAGCCAGCCAAGGCCGGCCTCGGTGGTGGTCAGCGGCTTGTACTCGCAACCGACCCAGCCCTGGTAGCCGATGCTGTCCAGGTGCTCGAAGAGGAAGCGATAGTTGATCTCGCCGGTGCCCGGCTCGTTGCGCCCGGGATTGTCCGCCAGCTGGATGTGGTTGATCTGGCCCAGGTGGCTGGCCATGGTCTGCGCGAGGTCACCTTCCATGATTTGCATGTGGTAGATGTCGTACTGCAGGAACAGGTTGGCGCTGCCTACCTGCTCGCGGATCGACAGTGCCTGGGCGGTGGTGTTGAGGTAGAAGCCGGGGATGTCGCGGGTATTGATGGCTTCCATCACCAGCTTGATGCCGACCGCCTGGAGTTTCTCGGCGGCGTACTTGAGGTTGGCGACGAAGGTTTTTTCCAGCAGGGCCGCGTCTGCGCCCTGAGGGCGGATGCCGGCCAGGCAGTTGATCTGGGTGTTGCCCAGGACCTGGGCGTAGGCGATGGCCAGGTCGACACCGGCGCGGAACTCCTCGACCCGATCGGGCAGGCAGGCGATACCCCGCTCACCCTTGCCCCAGTCGCCGGCCGGCAGGTTGAACAGGACCTGGGTCAAGCCGTGGGCATCAAGTTGAGCCTTGATCTCCGCAGAGCTGAATTCGTAGGGGAACAGGTATTCGACACCGCTGAAACCGGCATTGGCAGCAGCCTTGAAGCGGGCGAGGAAGTCCTGTTCGGTGAACAGCATGGACAGGTTGGCGGCGAAACGCGGCATGGTGGTCTCCTGTAAAGCGGTTAAGCCTGTGGTCGCTGCGAAGGCTGCGTTCGATCTGCGTGCGACCTCTCGGAAGAGGCCGCACTGGGCAGATCGCCGCAAGGTTCGGCGAACCCGCTCGGTCAAACGCGGACCGAGCCTGTGGCAGTGGCTTCGGGGGGTTAGTCGAGCAGGGAAATCGCAGTAGGGGCGTCGTTGCCGACCAGCGCCAGGTCTTCGAATTCGTTGACCGCGTTGATCTCGGTGCCCATGGAGATGTTGGTCACCCGCTCGAGGATGATTTCCACCATGACCGGTACCTTGAACTCCTCGGCCATTTCCTGGGCCTTGCGCAGTGCCGGTTGGATTTCACTCGGCTCGAATACCCGCAGTGCCTTGCAACCCAGGCCCTCGACCACGGCGACGTGATCGACACCATAGCCATTGAGCTCGGGGGCGTTGAGGTTGTCGAAGGACAGTTGCACGCAGTAGTCCATCTCGAAGCCGCGCTGGGCCTGGCGGATCAGCCCCAGGTAGGAGTTGTTCACCACCACGTGGATGTACGGCAGCTTGAACTGCGCACCCACTGCCAGCTCCTCGATCATGAACTGGAAGTCGTAATCGCCGGACAGTGCCACCACCTTGCGGCTCGGGTCAGCCTTGACCACGCCCAGGGCGGCGGGAATGGTCCAGCCCAGCGGGCCGGCCTGGCCGCAGTTGATCCAGTGGCGTGGTTTGTAGACGTGGAGAAACTGTGCACCGGCAATCTGCGACAGGCCGATGGTGCTGACGTAACAGGTGTCCTTGCCGAACACCTGGTTCATCTCTTCGTAGACCCGTTGCGGCTTGACCGGAACGTTGTCGAAGTGGGTCTTGCGGTGCAGGCTGGCCTTGCGCTGCTGGCAGTCATGCAACCAGGCGCTGCGATCTTTCAGCTTGCCGGCGGTCTGCCATTCGCGAGCCACTTCCAGCAGCACGGTCAGGGCACTGCCGGCGTCCGAGACGATGCCCAGGTCCGGGGTGAATACCCGGCCGATCTGGGTCGGCTCGATGTCCACGTGAATGAACTTGCGGCCTTCGGTGTAGACGTCCACCGAGCCGGTGTGGCGGTTGGCCCAGCGGTTGCCGATGCCCAGCACCACGTCCGACTTGAGCATCGTGGCGTTGCCGTAGCGGTGGGAGGTCTGCAGGCCGACCATGCCCACCATCTGCGGGTGATCGTCAGGGATAGTGCCCCAGCCCATCAGGGTCGGGATCACCGGAATGCCGGTCAGTTCGGCGAACTCCACCAACAGTTCGCTGGCGTCGGCGTTGATCACGCCACCACCGGCCACCAGCAGCGGACGCTCGGCCTGGTCCAGCATGGCCAGGGCCTTTTCCGCCTGGATCCGGCTCGCCGCAGGCTTGGCCAGCGGCAGGGGCTGGTAGGCGTCGATATCGAATTCGATTTCTGCCATCTGTACATCGAATGGCAGGTCGATCAGCACTGGGCCAGGACGGCCGGAGCGCATTTCATAGAAGGCTTTCTGGAAGGCGTAAGGCACCTGGCCGGGTTCCAGCACAGTGGTGGCCCACTTGGTCACCGGCTTGACGATGCTGGTGATGTCCACGGCCTGGAAGTCTTCCTTGTGCAGGCGTGCCCGCGGTGCCTGGCCGGTGATGCAGAGAATCGGGATCGAGTCGGCAGAGGCGCTGTACAGGCCGGTGACCATGTCGGTACCCGCGGGGCCCGAAGTGCCGATGCACACGCCGATGTTGCCGGCCTTGGTGCGGGTGTAGCCCTCGGCCATGTGCGAGGCGCCTTCAACGTGGCGAGCGAGTACGTGATCGATGCCACCGACTTTCTGCAGCGCGGAATACAACGGGTTGATGGCGGCACCCGGGATGCCAAAAGCGGTATCGACCCCTTCACGGCGCATCACCAGAACGGCGGCTTCGATTGCTCTCATTTTGCTCATGGTTTTGTGCCTCTTACGTTTTGTAATTGTATACAAGTGGCTTTTCCGCAAAGTGTATTCACGGCGGGCTACGCAGGTCAATCCATTTTCTTGGGCTACAGTGGCTTTCAGCAAGACCCCGATAAACCGGCGTCCTTTTGTCACAGGAGAGGTGTTTCACGAATTATTGTATACAAAAAATAAATTCATTGTGTTCTATTTGTTGTATCGGACTTCTCCTACAAGAAGCTTCCTCTGGCTTTCTCAATAACAAGATAAGGACGGCACCCATGAGCGCTTTAACCTTGAAAGTCGCAGTCAACCTGGCCAACCAGGCCATCAGTGCGGGGCGCAAGATCAGCGCGGCCCCGTTGACCATCGCCGTGCTGGATGCCGGCGGGCACCTGGTGACCCTGCAACGCGAGGATGGCGCCAGCCTGCTACGGCCGCAGATCGCCATCGGCAAGGCCTGGGGGGCAGTGGCCCTGGGCAAGGGCTCGCGCCTGCTGGCCCTGGACGCACAGCAGCGCCCCGCGTTCATCGGTGCATTGAATGGGCTGGGACAGGGCAGTGTGGTGCCGGCGCCGGGTGGGGTATTGATCCGGGATCAGGCCGGTGCGGTGATTGGCGCGATCGGCATCAGTGGCGATACCTCGGACATTGACGAACAGTGTGCCATCAGCGCCATCGAGGCCCAGGGCCTGAAGGCGGACGGCGGCGTAGCGGCCTGACCCCAAGCCGCTGTCGCGGGCTCGGGGTCTGATCGGGCAACCCGGCCCGAAGGTGTTTCCGGGTCAGGA
The DNA here is from genome assembly GCF_009908205.1 of Pseudomonas sp. Fl5BN2. Taxonomy (NCBI): domain Bacteria; kingdom Pseudomonadati; phylum Pseudomonadota; class Gammaproteobacteria; order Pseudomonadales; family Pseudomonadaceae; genus Pseudomonas; species Pseudomonas sp. Fl5BN2. Next base: position 299,636 of record NZ_JAAARL010000002.1, on the reverse strand, counting down.
TGCTCGCCGTGACTGCTATTGAGGTGCGCAGCTTGTGCCAGTGGCGAGCGAAGGGGGGGGAGCGGGCTGGATCTCAGCGGTCCGGTTCGCAGCCCTTGAGTACCAGGCGGATGATGGTCTGCGCCGCCGCCTCGTAGTCTTCTTCGGTAAGCTTGGCCTTGCCGGTGACCACCGAGATCTGCCAGTCGAAGTCAGCGTAGGTCTGGGTCGCGGCCCAGATGCTGAACATCAGGTGGTTGGGATCGAGCGGGGCGATCTGGCCACGGTCAATCCAGGTCTGGATGCATTCGATGTTGTGCTTGGCCTGGACGTTGAGCTGTTCCACCTGGTCCGGGCTCAGGTGCGGGGCGCCATGCATGATCTCGCTGGCAAACACTTTGGAAGCAAAGGGCAGGTCGCGGGAGATGCGAATCTTCGAGCGGATGTAGCCACTGAGCACTTCACTGGGCACGCCGTCGGCGTTGAACGGAGTGGAAGCCTGGAGAATCGGCTCGATGATGCTTTCCAGCACCTCGCGGTAGAGGTTTTCCTTGGACTTGAAGTAGTAGTAGACGTTGGGCTTGGGCAACCCGGCCTTGGCGGCGATGTCGCTGGTCTTGGTCGCTGCAAAGCCCTTGTCGGCAAACTCTTCACTGGCGGCCCGCAGGATCAGTTCTTTATTGCGCTCGCGGATGGTGCTCATAAACCGGGGGATTCCTTGCCTGTTCGGGCGGTTGCGCATGGTAGCACCGGCGTCGCGCGGGGCTCAAGAATGCCGGGGCGAGCCCATTTTTCCAGCACTTGGGCGGATTTGCCTGTCGAGCAGCTGAACAAAAATACCCATCCCCCAGCAGCCCAAAAGGTGGCTGCTAGAGTTCAAGGCAGTGTTCGGGCCTGAGGCCGTCGACCAGCCTGTGACGGGGGGGCTTGTTCCGACGGTCGACCCGATTTCCATAGTGCTTGGATCGGGTGCCGGGTCGTGGACAAAAACAGGCGAGGCAACACCACTCTATTGATCATGCTCCTGGTTCTGGCGGCCCTGGTCGTTGGGCTCTGGTTCTTCCTGTCCGCGCCACGGCATCCGGCCAAGGAGTCCGCGGCGGGCGAGCCGGTGGCAGTGGTGGCGGTGCACTTGCAGGATGTGCCCGTCTACATCGATGCCTTGGGCACCGTGACACCGACCCGCAGTGTCACCGTGATCACCCAGGTCGACGGCATCCTCGCCAGTGTCGAATTCAAGGAAGGCCAGCAAGTGCGCAAAGGGCAGGTCATCGCGCGGATCGATGACCGTGCGCTCAAGGCGCAGTTGGCTCAGGCCAGGGGCGTGCTGGCTCGCGATCAGGCGGTACTGAGCAATGCCCAGCGCGACCTGGCCCGTTACCGTGAGCTGATCAAGGCCGGCTCGGTGAGCCAGCAGACCCTCGATACCCAGGTATCCAGCGTGGCGCAGCAAGCCGGTACGGTTGCTGCCGATCAGGGCAGTGTGCAGAACCTGGAGGTCCAGTTGGGTTACTGCACCATCACTGCGCCGGTGGATGGCGTCGTCGGCCTGCGCCTGGTGGACCCAGGCAACTACGTGACCAGCGCCAGCACCACCGGGATTGTGCTGATTACCCAGATGGAACCGGCCAATGTGCTGTTCGCGGTGCCGGAGGATGACCTCGGGTTGATCAATCAGGCCATGGCCAGGGGGCCGGTGCCGGTGCTCGCCTACGACCGCAACAAGCACAACCTGCTGGCCACTGGCAGCCTGCTGGCGCTGGACAATCAGGTCAACACCAGCACCGGGACGATCAACGTCAAGGCGCGCTTCGAGGGTGCGGGCAAGCTGCTGTTTCCCAATCAGTTCGTCAACGCCCGGCTCCAGGCCGACACCCTGAGCCAGGTGCCGGTGGTGCCGACCCGGGCAATCCAGCATGGCAGCAAGGGCGACTTCGTGTTCGTTGTGGTCGGGGCCAAGGCCAGTCTGCGCAGCATCAAGGCTGGCCCTGCCAGTGGCGACATCACGGCGATCCTCGATGCCGGGGTCAAGGCCGGCGAGCAGGTGATTACCGAGGGCGCGGACAAACTGGATGAAGGTTCTGCGGTGAAAGTCGTCGCCCAATAAGGAGCCGTTGATGAACGTCTCGCGTCCCTTTATCCAGCGCCCGGTGGCCACCACTTTGTTGATGGTGGCCGTGCTGTTGCTGGGGATGCTCGGTTATCACCTGCTCTCGGTATCGGCCCTGCCCGAGGTGGATTACCCGACGATCCAGGTCTACACCCAGTATCCAGGGGCCAGCCCGGAGGTGATCAGTTCCTCGATCACCGCGCCCCTGGAGCGCCAGCTCGGCGAGATGCCGGGGCTCAAGTCCATGGGCTCCACCAGTTCCAACGGTGCTTCGGTGGTGACCCTGCAGTTCGACCTGGCGCTGTCCCTGGATGTGGCCGAGCAAGAGGTGCAGGCGGCGATCAATGCAGCCGGGACCTTCCTGCCGAGCAACCTGCCGTACCCGCCGGTGTACAGCAAGGTCAACCCGGCGGACGCGCCGGTACTGACTCTGTCCCTGACCTCCGGCGTGTTGCCGCTGACCAAGGTCGAGGACCTGGCGGACACCCGGCTGGCGCAGAAGATCTCGCAGATATCCGGGGTCGGCCTGGTGACCATCAGCGGTGGCCAGCGCCCGGCGGTGCGGGTCGAGGCCAATACTTCGGCACTGAACAGCCTCGGCCTGTCCCTGGATGATCTGCGCAGCGCCCTGGGCACGGCCAACGTCAATCAGGCCAAGGGTAATATCGACGGTCGCTACCAGGCCTATTCGATTGGCGCCAACGATCAATTGCAGTCGGCGGATGAGTACCGTGACCTGGTGATTGCCTACAAGAACGGCGCGCCGATTCGCCTGGCGCAGATCGCCAGTTCCGTACAGGGCCCTGAAAATCCCCGTCAGGCGGCCTGGACCAACAGCACCCCGTCGATCGTCCTGAATATCCAGCGCCAGCCCGGGGCCAACGTGATCGAAGTGGTGGATCGGGTCCAACAGTTGTTGCCCAAGCTGCGCGCCAGCCTGCCGGGCACCCTCAAGGTCGAGGTGCTCACCGATCGCACCCAGACTATCCGCGCTTCGGTGGTGGATGTGCAGTTCGAGCTGGCGGTGGCGGTGCTGCTGGTAGTGCTGGTGATCTTCCTGTTCCTGCGCAACCTGGCCGCCACCCTGATCCCTGCGGTGACTGTGCCGCTGACCCTGGTGGGCACCCTGGCGGTGGCCTATGCCCTGGGTTTTTCGCTGAACAACCTGACCCTGATGGCGCTGACCATTGCCATCGGTTTTGTGGTCGACGACGCCATCGTCATGATCGAGAACATCACCCGCTACATCGAGGCGGGTGACACGCCACTGCAGGCGGCACTCAAGGGTGCCGAGCAGATCGGCTTCACCATCATCTCGCTGTCGGTGGCGCTGATCGCGGTGATGATTCCATTGCTGTTCATGGGCGATGTGGTGGGCAGGCTGTTCCGTGAGTTCGCCATGACCGTGGCGGTGACCATCGTGATCTCGGCGCTGATTTCCCTGACCCTGACCCCGATGATGTGCGCACGTATGTTGAAGAGTCGCCACGGCGAGCGTCGGGCGGATTTTTTCGACCGTATCAATCAACACTACGTACGCGGCCTGGAGTGGGTGCTGGCTCATCGCGCCTTGACTCTGCTCTCGGTGGCGCTGACAGCGCTGCTGACGTTGTTGACCCTGGTGAGCATGCCCAAGGGCTTTTTCCCCGAACAGGACACCGGGCTGATCCAGGGCATCTCCCAGGCCGCGCCGAGCATTTCCTTCCAGCAGATGCAGGAGCAGCAGCAACGCCTGGCGGCGCGGATTCTCCAGGACCCGGCGGTGCAGAGCCTGTCGTCCTTCGTCGGCATCGACCAGACCAACCCGACCTTGAACCAGGGCAACCTGCTGATCAACCTCAAGCCCCGGGATCAGCGCGACAGCAGTGCGGCGGTGATCCGCCGGCTGGCCGATGGCAATGCCGGCACCGCCGGTATTCGCCTGTACCTGCACGGAGTCCAGGACCTGACCCTGGATGCCACGGTGTCCACCACCAGCTACCGCCTGGGCTTGCAGGCCACCGATGCGGACCTGCTGGAGCTATGGACTGGCAAGCTGCTCGCAGCGCTGAAGCAGGACCCGATGTTCACCGACGTGCAAAGCCAGGCCATGCAGTTCGGCAACCAGATCCAGCTGAACATCGATCGGGCCACCGCCTCGCGCCTGGGAGTCACTCCACAGGCCATCGATGACGTGCTCTACGACGCCTTTGGTCAGCGTCAGGTGTCGACCCTCTACACCCAGCTCAACCAGTACCACGTAGTCATGGCCACCGACCGCCCGCCGCGTAACTTGGCGGACCTGCTGACTGGCCTCTACGTGAACATTCCCGGCGGCGGGGTGGCGCCGCTGTCGAGCATGATCACCCAACAGGTGCAGCGTGCCCCCCTGACCATCAATCGCCTGGGGCAGTTTCCCTATGCCGATGTCTCGTTCAACCTGGCTCCCGGCCAGACCCTTGGCGCGGCGGTGACCCGACTCCAGGAGATCGAGGCCCAGGTTGGCCTGCCGGCCTCGGTGCAAGCCTCTCTGGAAGGGGCGGCGGCGACCTTCCAGGCGTCGCTGTCGAACCAGGTATTCCTGGTGCTGGCCGCAATCGTCGTGGTGTACCTGATGCTGGGGATTCTCTACGAGAGCTTCGTGCACCCGGTGACCATTCTCTCGACCCTGCTCTCGGCGGCCCTGGGGGCCTTGCTGGCGTTGCTGATCACCGGCACGCAGTTCGACATCATCGGCCTGATCGGCATCGTGCTGCTGATCGGCATCGTCATGAAGAACGGCATCATGATGGTCGACTTTGCCCTGGAACTGGAGCGCAAGGGCGGCCTCACCCCGCTGGCGGCGATCCGCCAGGCGGCGGAACTGCGCTTCCGGCCGATCCTGATGACCAGCATGGCCTCGCTGTTCGGCGCAGTGCCCCTGGCCCTGGGCACCGGTATCGGCTCCGAGCTGCGCCACCCACTGGGGATCGCGATCATTGGCGGCTTGTTGCTGAGTCAGGTGCTGACGCTGTTTTCCACCCCCGTGATCTTCCTCGCCATGCACGGCCTGGGCGAGCGTCTGGCGGGGCGCCGCGCCAGCAGGGAAGGTGACGGGGAAGGGCCGCAGAGGGTTGGCGATGAACCTTAGCGCGCCGTTCATCCAGCGCCCCATCGCCACTACGTTGCTGGCCGCCGGGTTGGCGCTGTTCGGCATCCTGGCCTTCAACCTGCTGCCGGTGGCGCCGCTGCCGCAAGTGGATTTTCCCACCATCAGCGTACGAGCTTCTTTACCCGGGGCCGATCCGCACACCGTGGCCAGCTCGGTGGCCACGCCCCTGGAGCGCCAGTTCGGGCAGATCGCCGGAGTCACCCAGATGACTTCGTCGAGCACCCTGGGGGCCACTCGGATCAACCTGCAGTTCGACCTCAATCGCGACATCGACGGCGCCGCCCGGGATGTCCAGGCGGCGATCAATGCGGCGCGTACCAACTTGCCCAGCGACCTATCGGGCAACCCCACCTATCGCAAGGTCAACCCGGCCGACTCGCCGATCCTGATCATCAGTCTGACCTCGGACAGCGCCTCGCCGGGGCAGATGTACGACGTCGCCTCGACCCTGCTGGAGCAGCGTCTGCTGCAGACCCGCGGGGTCGGCGATGTGACCGTCGGCGGCGGCGCCTTGCCGGCGGTGCGGGTCGAGCTCAACCCGGACCGGCTCAACCATTACGGGATCAGCCTGGAGCAGGTACGGCAGGTCATTGCCGCGGCCAACGTCAACCTGCCCAAGGGCTCGATTGCCCTTGGCCAGCAGAACCATGTGTTGAGTGCCAACGACCAGCTCTACGCGACCACTGACTACGCCAACCTGGTGGTCAAGCAGAACAACGGCAGCCTGGTGCACATCGCGGACCTGGGCTACGTGCGCGAAGACGTCGAGGATCTGCGCAACTTCGGCCTGTTCAACGGCAAGCCGGCGGTGCTGCTGGTGATCTTCAAACAGCCGGGGGCCAATGTCATCGATACCGTGGATGCGGTGAAGGCCGAGTTGCCATTTCTCCAGGAATCGATCCCGGCGTCCATCCGCCTGAGCATCCTGATGGACCGCACCACCACCATTCGTGCTTCGCTGCGGGACGTGGAACTGAGCCTGATCGCTTCCATCGTGCTGGTGACCCTGGTGACCTTTGCCTTTTTCCGCGACTGGCGCAGCACCCTGGTGCCGGCCATCGTGGTGCCGCTGTCACTGCTGGGTACTTTCGGCGCGATGTACTTTCTCGGCTACAGCCTGAACAACCTGTCGCTGATGGCCCTGACCATTTCCACCGGGTTCGTGGTGGACGATGCCATCGTCGTGGTGGAGAACATCATGCGCCACCTGGAGCGCGGTGAATCGCGGCTGCAAGCGGCGCTGGCCGGAGCCCGAGAGGTGGGATTCACCGTGCTCAGCATCAGTGTGTCGCTGGTGGCGGTGTTCATTCCCCTGCTGTTGATGGGGGGGATCGTCGGGCGCCTGTTCCGTGAGTTTTCAGTGTCGCTGTCGGTGTCCATCGGCATCTCGATGCTGATTTCGTTGACCGTGACGCCGATGCTTTCCAGTGTACTGTTGCGTACACGGGAACAGGCGGCCGAAGGCGCCGAGACCGTGGGTTCGCCGGTGCATCGCTTCTACGATCGGAGCCTGGGCTGGGTCATCGCTCATTCCCGGCTGATGGGGTTGGTGACGGTGTTGGTGATCATCCTTGCCGGTGTGTTGTATGTGCTGGTGCCCAAGGGCTTCTTTCCCCAGGAGGACACTGGTCGCCTGTCCGGCAGCATCCTCGCGGCCCAGAGTATTTCCTACGGCGCGATGCAGAAGGACTTTCTCGAGATCAACCGCAAGGTCATGCAGAACCCCAATGTCGATACGGTCGGCGGTTTCGTCGGTGGGGGCGGCGGTGGCGGTGGCGGCGGGGCGATCAACAGTGCGCAACTGTTCATCGCCCTCAAGCCCCTGGGCCAGCGCCATGACAGCGCCGACCAGGTGATCGCGCAGATTCGCCGGACCCTGGGGGACATGCCCGGCACGCGGCTGTACCTGCAATCGGTGCAGGACATCACCGTGGGTGGACGCCAGAGTGGCGCGCAGTATCAATACACCTTGACCGCCGACGACCAGAGCGACCTGGATGAGTGGGTGCCCAAGGTGGTGGCGGTGCTGCGTGGCCTGCCGCAACTCAAGGACTTGAACACCGACCAGCAGGACAACAGCCTGCTAGCCAATGTCCAGGTCAATCGCGACAGCGCCGCGCGCCTCGGGGTGAGCATGGCGGCCATCGACCAGACGCTATACGACGCCTTTGGCCAGCGCCAGGTCTCGACCCTGTACCGGGCGGCCAACCAGTACCACGTGGTGATGGAGGTGGCTCCGGAATACTGGACCGATCCCTCTACCCTGAACTCGATCTACCTGCCTACCGGAACAGTGGTCACAGGCAAGGGCGGCGCGGCGAATCCGGACCTGGCAGCCAACGCCCAGCAACGACTGATCGCGCTGTCATCGGTGGCCGAGCAGTCGGTGCAGCGCACGGCCATCGCCATCAGTCACCAGGGCACTTTTCCGGCGGTGACGGCTTCGTTCAACCTGGCGCCGGGGGTCTCCATCGGCCAGGCCACAGCCCTGGTAGACCAGGCTATAGCGCAGTTGCGCATGCCCGCCAGCGTGGTTGGGCAGTTCGCCGGTACTGCCCAGGTGTTCCAGTCCTCGGTGGCCAGCGAGCCATTGTTGATCGTCGCCGCCTTGCTTTCGGTGTACATCGTGCTGGGCATTCTCTACGAGAACCTGATGCACCCGCTGACCATCCTCTCGACCTTGCCGTCAGCCGGGGTCGGGGCGCTGATCGCCTTGCTGCTGACCGGCACCGAGCTGTCGATCATCGCCCTGGTGGGGGTGATCCTGCTGATCGGCATCGTCAAGAAGAACGCGATCATGATGATCGACTTTGCTATCACCGAGGCCAAGGAGCAGGGGTTCAGTGCCCAGGAGGCGATTCGCCGGGCCTGCCTGGTCCGTTTTCGACCAATCATGATGACCACCCTGGCGGCGATCCTCGGCGCGCTGCCCTTGGTGCTTGGCAGTGGCTACGGCTCGGAGCTGCGCCGGCCGTTGGGGATCTCGATCATCGGTGGCTTGCTGCTCAGCCAGGTGCTGACGCTGTACACCACCCCCGTTATCTACCTGTGGCTCGATCGGGCGTCCCAGCGCTTGCGCCGGGTCGTCAAGGAGGCATGACCATGCACGGCCAACCTGGCAGAGTGCGTTTCGCGATGGCATTGCTCTGCGTGCTGCTGAACGGCTGCATGGTCGGGCCGGATTACCGGCAGCCGGCCATGGCGTTGCCCCAGTCATTCAAGGAGGGCGCGCAATGGCAGCGCGCCGTGGCCAATCCTCAGGGGGCCCTGGACAGTCAGTGGTGGCTGGCCTATCAGGATCCGCAGCTCAATGACCTGATCCAGCGTTCGGCCAGCGCCAATCAGTCGATCGTGGCCGCCGAGGCCGCCTATCGACTGGCTCGGGCTCAGGTGGCTTCGAGTCGCGCGGGGCTGTTTCCCACCATCAGCGCCGGGCTTTCCGGCTCGCGGGGTGTGGGTGGCAGTAGCAGCAGTACCAGCAGCAGTGCCAGCACCCTCAGCAGTGCAGGCAGTGTGGTACAGAGCGTCAGCGCGACCTTGGGCGCCAGTTGGGAGCCGGACCTCTGGGGCCAGGTACGGCGCGGCATCGAGTCAAGCGAGGGCGTTGCCCAGTCTTCCGATGCGCTGCTGGCCGGGGTGCGACTGTCTATCAGCGCCAGCGTGGCGAACAACTACCTGAGCCTGCGGCAATTGGATATCGAGATTCGCCTGCTCCAGGAACAGCAGCGGATCAACCAGCAGCTCCTGGACATGACCCAGGCGGCTTATGTCCAGGGCACCGCCTCCAACGATCAGTTGCTGGTTGTCCAGGACCAGTTGAGTACCGTGGTGGCGGCCCTGCAGACGGCGCAGATCTCCCGCGAGCAGTTCGAGCATGCGCTGGCGGTGCTGCTGGGCATGGCGCCGGCACAGTTCAGTCTGGCACCGGTAGCCGATTACCCCTTCAGCGTGCCGCGCCCGCCCTTGAGCCTGCCTTCCACCTTGCTGCTGCGCCGGCCCGATGTGGTTGCGGCGCAACGCACGGCGGCCGCGGCCAATGCCAGGATCGGCGTGGCCGAGGCAGCGTTCTTTCCGACCCTGGACCTGACCGCCGAAGTGGGCTTTCGCGGCAGTGCCCTGGGTGGCCTGTTCTCGGTGCCGAACCGCATCTGGACGCTGGGCCCGGCGCTGGCCGCCACGCTGTTCGATGGCGGCGCGCGGGAAGCCGCGGTTCAAGCCGCCCAGGCCAGTTACGACCAGGACGTGGCCAGTTACCGGGGCACGGTGCTCGCCGCCCTGCAGAACGTTGAAGACCAGCTTTCTTCGGTCAATCACCTGCAGCAGCAGGTAGAGAGCTACCAGCAGATGTATCAGCGCAACCAGCAGCTGTTCGGTAGCCAGCAAGCCCAGCTGCGGGCCGGTACGGTCAGCGCGCAGAACCTGCTGACCCAGCAACTGGTGTTGTTGCAGGCCGAGCAGAATCTGCGGGCTTCCCAGGGTCAGTTGAGCCTTGGCAGTGTGGCGCTGATCCAGAGCCTGGGAGGTGGCTGGCACGGGCCGGGCACGGCTGCGCCCTGAGGTGCTTGATCTCGCGTGAAACAAGCCCGGCGCGGTATGCTTCGGGTCTTATTTCACGCAGGGAAGCCTGGCCCATGGCTGGAAGCAGTTTGCTGGTTTTGCTCGACGACATCGCCGCGGTACTGGATGACGTGGCCTTGATGACCAAGATGGCGGCAAAGAAAACCGCAGGGGTACTGGGCGACGATCTGGCGCTCAACGCCCAACAGGTTTCCGGGGTGCGCGCGGAGCGGGAAATTCCGGTGGTCTGGGCCGTGGCCAAGGGGTCGTTTCGCAACAAGCTGATCCTGGTGCCAGCGGCGCTGGCCATCAGTGCCCTGGCGCCCTGGTTGGTCACGCCATTGTTGATGCTCGGCGGCGCCTACTTGTGCTTTGAGGGGTTCGAGAAGCTGGCGCACAAGTACCTGCACCAGGCCGAGGAGGTGACTGGGCACGAGTCGACCCTGCAGGCGCTGGCCGATCCCCAGGTGGACCTGGTGGCTTTTGAGCGGGAGAAAATCAAAGGGGCAATCCGCACCGACTTCATTCTCTCCGCAGAAATCATCGCCATCACCCTGGGGATCGTGGCGGGGGCTTCGCTGACGCAGCAGGTGGTGGTGCTTTCGGGGATTGCGATTGTCATGACGGTCGGTGTCTATGGCCTGGTGGGTGGCATCGTCAAGCTGGATGACCTGGGACTGTGGCTGGCGCGGAAGCCGGGTGCCCTGGCCAAGCGCATTGGCGGGGCGATCTTGCGGGCGGCGCCACTGATGATGAAGAGTCTGTCGGTGATTGGCACGGCGGCCATGTTCATGGTCGGCGGCGGCATCCTCACCCACGGTGTTCCTGCAGTGCATCATCTGATTGAAGGCCTGGCCGAGCGCAGCGCGGCGCTGATCGGCGTGGTCTCGGTGATCATGCCGACCCTGCTCAATGCCGTGGCCGGGATCATTGCCGGGGGGCTGGTGCTGTTGGCTGTGACGCTGGTGGGCAGGGGTTGGCGCGCGGTACGCGGCTGATCCCTGTTCAGCCGGCGGCTGTCAGCCTGGCCGGTAATGCGCCGGCTGGCTGCTGCCGGCACCAGCGACGCCAGGTGAACTGCAACTGCAGGATCGCCGCCCGGGCCATCTCTTGAGGCTGAACGGCCAGGCCTCGGTCTTTCTCCAGGGCCTTGAGCAGAGCCACCGAGGCCGCGTCCAACTGATCGCCGCGTGCCACAGTCGGGCCGCCATGCTTGAGCAGTGCTGCCAAGTGCAACAGATAGCGGTCGCGCTCGGCAGCCAGGGCTCCCTGCGCCGGGTCCAGGCAACTGCGCAATTGCAGCAACTCATCGCCCAGGTCCAGCCCCAGCAGGCCGTTGTCCCAGTGAACGCGACGGTTCTCGGGTTGCATCTGCCAATACCTCGATAACCGGATCAGGCGGTCGGCCATGCGCCCGCCGAACCAGCTCTCGGCCTGTTCCGCAGGGCGCGCAGTGAGTTGTGCCAGGTCGAACAGTGACGCCTTGAACATTCGCCGGTAGTGATGCTCGCCCGGGTTGAGGCTGATCAGCCGCAGCACCACCACGGCAATGCCGACCCCGATCAGGGTGGCCATGGCCTTGTTCAGAAAGGCCCCCAGGTCATAGGTCATCAGATTGCTCGGGCCGACATTGTTGACGAAGAAGATGCAGAAGGCCGAGGCGATCGGCGCGATCTTTGGCCGACTCATGCACAGCGAAGCAAAAAACAACGGCACTCCCAGGCCCAGGCACAGCAGCGGGAAACCGTCCCAGCCGGGCAACAGGCCGAGGCTGACCACCGCCGCCACGGGGATCGACAGGGCTATGCCCTTGAGGAAGTTCAGGCAGGCGGCCGCGGGGTTCTCGCGCCCGGCAAACAGGCTCAATACCACCCCGCAGATGGACACGGCACCCAGTCCCGAAGGCCAGGCGGACAGCAGCCAGAAACCGGCCACAGCGAGAAAGGCCAGGGCACTGCGCAGCCCGCCCAGCAGCCCTTGCTGAATGTCCCGGTGCCATGACAGGGCGCCGGGAGCGCCGGCGGGTACCCGGCCCTGTTCCACGGCGCTGATGCTGCTGGCGCTCTGTTCCACCAGGTTCAATACCTGGGTCAACTGGATCAGACACAGGTGGCATTCGGCTGACAGCGAGCGATCTTCCAGGGCCTGCTCCAGGCTCTGGGCCAGGGGCGCGAGGATTGGCTCATGCTCGGCCTCGAGGGCCTGGATCGTCTGCTGAATCAATGGCTCCAGGCGCTGGGCGTTTTCCAGGTCGAGCATCTGCCGTTGTCGTGCCACGCCCCGGGCGGCTCGCAGCAACCCCAGCAGGTCTCGGCTGAGGACTCGCAGCGCCTGGGAGCGGCGGCGTCCCAGGGGGCCTTCGAACCAGGCATGGTCACGTTGGGCGTCCACCGCGACGATGCGCCCCAGGGCTTCCAGGAGCCCCTTGCGCTGGTCTTCCCCCAGCAGTTCCGAGGCGGCTGCACGCCGCCCCGCCAGCCAGGCGGCCCGGCCCTGAATGGCCAGTGTCTGTTCAATCCGGCGTGGCCATAGAACGATGCTTGCCACCGCGGCGCAGATGATTCCCAGGCCGATCTCCGAGCAGCGTGCCACGGCCTGGTCGAATACCTGCAATAGCGCCGCGGTGGCGGGCAGGGCGATGATTGCGGTGGTGTAGCCGGCCAGTACGAAGCCATAGGCGGCGTGATTGCGCAGCAGCGAGGCACCGGTGGTGCAGAAGGCCAGCCACAGGGCCATGGCCAGCAGGAACAGCAGCGGTGCCTGGCCCAGCACGGCGATCAGCAGGATCGAAACCACGGCCCCGGTAAACGTCCCCAGCAAGCGGTAGGCACCTTTAGCCAGCACCATGCCGCTGCTGGGCTGGCTGACGATGAACACGGTGGTCAGGGCCCATTGCGGCTGTTCGAAATTCAGGCGCAGCGCCAGGTACAGGGCCAGTCCGCCGGCAATCAGGTTCCTGGCGGCGAACAACAGGTCCGAAGGCGCGGGGGCGAAGAGTGCTTGCCAGACATCGGCGATGTGAAGGGTGGGGAATCTCATGCTTCAGACACATAGATAGCTAGCTAATGATTAGCATCGTATCTATTTCCCCGAGAGATGCCAATCGGCTTTTCGCTCTCGTTGCGGGGTTGTAACGGCTGCAGGCGGACCGCCCGAGGAGTGTCGCCCCGCCGGATGGGCGGGACTGTCGGGGTAGGGGTTACTCGGCGATCTGCAACTTGCGCGATTCGCTATACACGTAGCGCACTTTCTCGTACTCGAACGGCGAGTTCAGCTGGCCATAGCGGAAGCTGGTCTGGTAGCGCTTGTCGACGCCACGCAGTGCCCAGATCTCCGGGTGGTTGCTGCTGACTTCCGAGACATTGAGAAAGTTGATCGCCGACTCTGCGGTGTAGTCCACCGCCAGCCCCGCGGTATCGCGCAGGTTCGAAGGGCCGAGGATTGGCAGCACCAGGTAGGCACCACCGGGTACGCCATAGAAACCCAGGGTCTGGCCGAAGTCTTCGCTCTGGCGTGGCAGGCCCATCTTGGTGGCCGGGTCCCACAGGCCGGCTACGCCGATGGTGGTGTTGAGCAGCAGCCGCGCCGTGGTGTCCATGGAGCGCTTGCCCTTGAACTGCAACAGGCTGTTGACCAGGTTGGGCACGTCGCCGAGGTTGTTGAAGAAGTTGCTGACCCCGGTGCGCAGGAAACTTGGCGTCACATAGCGGTAACCGTCCACCACCGGCAGGAATACCCACTGGTCGAAGCGGTAGTTGAAGTGGTAGACCCGGCGGTTCCACGACTCCAGCGGGTCGTAGATGTTCAAGGCGTTGAGGGTCGAGCGTTCGAACTCACGCTGGTCCAGCCCGGGGTTGAACTTGAGTTTCTTCAGCGGCTCGGTGAAACCGTCGGCATCCGGCACGGTGGGGGTGTTGGCCTTGCTGTTGTCAGCTTGGGCATAGCCGGTGCAGAGCAACGCAGCGATAAGCAGGAGATGTTTAGCCACGGAAGAACTCCAGCATGGCGTCGCTGTTGACGCGGTAGTTGAGGTTGCCGCAGTGGCCGCCATGGGGGTAGACGGTCAGGCGGTCGCCAAAGGTTTTACGCAGGAAGCCCAGGTCGCCGGGGCCGAGGATCACGTCGTCGGCGTTGTGCATCACGGCGATCTTGGTGCTGTTCTTGAGGTAGTCCTGCAGGGCGTAGAGGCTCACCTGGTCGATCAGTTGCAACAGGCTGCCGCCGTCGGTACGGGCACGCCACATCGGGATCACCTGTTCGGTCAGGTAGCAGTCGAAGTCGCATTGCAGGGCGCGCTTGAGAAACGGCGTGAGGCTGGTGCCTTCGCGGATCGGGTACTTGGGCGGGGTGATCAGGCCGCGACGGTTGATCAGGTCCGAGGTGAAGGCGATGTCCGCCGCGGAGAAGCGGAACGAGGTGCCGATCAGCATCGCCATCTGTTCGTTGGTCAAGTGTTGCTTGGACTGTTGGAAGTCGTAGAGCAGGGCGTCGTTGAGATCGATGTAGCCCTTCTGCTGGAAGTAGCGGGTCAGCTTGCCCAGTACCAATTCGTAGAAGGTGGTGCTGTTGTTGATGCCCTTGACCTCGGTCTGTACCAGCTTGTCGAGGTTGGTGATCGAGGTGTAGAGGTTGACCGGCGGGTTGAGCAGCAGGACTTTCTTGAAGTTGAAGCTGCGCCGGGTTTCATCCAGCTTGCTGACGAACGCCGCATCCAGGGCCCCCAGGCTGTAGCCGGTGAGATAGAACTCGGTGATCGGCAGCTTGGGGTTTTGCGCCCGCACGGCCTGCATCACCCGGTACATGTCTTCGGCATCTTCCTGGGTCACGCCGGGCGTGGCGAAGCGCGAGGCGGCGCTGATGAAGTCGAAACTGGTGGGCGAGGACAGTTGCACCACGTGGTAGCCGGCCTTGTAGTAGAGCTTCTTCAGGTACTCGTTGAGGCTGCTGTCGTAGCGCGCGCCGGTACCGGCAATCAGGAAGATCAGCGGCGCAGCGTGGTCCTGGGTGGCGATGCGGTAGGTGAGTTTCTTCACCGCCCAGAAATTGTCCGGGAGGATGAACTCGCGCTCCGGGCGCAGGGTCAGGCTGTGGTCCGACTGACGGATATCGTCATTGGAGGGCAGTTCCGGGCGCAACTCCGGTGGCGTGGTGGCAATGGTGGCTTCGAAGGGGTTGGTCAACGGATAGCCATAACTGGCCGCGTCAACGTCGACCGCCAGTGCGGACGCACTCAGGATAAGGCCGCCGAACAGGGCGGCGAAGCGCAAGGAACGAAGCATGACTATATCCCTAGAAGGAAGGTGCCGAATGAGGTTCGCAGGCTATGACCACCGCGCTGCTGCCGAAGTGCCATGGTTGGATGCAAATAACGCCTGTGGCAGGCACATCAGGGGGTGATAGTAGCCGGGCGATACACTTTGCCGCTATTTGCTTAACAGTTATCTATGCATCGAGCTTGCCAAGCGTCCATGGACGATTATGCTGGGCGCCGTTTTGATTGTTCGGAGTGTTTCATGTCTCGCCGCTTGCCCTTGATTCTGCTGCTTGTTGTCCTGCCGCTGTGGTTGGCCGCCAGTTATGGCCTGCGCTACGGCTTCATGGAGGATGCTCGATGGGTGGGCGTCTGTGTCGATGAGGCCAGCCGCTGGGAATGTTCGTTGCGCTCGAACCTGGGCTGGATGATCCACTTCAAGGTGCTGGGCTGGAGTGCCTTGGGCGCGGCACTGCTGGCGTTTGTCGTTCCCGGGCGTGCCGGCTGGGGGTTGGCGGTGCTGGCCGTGTTGGCCGGCATTCCCGCCTTGGCTCTGTACAACACCACCCTGGCGGTGTTTGCGGTGGTGATCGCGGCCCTGCGCCTGGTGCGCGCCAAGTAAGGACTGGGCTCGCTGTAGCGACTGCCGTGGCAGTCGGCTACAGGTTGCGATGGATCAGGCGATACGCGCCCGCAGGCTGCGCCACATTGCCGCCACCATCAACAGGCTGACCAGGGCCCAGCCCCAGGCCTGCTGGTTGGCCAGGCCTTCCTGGTACAGCTGGGGAGCGATACCGGCGCCGACGATAAAGGTCAGCAGGGCAATCTCGCGGCGCGGCACCCGCACGGGGCGGCACAGGTAGACCACCGCCGGCAGCAGCAGGGCGGCGCTGGGGAAGCTGCGATAGCGTGGGTCGAACACCAACTCCAGCATCATTACTGCCGCGGCGAACCCTGTTGTCGCCAGCAACCAGCCTGCACGCTTCTCCAGAGCATTGAAGGCTCGCAGGCGCCAGCCTTCGCGGGCACTCAAGGTCAGCGCGGCATGGGCCAGGACCAGCAGGTTCAGGCCGAGCAGCAGCGCGGCCCAGCACCATTCGCCGGTGAAGCGGCTGGTGACGCGGGCCAGCTCCCCCCAGGTACCGATCGTGCTGGCCGCCAATGCCCCCAGCAGCGGCAAGAGCAGCGCCGCACGTCGACTGCGAACCCGGCCGCCGAGGATCAAGGTGCCGAAGAAGATCACGGCGCCTACCCCTAGCCACAGCGGCCAATAAGGTAGGTTGGACACGGGGCCGGCAAGAATGCCCTTGTCCTGGCGATCTGCGTCGAACAGCCCCCAGTACCCGCCCACCGCACCTTCGCTGGCGCGTTTCCATGGCTGATCGAAGGCTTCGATCAGGTTGTAATGCCAGCCATTGTGTTCTGCCAGCGCAACGAAACCGCGAATGAACTTGGCCTCGTTGACCCGGCTCGGCAGTGCGGTTTCTCGCTGGCGGCCTTCGCTGGGCCAGCCGGTTTCACCGATCATTACGTCTTTGGGCGCGAAGCGGTTGCCAAACACCTGGCGCACCTCGGCCACGTGGTTGAGGGCGGCGTCGATGTTCGACGGATCATCTTCCCAGTACGGCAGCAGGTGGATGGTGAGGAAGTCCACCGCCGGGGCGATTTCCGGGTGCTTGAGCCAGAACTCCCAGACGTCGGCATAGGTTACTGGCTGTTTGACCCCGGCCTTGACCTTGAGAATCAATCGCGCCAGCTGCGGGCCGGTGACTTCCTTGCGCAACAGGGCTTCGTTGCCGACGATCACCGCGCTGACCACATCCGGGTTGGCGTTGGCCGAGGCGATCAGCAGGTCCACTTCTTTCTCGGTGTCCACCGGGTTGCTGTTGACCCAGGCACCGATCATCAGCTTCAGACCGTGCTTGCGGGCTAGCTCGGGCAGGGCCTCAAGGCCGGTCATGGAGTAGGTGCGGATGCACTCGAAGCGGGTGGCCAGCAGTGCCAGGTCGGCGTCCATGCGCTCGGGGCGCAACTTGAACGGTTGGTCGAAGGGCGACTGGTCCTTGTCGAACGGGGTGTAGGAGGCGCACTGCAGTTTGTGGCTGGCGCTGGCGACGTCCGGTAGATGCACCGGCTGGCCGAGGCCGTACCAGTAACCGCAGAGGGCCAGCAGGCCAAGCAGGCAGGACAATAGATAAGCAAGGGCGGGGAAGCGTGCAGTGGCGGGCATGGTCAGGCCGTCGTGGAACAAAGCCGGGCATCTTACCTGCATTTGTTCGCGGCTTGGTGGCCTGCATGATTTTGACATGCAAAGTTCGGGCGGGCCCGCTGTACGGGCTGTGGAGGCGGCTGGTTGCTGGCTATCTGATGTCGTTGCTTGTTGCCTTGAGGTCGCAGACAGAGCAGGTCG
Organism: Pseudomonas sp. Fl5BN2; assembly: GCF_009908205.1. Lineage (NCBI taxonomy): Bacteria > Pseudomonadati > Pseudomonadota > Gammaproteobacteria > Pseudomonadales > Pseudomonadaceae > Pseudomonas > Pseudomonas sp. Fl5BN2. The sequence continues at coordinate 282,199 of NZ_JAAARL010000002.1, read as the reverse complement.
CGGACAGTGGCGGGTTGATGATCAGGGCATCAGCACTCCGCTGATGATCGAACGCGTTCGCGGTGAGGCGTGATGGAGGCGCAGCGCACCATAACCATACGTTGACGTGCCCGGCACTCGCCCGGCACTGCACTTTTCGGGGAAGTAACGATGAAGATGCGACGACTCTTAGGCGCAGGTGCCGCACTGGTACTTGCCATCAGCTCCACTCTGGCCAGTGCCGATAGCAAGACCCTGAGCATCGGCTACGTCGATGGCTGGTCCGACAGTGTGGCGACGACTCATGTGGCGGCGGAGGTGATCAAGCAGAAGCTCGGTTATGACGTCAAGCTGCAGGCGGTGGCGACCGGGATCATGTGGCAGGGCGTGGCCACCGGCAAGCTCGATGCCATGCTCTCGGCGTGGCTGCCGGTAACCCACGGCGAGTACTGGGCCAAGAACAAGGACAAGGTGGTCGACTACGGCCCCAACTTCAAGGATGCCAAGATCGGCCTGATCGTGCCGGAGTACGTCAAGGCCAAGTCCATTGAGGATCTGAAGACCGACACCACGTTCAAGAACAAGATCGTTGGCATCGACGCCGGTTCAGGGGTGATGCTCAAGACCGACCAGGTGATCAAGGACTACGGCCTGGACTACAAGCTGCAGGCCAGTTCCGGGGCGGCGATGATCGCCGAGTTGACCCGTGCCGAAGAGAAGCAGGATTCCATCGCCGTGACCGGCTGGGTGCCGCACTGGATGTTCGCCAAGTGGAAGCTGCGTTTCCTCGATGATCCAAAAGGCGTGTATGGCGCTGCTGAAACCGTCAACAGCATCGGCAGCAAGGGCCTGGAGAAGAAGGCCCCGGAAGTGGCGGCGTTCCTGAAGAAATTCCAGTGGGCGTCGAAGGACGAAATCGGCGAAGTCATGCTGGCCATTCAAGACGGCGCAAAACCCGATGTGGCGGCCAAGGACTGGGTCAGCAAGCACCCGGAACGCGTTGCCGAGTGGACTGCCAAGTAGTCGAAAAGCGTCTAGAACAAGGGTCTTGAGGCCATCCACGGAAAGTCCGTGGATGGCCTTGTCTTTTCGAGGAGGAAAGTTGGCGCGGCCGCTAATGTCGTTCTAATACTAAGGTCGTCTGGAACCTGTTCTGCAGCCGCATAGAGTGGATTAGGTTCTACCTAAAATCTGTGCTGCGAGGATAAAAACAATGAACGACAGCATTTACCTCTCGATTCAAAACAGCCCGCGCTTCAAGGAGCTGGTCAGCAAGCGAGAGCGGTTCGCCTGGATTCTCTCGGCGATCATGCTTGGGCTTTACTCGGCTTTCATCCTGTTGATCGCCTATGGGCCCCAGATCCTGGGGGCCAAAATCAGTCCAACCTCATCCATCACCTGGGGCATTCCCATCGGTGTTGGCTTGATTCTCTCGGCCTTCGTCCTGACGGCTATCTATGTGCGCCGCGCCAACGGTGAGTTCGATGACCTGAACAACGCGATTCTGAAGGAGGCTCAGCAATGATCCGACGTCTATTCGCAGCACTCGGACTTGCCGCTTTCGCTCCTGCCCTCTGGGCCGCAGACGCTTTGACGGGTGAAGTCCACAAGCAACCCCTCAACGTATCGGCGATCCTGATGTTCGTGGTCTTTGTCGGTGCCACCCTGTGCATCACCTACTGGGCCTCCAAGCGCAACAAGTCGGCCGCTGACTACTATGCAGCGGGTGGCAAGATCACCGGTTTCCAGAACGGTCTGGCGATTGCCGGTGACTACATGTCGGCGGCGTCCTTCCTGGGGATTTCCGCCCTGGTGTTCACGTCCGGTTATGACGGCCTGATCTATTCCATCGGCTTCCTGGTGGGCTGGCCGATCATTCTGTTCCTGATCGCCGAGCGCCTGCGTAACCTGGGCAAGTACACCTTTGCCGACGTGGCGTCCTACCGCCTCGGGCAGACCCAGATCCGTACCCTGTCGGCCTGCGGTTCGCTGGTGGTGGTGGCGTTCTACCTGATCGCGCAGATGGTCGGTGCCGGCAAGCTGATCCAGCTGCTGTTCGGTCTCGACTACCACGTTGCGGTGATCCTGGTAGGTATCCTGATGTGCCTGTATGTGCTGTTCGGCGGCATGCTGGCCACCACCTGGGTACAGATCATCAAGGCGGTGCTGCTGCTCTCCGGTGCGTCCTTCATGGCGCTGATGGTGATGAAGCACGTCAACTTTGACTTCAACACGCTGTTCTCCGAGGCGATCAAGGTCCACCCCAAAGGTGAGGCGATCATGAGTCCTGGCGGTCTGGTGAAGGATCCAATCTCGGCGTTCTCGCTGGGGCTTGCGCTGATGTTCGGTACTGCGGGCCTGCCTCATATCCTGATGCGTTTCTTCACCGTGAGCGACGCCAAGGAAGCCCGCAAGAGCGTGCTCTACGCCACAGGCTTCATCGGCTACTTCTACATCCTGACCTTCATCATCGGCTTTGGCGCGATCCTGCTGGTAAGCACCAACCCGGACTTCAAGGATGCCGCAGGCGCCTTGCTGGGCGGTAACAACATGGCGGCGGTGCACCTGGCCAATGCGGTGGGCGGCAGCGTGTTCCTCGGCTTCATCTCGGCAGTGGCCTTCGCCACCATCCTGGCAGTCGTGGCGGGCCTGACCCTGGCCGGCGCCTCGGCGGTGTCCCACGACCTGTATGCCAGCGTGATCAAGAAGGGCAAGGCCAACGAGAAGGACGAGATCCGCGTTTCCAAGATCACCACCGTGGCCTTGGGCGTGCTGGCGATCGGCCTGGGCATTCTCTTCGAGAGCCAGAACATTGCGTTCATGGTGGGTCTGGCGTTCTCCATCGCTGCCAGCTGCAACTTCCCGGTACTGCTGCTTTCCATGTACTGGAAGAAGCTCACGACCCGTGGCGCGATGATCGGCGGCTGGATGGGCCTGGTCAGTGCCGTTGGCCTGATGGTCCTCGGGCCGACCATCTGGGTGCAGATCCTGCATCACGAGAAGGCGATCTTCCCGTACGAGTACCCAGCGCTGTTCTCGATGATGATTGCCTTCATCGGTATCTGGTTCTTCTCCATCACTGACAAGTCGACCTCGGCGGCCAACGAGCGGGCGCTGTTCTTCCCGCAGTTCGTGCGTTCGCAAACCGGCCTGGGTGCAAGTGGGGCGGTATCGCACTAAAAGAGTGATGTGCATCGGCTTCTATTAATAAGCCGAGTAGTAGCTAAGTGCCCTTATCGCGAGATCGGGGCACTTTTTTATGGGGGCAGGTTAAGTGGAGGTATCTGTAGTGCTGAATGGTGTTGCGTAGCTCTTGTCACTGCTCGAGCAGGCTGAGCGGCAGCGCGCCGTAGCGATAGCGGGGCTGATGGTCGGTGGTTGGCGTGAAGTGCGATCGGGCGCTTATGGCCGCGGATGCGGGAAGGCGCTGCAAATACGGCCGCTGAGCAGCTGCTGGGAGGAGGGGGGCAGGTTGTCACTATCCGCAGCCTTCGCGGCTACAGAGGGCTGTGGGTGCCGTGTCAGGGGGGGCGAAAACAAATACGACCTCTAAGAGAGGCCGTATCCGCTGCAGCTAAGACTTGATCGCAAGACAGGTCTTATTTGCGGTCTTCCAGTTTAGTGATGTCACGCGACTCGTAGCCGGTGTACAGCTGGCGTGGACGGCCGATCTTGTAAGGGCTGGAGAGCATTTCCTTCCAGTGGGAGATCCAGCCGACGGTCCGCGCCAGGGCGAAGATCACGGTGAACATGCTGGTTGGAATGCCGATGGCCTTGAGGATGATCCCCGAGTAGAAGTCGACGTTCGGGTACAGCGAGCGCTCGATGAAGTACGGATCGGTCAGGGCGATCTCTTCCAGGCGCATGGCCAGTTCGAGTTGTGGATCGTTGTTGATGCCCAGCTCTTTCAGAACTTCGTCGCAGGTCTGCTTCATTACCGTGGCGCGTGGATCGCGGTTCTTGTACACGCGGTGACCGAAGCCCATGAGTTTGAACGGATCGTTCTTGTCCTTGGCCTTGGCGATGAACTTGTCGATGTTCGAGACATCGCCAATTTCGTCGAGCATGGTCAGCACGGCTTCGTTGGCGCCGCCGTGAGCCGGGCCCCAGAGAGCCGCAATGCCGGCAGCGATACAGGCGAACGGGTTGGCACCCGAGGAGCCTGCCAGACGCACGGTGGAAGTCGAGGCGTTCTGTTCGTGGTCGGCGTGGAGGATGAAGATCCGGTCCATTGCCTTGGCCAGTACCGGGCTGATCGGTTTGATCTCGCACGGGGTGTTGAACATCATGTGCAGGAAGTTTTCCGCGTACGACAGGTCGTTGCGCGGGTACATCATCGGCTGGCCCATGGAGTACTTGTAAACCATCGCTGCCAGGGTTGGCATCTTGGCCACCAGGCGCACGGCGGAAATCTCGCGGTGCTGCGGGTTATTGATGTCCAGGGAGTCGTGGTAGAACGCCGACAGTGCGCCGACTACGCCGCACATCACCGCCATTGGGTGGGCGTCGCGACGGAAACCGTTGAAGAAGCTCTTCAACTGTTCGTGAACCATGGTGTGGTTCTTCACGGTGCTGACGAACTGGGCCTTCTGTTCTGCGGTCGGCAGTTCGCCGTTGAGCAGCAGGTAGCAGGTTTCCAGGTAGTCCGACTTTTCAGCCAGCTGTTCGATCGGGTAGCCGCGGTGCAGCAGGATGCCGTTGTCGCCGTCGATGTAGGTGATCTTCGACTCGCAGGAAGCGGTCGACATGAAACCTGGGTCAAAAGTGAAGCGGCCCGTGGCCGTCAGGCCCCGAACATCGATTACATCAGGACCAACGGTGCCGGTTAAAATGGGCAGCTCGACGGGGGCTGCGCCCTCGATGATCAACTGCGCTTTTTTGTCAGCCATGTGGCCTCCTATTTATGCTTGAAATCATCAGACAGACCCCCCACGCAGGGCCCGCACCACTATAGTGAGATAAATCCGAATGTCAATTTGCCTAAAGTCTTGTCCCAGAAGGCTTTGGGAGGGTTTTTTGCGCGAAATTCACTGCCATTTACGCCTTTTATTAGGCTAACGCAATGAGCTATTAGGGGAAGGTCTTTGCGTTGTCATTAGTAGCCTAACTGTCTATACTCGGCCACCGACCTCCGTAGGCTTCTGGGCCCGCTTTGCTGGGGGTCGCACTCCCTGGGTAGTGGTTGCCTGACCAGTGCACTCCCCAACAACTTTGCCCTGATTGTTAGGGGCTCTTCAGTGTGAAAAAAGCCGTGAATAGCCAACGACCTGTAAACCTAGACCTAAGGACCATCAAACTCCCCATCACCGGCGTTACGTCGTTTCTCCACCGTGTTTCCGGCATCATCCTCTTCCTGGGCATCGGCATCATGCTTTACGCATTGAGCAAGTCCCTGGGCTCTGAGGAAGGTTATGCCGAGGTGAAGGCGTGCTTGACCAGTCCGCTGGCCAAATTCGTTGCATGGGGCCTCCTGTCCGCCTTGCTGTATCACTTGGTGGCCGGTGTGCGCCATCTGATTATGGACATGGGCATCGGTGAAACGCTGGAAGGCGGCAAGCTGGGCTCGAAAATCGTTATCGCCGTATCCGTGGTGATTATCGTTCTGGCGGGAGTTTGGATATGGTAACCAGCGTTACGAACCTGTCGCGTTCGGGCCTTTATGACTGGATGGCACAGCGTGTGTCTGCGGTCGTTCTCGCGGCTTATTTCATCTTCCTGATCGGGTACCTCGTAGCGAATCCGGGCATTGACTACGCACAGTGGCATGGCCTGTTCGCAAACAACTGGATGCGTATCTTCAGTCTGCTGGCCATGGTGGCCCTGGGCGCTCACGCCTGGGTCGGCATGTGGACCATCTCGACTGACTACCTGACGCCGATGGCGCTGGGCAAGTCGGCGACAGCAGTGCGTTTCCTTTTCCAGGCAGTATGCGGCGTCGCGATGTTCGCTTACTTCGTCTGGGGTGTGCAGATTCTCTGGGGTATCTGATTCATGGCTAACATTCCAACCATTTCTTTCGACGCCATCATCATTGGCGGCGGCGGCGCCGGCATGCGTGCCGCACTGCAGCTGGCCCAGGGCGGCCACAAGACTGCAGTGATCACCAAGGTGTTCCCGACCCGTTCGCACACTGTGTCTGCCCAAGGCGGCATCACCTGTGCGATCGCCTCGGCGGACCCGAACGATGACTGGCGCTGGCATATGTACGATACCGTCAAGGGTTCCGACTACATCGGTGACCAGGACGCTATCGAATACATGTGTCAGGAAGGCCCGGCTGCGGTCTTCGAACTGGACCACATGGGTCTGCCGTTCTCCCGTACCGAAACCGGTCGTATCTACCAGCGTCCTTTCGGCGGTCAGTCCAAGGACTACGGCAAGGGCGGTCAGGCTGCCCGTACTTGCGCGGCTTCCGACCGTACCGGTCACGCACTGCTGCACACCCTTTACCAGGGCAACCTGAAAGCCGGCACCACCTTCCTTAATGAGTGGTACGCGGTCGATCTGGTGAAGAACGAAGACGGCGCCTTTGTCGGCGTGATCGCCATCTGCATCGAAACCGGTGAAACCACCTACATCCGCGCCAAGGCTACCGTTCTGGCAACTGGCGGTGCGGGCCGTATCTACGCCTCCACCACCAACGCCCTGATCAACACCGGTGACGGTGTCGGCATGGCGCTGCGTGCTGGCGTTCCGGTGCAAGACATCGAGATGTGGCAGTTCCACCCGACCGGCATCGCCGGCGCTGGTGTCCTGGTGACTGAAGGCTGCCGCGGTGAAGGCGGTTACCTGATCAACAAGCACGGCGAGCGTTTCATGGAGCGTTATGCTCCGAACGCCAAAGACTTGGCGGGTCGCGATGTTGTGGCACGTTCCATGGTCAAAGAGATCATCGCCGGCAACGGTTGTGGCCCGAATGGCGACCACGTGATGCTCAAGCTCGACCACCTGGGTGAGGAAGTGCTGCACAGCCGCCTGCCAGGTATCTGCGAGCTGTCCAAGACTTTCGCCCACGTTGACCCGGTAGTTGCTCCGGTTCCGGTTGTTCCAACCTGCCACTACATGATGGGCGGCGTTGCCACCAACATTCACGGTCAGGCGATCACTCAGAACACTGATGGCGAAGACACCATCATCCCTGGCTTGTTCGCAGTGGGTGAAGTGGCTTGCGTATCGGTGCACGGTGCCAACCGTCTGGGCGGCAACTCGCTGCTGGACCTGGTGGTATTCGGTCGTGCGGCCGGTCTGCACCTGGAAAAAGCGCTGACCGACGGTATCGAATACCGCGACGCCAGCGACACCAACGTAGAAGTTGCCCTGAACCGCCTGGCCAAGCTCAACGAGCGCACCACCGGTGAAGACGTTGCGACCCTGCGTCGTGAACTGCAGAACTGCATGCAGAACTACTTCGGTGTATTCCGCACTGGCGAATACATGCAGAAGGGTATTGCCCAGTTGGCTGACCTGCGTGAGCGTATCGCCAACGTCAAGATCAACGACAAGTCTCAAGCTTTCAACACTGCGCGTATCGAAGCACTTGAGCTGCAGAACCTGCTGGAAGTGGCCGAAGCCACGGCCATCGCTGCCGAAGTGCGTAAAGAGTCCCGCGGTGCTCACGCCCGTGAAGACTTCGAAGACCGCGATGACGAAAACTGGCTGTGCCACACCCTGTACTTCCCGGGTGAGAAACGCGTTGCCAAACGTGCCGTGAACTTCTCGCCGAAGACTGTTCCGACTTTTGAACCTAAGATTCGGACTTACTAAGGGTGGCCACTATGTTGCAAGTCAGTGTGTATCGCTACAACCCTGATCAGGACGCTGCGCCGTTCATGCAGGAATTCTCGGTCGATACCGGTGGTAAAGACCTGATGGTGCTGGACGTGCTGGCGCTGATCAAAGAGCAGGACGAAGGTTTCTCCTATCGTCGCTCCTGCCGTGAAGGCGTCTGCGGTTCCGACGGCATGAACATCAACGGCAAGAACGGCCTGGCGTGCATCACGCCGCTGTCCGCCGTGGTCAAGAAGAACAAGCTGGTTGTTCGTCCGCTGCCAGGTTTGCCGGTTATCCGTGACCTGGTCGTCGATATGAGCATCTTCTACAAGCAATACGAGAAGGTGAAGCCATTCCTGCAGAACGATACGCCGGCTCCGGCCATCGAGCGTCTGCAGTCCCCGGAAGAGCGTGAGAAGCTCGACGGTCTGTACGAGTGCATCCTGTGCGCTTGCTGCTCGACCTCTTGCCCGTCCTTCTGGTGGAACCCGGACAAGTTCCTGGGTCCAGCTGCGCTGCTGCAAGCCTATCGCTTCCTGGCAGACAGCCGTGACACCAAGACGTCCGAGCGTCTGGCTTCACTGGATGACCCGTTCAGCGTATTCCGCTGCCGGGGGATCATGAACTGCGTCAACGTTTGTCCGAAAGGCCTGAACCCGACTAAGGCCATCGGTCACATCCGTAACATGTTGCTGCAAAGTGGCGTGTGATTCAGCTGCTGTACCCGTAGGACCGCTGTACCCGTAAAAGCCACGGCGCGGGCTTCAACCCGCGTCATGGCTCTAACCTGAGCAGCAGCTCACAAAGTGGCTGCTCTTATTTTTGAAGAAATGAGACAAGCAGGGGCATCCGGGCTGGTACCCGGACTATCAGCGTGATCCTAAGTGGCTTGTTTTGGTCGCTGCATTCGGACTTCTGCAAGCTTGCTCGGTGTCGTCGCCGGTGGTGTTCCCCTAACCGAGGGTGACCAAGCATGCAAGAAAGCGTGATGCAGCGCATGTGGAACAGCGCCTACCTATCCGGTAGTAACGCTGCCTATGTGGAAGAGCTCTACGAGCTCTACCTGCACGACCCTAACGCTGTGCCAGAAGAGTGGCGCACTTACTTTCAGAAGTTGCCTACCGACGGCAGCACTGCCATCGATGTTTCGCACTCGACAATCCGCGATCATTTCGTCTTGCTGGCAAAGAACCAGCGCCGCGCCCAACCGGTATCCGCCGGCAGCGTGAGCAGTGAGCACGAAAAGAAGCAAGTTGAAGTGCTGCGATTGATCCAGGCCTATCGGATGCGTGGCCACCAGGCAGCCCAGCTGGACCCGCTGGGGCTGTGGCAGCGTCCTGCACCTGCAGACCTGTCGATCAATCATTACGGCTTGACCAATGCCGATCTTGATACGACCTTCCGTGCCGGCGACCTGTTCATCGGCAAAGAGGAAGCGAGCCTACGCGAAATTCACGAAGCGTTGCAGCAGACATATTGCCGCACCATCGGCGCTGAATTCACGCATATCACCGATTCCGAGCAGCGCCAGTGGTTCCAGCAGCGTCTGGAAAGCGTGCGTGGTCGTCCGACGTACTCTGCTGACATCAAGAGCCACTTGCTCGAGCGTGTGACTGCCGGTGAAGGCCTGGAAAAATACCTGGGCACCAAATACCCGGGCACCAAGCGTTTCGGTCTGGAAGGCGGCGAAAGCCTGATCCCGATGCTCGACGAGCTGATCCAGCGTTCCGGTTCCTACGGCACCAAGGAAATCGTCATCGGCATGGCCCACCGTGGCCGTCTGAACGTGCTGGTCAACACCTTCGGCAAGAACCCGCGCGAGCTGTTCGACGAGTTCGAAGGCAAGAAGAAGGTCGAGCTGGGTTCCGGTGACGTCAAGTATCACCAGGGCTTCTCGTCCAACGTGATGACTACCGGTGGCGAAGTCCACTTGGCGATGGCGTTCAACCCGTCCCACCTGGAAATCGTATCTCCAGTGGTCGAAGGTTCGGTACGCGCCCGTCAGGATCGTCGTAACGATCCAACCGGCGAGAAGGTTCTGCCGATCTCCATCCACGGTGACGCGGCATTCGCCGGTCAAGGCGTGGTCATGGAAACCTTCCAGATGTCCCAGACCCGCGGTTTCAAGACCGGCGGTACTGTGCACATCGTGATCAACAACCAGGTCGGTTTCACCATCAGCAACCCGCTGGACTCGCGTTCCACCGAGTACGCCACCGACGTCGCGAAGATGATCCAGGCGCCGATCCTCCATGTGAATGGTGATGATCCGGAAGCCGTATTGTTCGTGACCCAGCTGGCGATCGACTACCGCATGCAGTACAAGCGCGACGTGGTGATCGATCTGGTCTGCTACCGTCGTCGTGGCCACAACGAAGCGGATGAGCCGAGCGGCACCCAGCCGTTGATGTACCAGCAAATCACCAAGCAGCGCACCACCCGTGAGCTGTACGCCGAACGCCTGACCCAGGCCGGTGTGGTCGATGATGCGCGTGTTCAAGCGAAGATCGATGAATACCGCAACGCGCTGGACAATGGTCTGCACGTGGTAAAAAGCTTGGTCAAAGAGCCGAACAAAGAGTTGTTCGTCGACTGGCGTCCGTATCTGGGTCACGCCTGGACTGCGCGTCATGACACCCGGTTCGATCTCAAGACCCTGCAAGAGCTGTCCGCCAAGCTGCTGGAAATCCCGGAAGGCTTCGTGGTGCAGCGCCAAGTGGCGAAGATCTACGAAGACCGTCAAAAGATGCAAGCCGGCGGCCTGCCGATCAACTGGGGTTACGCTGAAACCATGGCGTACGCGACCCTGGCGTTCGAAGGTCACCCGATTCGCATGACTGGCCAGGACATCGGTCGCGGTACGTTCTCGCACCGTCACGCGGTCTTGCACAACCAGAAAGACGCGGGTACCTACATCCCGCTGCAGCACCTGTACCAAGGCCAGCCACGTTTCGACCTGTACGATTCGTTCCTGTCCGAAGAAGCCGTACTGGCGTTCGAATACGGTTACTCGACCACCACGCCTGACGCGTTGGTGATCTGGGAAGCCCAGTTCGGCGACTTCGCCAACGGTGCCCAGGTGGTTATCGACCAGTTCATCACCAGTGGCGAGCACAAGTGGGGCCGTCTTTGCGGTCTGACCATGCTGCTGCCGCACGGTTATGAAGGTCAGGGGCCGGAGCACTCTTCGGCTCGCCTGGAGCGTTATCTGCAGTTGTGCGCTGAGCACAACATTCAGGTAGCCGTACCGACCACGCCGGCGCAGATCTACCACTTGCTGCGTCGTCAGGTGATTCGCCCGCTGCGCAAGCCGTTGATCGTCCTGACACCGAAGTCGCTGCTGCGTCATAAATTGGCCATCTCGACCCTGGAAGATCTGGCCGAAGGTTCATTCCAGACCGTTATTCCGGAAATCGATGCCCAGGACCCGAAAAAGGTCGGTCGTATCGTGCTGGCGAGCGGCAAGGTCTACTACGACCTGCTGGAAAAACGCCGTGCCGAAGGTCGTGACGATATCGCCATCGTGCGTCTTGAGCAGCTGTACCCATTCCCTGAGGACGACTTGATTGAAGTCCTGGCTCCCTACACCAACCTCAAACACATCGTTTGGTGTCAGGAAGAGCCGATGAACCAGGGTGCCTGGTACTGCAGCCAGCATCACATGCGTCGCATCATCAGCGGTCATAACAAGTCGCTCGTACTCGAGTACGCGGGCCGTGACGCTTCTGCTGCCCCTGCTTGTGGTTACGCATCGATGCACGCTGAGCAGCAGGAAAAACTGCTGCAAGATGCCTTTACTGTTTAACGCCTTCGCGCACCTGAAACCGAATTTAAGGAACCACAGATAATGGCTATCGAGATCAAAGCCCCCACTTTCCCGGAATCGGTTGCCGATGGCACCGTTGCCACCTGGCACAAACAACCAGGCGACGCCGTCAAGCGCGACGACCTGATTGTTGACATCGAGACCGACAAGGTTGTGCTGGAAGTGCTGGCCACTGCTGACGGCGTGCTGGGCGCTATCGTCAAGAACGAAGGCGACACCGTTCTGTCCGACGAAGTCCTGGGCTCCATCGTTGAAGGCGCTGCTGCTGCCGCGGCTCCTGCTGCTCCGGCCGCTGCCGCTGCTGCCCCAACTGCTGCCGAAGGCGAAGACGATCCAATCGCTGCGCCTGCTGCGCGCAAGCTGGCTGAAGAGAATGGCATCAACATTGCGTCCGTTGCCGGTACCGGCAAAGGCGGTCGCGTGACCAAGGAAGACGTGGTGGCTGCTGTTGCCGCGAAGAAAGCCGCTCCAGCTGCCGCGCCTGCCAAGGCTCCGGCTCCTGCCGCTGCTGCTCCGGTATTCGCTGCCGGCGACCGCGTTGAAAAGCGTGTGCCAATGACCCGTCTGCGCGCCAAGGTTGCCGAGCGTCTGGTTGAAGCCCAGTCGAACATGGCGATGCTGACCACCTTCAACGAAGTCGACATGACTGAAGTCATGGCCCTGCGTTCGAAGTACAAGGATCTGTTCGAGAAGTCCCACAATGGCGTGCGCCTGGGCTTCATGTCGTTCTTCGTCAAGGCCGCTACCGAAGCGCTGAAGCGCTTCCCGGCTGTCAACGCCTCGATCGACGGTGCCGACATCGTTTACCACGGCTACGCCGACGTTGGTGTTGCGGTTTCCAGCGACCGTGGCCTGGTGGTTCCGGTTCTGCGTAACGCCGAACTGATGAGCCTGGCTGAAATCGAAGGCGGCATTGCCACCTTCGGCAAGAAGGCCCGTGACGGCAAGCTGTCGATGGAAGAGATGACTGGTGGTACTTTCACCATCACCAACGGTGGTACTTTCGGTTCGATGATGTCGACCCCGATCGTCAACCCGCCACAAGCAGCGATCCTGGGCATGCACAATATCCTGCAGCGTCCTATGGCGATCAACGGTCAGGTGGTAATCCGTCCGATGATGTACCTGGCGCTGTCCTACGACCACCGCCTGATCGACGGTAAAGAAGCCGTGACGTTCCTGGTGACCATCAAGAACCTGCTGGAAGATCCAGCGCGTCTGCTCCTGGACATCTAAAAAGCAGCCGCCGGCTGTAGGCGACAAGCTCCAGGCCCGATTCGGGCGAAGGAGCTTCAAGCTTGCGGTCTGCGGCTTCTAGCTTGCCGCTAAAAGGAACCTTTTATGACTCAGAAATTCGACGTGGTAGTGATCGGTGCGGGCCCTGGCGGCTATGTAGCCGCAATCAAGGCTGCACAGCTCGGTTTCACTACTGCTTGCATCGAGAAGTACACCGACAAAGAGGGCAAGCTGGCCCTCGGCGGTACTTGCCTGAACGTCGGTTGCATTCCTTCCAAGGCGCTGCTGGACAGCTCCTGGAAATTCCATGAAGCCCAGGACGGTTTTGCCATCCACGGCATCAACCACGCTGGCGTGACCATGGACGTACCGGCCATGGTCGGCCGCAAGGCCAACATCGTCAAAGGCCTGACCAGCGGTGTTGCCACCCTGTTCAAAGCTAACGGCGTGACCTCGATCCAGGGCCACGGCAAACTGCTGGCCGGCAAGAAAGTCGAAGTCACCAAGGCTGACGGTTCGGTTGAAGTGATCGAAGCCGAGAACGTGATCCTGGCTCCAGGCTCGCGTCCAATCGACATTCCACCTGCACCGGTTGATCAGAACGTGATCGTCGATTCCACCGGCGCCCTGGAATTCCAAGCCGTGCCAAAACGTCTGGGCGTGATTGGCGCTGGCGTCATCGGCCTGGAACTGGGTTCGGTCTGGTCGCGCCTGGGCGCGCAAGTGACTGTCCTGGAGGCTTTGGACACCTTCCTGATGGCGGCTGACGCTGCTGTTTCCAAGGAAGCGCTGAAAACCCTGACCAAACAGGGCCTGGACATCAAGCTGGGCGCTCGCGTGACCGGCTCCAAGGTCAATGGCGAAGAAGTCGTGGTGACCTACACCGACGCCAAGGGCGAGCAGACCATCACTTTCGACAAGCTGATCGTAGCCGTTGGTCGCCGTCCAGTGACCACTGATCTGCTGGCTGCTGATTGCGGCGTGACCCTCGACGAGCGCGGTTTCGTGCACGTTGACGATCACTGCGCGACTACCGTACCGGGTGTTTACGCCATCGGTGACGTGGTGCGCGGCATGATGCTGGCTCACAAAGCCTCGGAAGAGGGCATCATGGTTGCCGAGCGCATCAAGGGCCACAAAGCCCAGATGAACTACGACCTGATCCCTTCGGTTATCTACACTCACCCGGAAATTGCATGGGTCGGTAAAACCGAGCAGGCCTTGAAAGCTGAAGGCGTTGAAGTTAACGTCGGCACCTTCCCGTTTGCCGCCAGCGGCCGTGCCATGGCAGCCAACGACACCGGCGGTTTCGTCAAAGTCATCGCCGATGCCAAGACTGATCGCGTATTGGGCGTCCACGTGATTGGCCCAAGCGCTGCGGAACTGGTTCAGCAAGGTGCGATCGGCATGGAATTCGGCACCAGCGCCGAAGACCTGGGCATGATGGTTTTCTCCCATCCGACCCTGTCCGAAGCCCTGCACGAAGCAGCTCTGGCTGTGAATGGCACTGCCATCCACATTGCCAACCGCAAGAAACGCTAAGCAATAATAAGAAACCACGGCGGTTGGCCCGTCGTGAGCCTTGTGCGCAAGACTCACCGCGGAATATCCGCTGGACTCGACCTCTCGGGGTAGCGCCACACACTGGACCGGAGCCCAGGTTCCAGGTTCAGGGTGTGGCGCTGGTTTGAGAGTAGCGGTCACAGGTGGCGCGGCACTCATCACGAGCGCAGCGCCGAATGCGCAGTACCTAACGAAGACGGTAAAAAGCATGAATCTTCACGAGTATCAGGGTAAGCAGCTGTTCGCTGAATACGGCCTGCCAGTATCCCAAGGCTACGCAGTAGACACCCCGGAAGCAGCAGCAGAAGCTTGCGACAAAATCGGCGGCTCCGAGTGGGTTGTCAAAGCCCAGGTTCACGCTGGTGGTCGCGGTAAAGCGGGCGGCGTTAAGCTGGTTCGCAGCAAAGAAGACGCTAAAGCCTTCGCTCAGCAGTGGTTGGGCAAGCGTCTGGTGACCTATCAGACTGACGCCAATGGCCAGCCTGTCACCAAGATCCTGGTTGAATCGTGCACTGATATCGCTAAAGAGCTGTACCTGGGCGCTGTCGTTGACCGTTCGAGCCGTCGCATCGTGTTCATGGCTTCCACCGAAGGTGGCGTGGACATCGAGAAAATCGCTCACGACACCCCTGAGAAAATCCTCAAGGCCACTATCGATCCACTGGTTGGCGCTCAGCCATTCCAGGGTCGCGAGCTGGCATTCCAGCTGGGTCTGGAAGGTAAGCAAGTTGCTCAGTTCGCGAAGATCTTCGTCGGCCTGGCCAAACTGTTCCAGGACCACGATCTGGCACTGCTGGAAGTGAACCCGCTGGTGATCAAGGCTGACGGCGATCTGCATTGCCTGGACGCGAAGATCAACATCGACGCCAACGCCATGTATCGTCAGCCTAAGCTGAAGACTTTCCACGATCCGTCCCAGGACGATCCGCGCGAAGCGCACGCTGCCAAGTTCGAACTGAACTACGTAGCCCTGGAAGGCAACATCGGCTGCATGGTCAACGGTGCTGGCCTGGCCATGGGTACCATGGACATCGTCAACCTGCACGGCGGCAAGCCAGCCAACTTCCTCGACGTAGGTGGTGGTGCTACCAAAGAGCGCGTGACCGAAGCCTTCAAAATCATTCTGTCCGACACTAACGTCGCTGCAGTACTGGTTAACATCTTCGGCGGCATCGTTCGTTGCGACATGATTGCCGAAGGCATCATTGGCGCCGTGAAAGAAGTCGGCGTGAAAATCCCGGTTGTTGTTCGCCTTGAAGGCAACAACGCTGAACTGGGCGCTAAAGTACTGGCAGAAAGCGGCTTGAACATCATCGCTGCTACCAGCCTGACCGACGCTGCTCAACAAGTTGTCAAAGCTGCGGAGGGCAAATAATGAGCGTCCTGATCAATAAAGACACCAAAGTTATCTGCCAGGGTATTACCGGTTCGCAAGGTAGTTTCCACACCCAGCAAGCCATCGAATACGGCACCAAGATGGTCGGTGGCGTAACTCCGGGCAAAGGCGGCACCGAGCACCTGGGTCTGCCAGTGTTCAACACCGTGAAAGACGCTGTAGCAGCCACTGGCGCCACCGCCAGCGTGATCTACGTTCCTGCTCCTTTCTGCAAGGACTCGATCCTGGAAGCGGCTTTCGGCGGCATCAAGCTGATCGTCTGCATCACCGAAGGCATTCCTACCCTGGACATGCTGGACGCTAAAGTTAAGTGCGACGAGCTGGGTGTTACCCTGATCGGCCCTAACTGCCCAGGCGTGATCACCCCAGGCGAATGCAAGATCGGCATCATGCCAGGTCACATTCACTTGCCAGGCAAGGTCGGTATCGTTTCCCGTTCCGGCACCCTGACCTACGAAGCTGTGAAGCAGACCACTGACGCCGGTTTCGGTCAGTCCACCTGCGTCGGCATCGGTGGTGACCCGATCCCAGGCTCCAACTTCATCGACATCCTGAAGCTGTTCCAGGAAGACCCGAAGACCGAAGCGATCGTGATGATCGGTGAGATCGGTGGTTCGGCTGAAGAAGAAGCGGCTGCCTATATCAAGGCTCACGTGACCAAGCCGGTTGTTTCCTACATCGCTGGTGTGACTGCCCCTGCGGGCAAGCGCATGGGCCATGCTGGTGCAATCATCTCTGGCGGCAAAGGCACTGCAGACGAGAAATTCGCTGCTCTGCAAGACGCAGGCGTGAAAACCGTGCGTTCGCTGGCAGACATCGGCAAGGCCTTGGCCGAGCTGACTGGTTGGGCTGTCAAGTAAGCCTCGCGCTTAGCTGACGCAAAACCAGCAAAGGCCACCTTCGGGTGGCCTTTGTGCTTTCTGGCGTAGGAGGGACTGCTGAGGGTGAGGTCTTGCCCTTTGAGGGCGCCTTCGCTGGCAAGCCAGCTCCTACACAAGCCAGTTCCTGCACGAGCCATCTCCCACACAAGCCATCTGCTGTGTGAACCCGCTGTTGCACAGGCCATCCGCAACATAAGCCGCTTCTCGCAAGGTTCGGTCCCCGGCTAGCCAGTGGTTGCGCAGGGGATGGATTAAGTCCGGTGGAAATATAATTTCGAAAATGCGACATCCCGATGTCGCATATCAGAAAATTCGCACTGCGCCGGTGCGTTCGTCTTGCAGATTCGGTAGGCTAGCCGCCTCTTTTTGCGTCTGCTGCCCACAAGGTCGCTGCGCGCTAAACGGGTCAGTCTTATACGGACTGACAGCATTTCCCTCACCCATAAGGGAAATCCCTCTCTAAATTCCGATTCAGTAGTGTGGTATTTCCTTAATGAAAGTGTTGAAAGGCCAGGACATTCTGGCACTCGGCTTTATGACTTTCGCCCTGTTCGTCGGGGCCGGTAACATCATCTTCCCGCCTATTGTCGGCCTGCAGTCCGGACCCCATGTCTGGATGGCGGCGCTAGGCTTCCTGATCACCGCGGTCGGTCTGCCGGTGATCACCGTGGTTGCCCTGGCCAAGGTCGGCGGCGCCATGGACGCACTGAGCACGCCTATCGGCAAGGTGGCCGGCGGCCTGTTGGCTGCCGTCTGCTACCTGGCTGTAGGCCCGCTGTTCGCCACGCCACGTACCGCCACCGTGTCCTTTGAAGTGGGGCTCGCGCCGCTGACCGGTGAAAGCCCGCTGGCGCTGTTCCTCTACAGCTCGGCGTATTTCCTGCTGGTGTTCTTCATCTCGCTGTATCCGGGGCGTTTGCTGGACACCGTCGGGCGTTTCCTGGCGCCGCTGAAGATCATCGCCCTGGCAGTGCTGGGTATCGCCGCCTTCGCTTTGCCTGGAGGGGAAGTTGGCACCGCCACTCCCGAGTACATGGCGGCACCGTTTTCCCAGGGATTCATCAATGGTTACCTGACCATGGATACCTTGGGCGCTCTGGTGTTCGGTATTGTCATCGTCAACGCGATCCGTTCTCGTGGGGTCGAGTCGCCTCAACTGATCACCCGTTACGCAGTCATCGCCGGCCTGATCGCCGGTGTCGGCCTGGCACTGGTGTACATCAGTCTGTTCCGCCTGGGTGCGGGCAGTCATGAAGTGGCCGCCGGTGCCACCAATGGTGCGGCAGTGTTGCATGCCTATGTGCAGCACACCTTCGGCTCCCTGGGCAGCGGCTTCCTCGCGGTGCTGATCTCCCTGGCTTGCTTGGTGACCGCGGTAGGCCTGACCTGCGCCTGTGCCGAGTACTTCAGCCGCGTTCTGCCACTGTCCTACAAGACCCTGGTGGTGATCCTCGCAGCGTTCTCGCTGCTGGTATCGAACCTGGGCCTGACCAAGTTGATCGCTTTCTCGATTCCGGTGCTGACGGCGATCTATCCGCCTTGCATCGCCCTGGTGGCACTGAGCTTCTGCAAGGACTTCTGGCAGGATCAGCGTCGCATCGTCGGTCCAGTGATGCTGGTGTCCTTCGTGTTCGGCCTGATCGATGCATTCAAGGGCGCGGGTCTGGCCGACTGGATGCCGACCCAACTGTCCCACCTGCCGCTGAGCGAGCAGGGTCTGGCCTGGTTGGTGCCTTCGGTGATCATTCTGGTGGTAGCGGTAGTCTGCGACCGCGTACTGGGCAAGCGCAGCGAAGCCCTGGCTTGATCAGTCACTGATGCTTGGTGACCGCCACAAGCGGCCCGAGGACTAAAAAATGCCCCGTATCCATCGATGCGGGGCATTTTTTATGGGCCTTTGGCGGTGCCTTTTTCCTCGTCTGTGCGTCGAAGAGGTGCCCTTTGCTTTTGTCCTCCGCCAACGCCTGACAGGAATTTGCATGTCGTTTGTCCAAGCCAACCAGATCCACCTCCTGGCCGCCCTGTGGTTTGTCATCTGCTGGGGCGGTTACACCCGCTATGCGACCTGGAAGGGCCGCGATACCGCCTGTCTGGCCAGCGTTCTGCATCTATATCGCGAGGATTGGATGCGCCGCATGCTGCTGCGGGACAACCGCATCGCCGACGCCAGCGTGATTGGTAACCTGGAGCGCAACGCTTCGTTCTTTGCTTCCAGCACTCTGATTATCCTGGCCGGTATTCTTACGGTGCTCGGCGCCTCCGAGCGCGCAGTGTCGCTGCTGGCAGATATTCCCATGGTCCAGCAAGCATCCCAGGGCATGTCGGAAATCAAGTTGCTATGCCTGGCGCTGGTGTTTGTCTACGCCTTCTTCACCTTCAGTTGGTGCATGCGCCAATACAATTTCGCCGCGATCCTGGTGGGCTCGGCACCGATGATCGGTGAGCGGCAGGTGTCCGAGCAGGAGCGTAAAGCTTTTGCCTCACGAGCGGCGCGGGTCATCTCCCTGGCCGCCAACCAGTTCAACTTCGGTTTGCGTTCCTATTACTTCGGCATGAGCATGCTGGCCTGGTTCGTCAGTCCATGGCTGTTTATGTTGATGAGCACCGGTGTAGTGCTGGTGCTCTATCGTCGTGAGTTTCATTCCGACGTGCTGGATGTCATGGTCTATACCCCTACAGAGGCGCCATTGCCTGATGTGAGCAAGGAGATAGGCTGATGAGTATTCCGTTCTGGTGCGTGTTTATCAGCGCGTTGCTGATTTTCATTGCGCGCATGCCGGTGGCCAAGGCCATGAAAGAGCAGGGCGGTTATAACAACCATTTGCCTCGCCAGCAGCAGGCGCAGCTCACGGGGCTCGGTGCACGAGCGCTGGCGGCGCACCAGAACAGTTTCGAAGCCTTCATCCTGTTTGCCGTCGGTGTATTGATCGCGCATACCACCCAGACTCAAGGCTGGTTGATCGACACCTTGGCCATTACTTTCGTGGTGGCGCGAATCGTCTTTCTGCTGTGCTACCTGGCGGACCTGACCTGGCAGCGAAGTCTGGTCTGGGCAATTGGGCTCTTGTGTTCCTTATTGCTGATGCTTAGTCCAATTTTTCGCTAGCTGCTGATGTAAGAGTTTCTTCCAGGCAAGATAAAGCCCGCACTTGGCGGGCTTTATCTTTTGTTGCACTAAAACCGAATTAGTTGGTTTTAGGAGCTGCTTCCTTGGCGCTTTCTTCGGCCGCCGCTTTGTTGGATTCAGCCTGATCTTTGGCAGCTTCGGCATTTTCCTTGGCTGCGTCGTTCACTTTATCCTGAGCTTCGTTCATTTTCTGTTGCGCTTGCTCAGCATGTTGGTTGGCATCTTGAGCTTTGTCCTCGGATTTTTTGTCGCAGGCAGCCAGACCAAGGGAGGCAGTCAGCATCAGGGCAATAGCTAAAGTCTTACGCATGGGGTGTTTCTCCTTAGTGAAGATATTTACTGGCCTTTCGATCATGGCCTTGTGATTTAAGTTCCTTGAGACTCGCAGATATATTAAGTGTTGGTTTCGCGGAACTTTTACCTGCTTCATTCAATGCACACTCCTGACAATAACAAGAGACATAAGCCATGGCGCAAAACCCTATCTTTGAGCGTGCTACACGCTTTCTTTCAGCGCTGCGCCACTGTCAGGTACTGGGCATCATGGTGCACAGCGCCTCTACAGAGGGCATGACCCTGACCCTGCCCTACAACCCACAGATCGTGGGTGATCCGCAAAGTGGAATCATCCACGGCGGTGCCTTGACCTCGCTGATGGACACCGCTTGTGGCATGGCCACGCTCTGTGTATTGCCGGAGTTCGAGGTGTGCCCGACCCTGGATCTGCGTATCGACTATATGCACCCGGCGATGCCTCATCGTGACGTGCATGGCTTCGCCCAGTGCTACCGCGTCACCACGGATGTGATCTTCACCCGCGGCTTTGCTTATCAGGATGATCCGGAGCGCCCGGTGGCGCACGTGGTCGGCACCTTCATGCGCATGGGTAAAGGCCTCAAGGGCAGTCCGGGTTTCGCCAATACGCTCAAAGGAGGCCGTCCATGAGCGAAGATCTCAAGGCGTTGCTGGACCAGGCGCACCAGCAGGGTGACTACGGGCCGTTGCTGGGGAAAATTCCCTATGCCGCGTTGATCGGTATCGAGTGTTCGCGGCTGGGTGATGAGTTGCTGTTTCGTCTGCCTGCCAACAAGGACAACATTGGCAACCCGTTGTTGCCGGCGCTGCATGGCGGCGTGATCGCCGGCTTCATGGAGCTGGCTGCTGCCCTGCATCTGCTGATCTTCACCGGCTCGCCGGGGGTGCCGAAGATTATCGACTTCTCCCTGGATTACCTGCGTGCCGGTCAGTTTCGCGATACCTTCGCTCGCTGCCAGGTGTGCCGTCAGGGGCGGCGCGTGGCCAACGTCGCGATCACTGCCTGGCAGAGCAATGCGGATGAGCCGATAGCTACCGCTCGCGCACATTTCAAGATTGAAGAAAGCCCCAGCCCTTGAAATCCTGCAAGTGACCCCCACTTTCATGTCATCCCGCCGCCCTCCGCTTCCGGAATGCGGCCACTGCCATCTGATTGGAGTTTGATGACCATGAGTGTGGAAACTCAAAAGGAAACCCTGGGCTTCCAGACCGAGGTGAAGCAGCTGTTGCACCTCATGATCCATTCGCTGTATTCCAACAAGGAAATCTTCCTTCGCGAATTGATCTCGAACGCCTCTGACGCCGTAGACAAATTGCGCTTCGAAGCCCTGTCCAAGCCTGAGTTGCTGGAAGGTGGTGCGGAGCTGAAAATCCGTGTGAGCTTCGACAAGGACGCGAAAACCGTCACCCTCGAAGACAACGGCATCGGCATGAGCCGTGAAGATGTGATCACCCACCTGGGGACCATCGCCAAGTCCGGCACCGCCGATTTCATGAAAAACCTCAGCGGCGACCAGAAAAAGGACTCGCACCTGATCGGTCAGTTCGGTGTCGGCTTCTACTCGGCATTCATTGTCGCCGACCAGGTTGAAGTGTTCAGCCGCCGTGCCGGCCAGCCTGCCAGCGAAGGCGTGCACTGGTTGTCCAAGGGCGAGGGTGACTTTGAAGTCGCCACCGTCGAGAAAGCCGAACGCGGTACGCGCATCGTCCTGCACCTGAAATCCGGCGAAGAAGAGTTCGCTGATGGCTGGCGCCTGCGCAACATCATCAAGAAGTACTCCGACCACATTGCCCTGCCGATCGAGCTGCCGAAAGAGGCTGCTGCCGCTGAAGGCGAAGAGCAGCCTGCGCTGGAATGGGAGACCGTCAACCGCGCCAGTGCTCTGTGGACCCGTCCGCGTACCGAGATCAAGGACGAGGAATACCAGGAGTTCTACAAGCATATTGCCCATGACTTCGAGAACCCGCTGAGCTGGAGCCACAACAAGGTCGAAGGCAAGCTGGAATACAGCTCGTTGCTCTACGTGCCGGCCCGCGCACCGTTCGACCTGTACCAGCGTGAAGCGCCGAAAGGCCTGAAGCTCTATGTGCAGCGCGTGTTCGTCATGGATCAGGCCGAGTCCTTCCTGCCGTTGTACCTGCGCTTCATCAAGGGCGTGGTGGATTCCAACGACCTGTCGCTGAACGTGTCGCGGGAAATCCTGCAGAAAGACCCGATCATTGATTCGATGAAGTCGGCGCTGACCAAGCGCGTCCTCGACATGCTGGAAAAACTGGCGAAGAACGAGCCTGAGCAATACAAGGGTTTCTGGAAAAACTTCGGTCAGGTGATGAAAGAAGGCCCGGCAGAAGATTTCTCCAACAAGGAAAAAATCGCCGGCCTGCTGCGCTTCGCCTCCACGCAGGGTGATGACGGTGAGCAAGCGGTGTCCCTGGCCGACTACCTGGCTCGCGCCAAGGAAGGTCAGGACAAGATCTACTACCTGACCGGCGAAACCTACGCGCAGGTCAAGAACAGCCCGCACCTGGAAGTCTTCCGCAAGAAAGGCATCGAAGTGCTGCTGCTCACCGACCGCATCGACGAGTGGCTGATGAGCTACCTCAGCGAGTTCGACGGCAAGAACTTTGTCGACGTGGCTCGTGGTGACCTGGACCTGGGCAACCTGGACTCGGAAGAGGACAAAAAGGCTGCCGAGGAAGTCGCCAAGACCAAGGAAGGCCTGGTGGAGCGGATCAAGACTGCCCTGGGCGAGAGCGTCAGCGAAGTGCGGGTTTCCCACCGCCTGACCGACTCGCCGGCGATCCTCGCCATTGGCGAGCAGGACCTGGGGCTGCAAATGCGCCAGATCCTCGAAGCCAGCGGGCAGAAGGTTCCGGATTCCAAGCCGATCTTCGAATTCAACCCGAGCCACCCGCTGATCGAGAAACTCGACAGCGAGCAGAGCGAAGAGCGGTTTGGCGACCTGTCGCACATCCTCTTCGATCAGGCGGCCCTGGCGGCCGGCGACAGCTTGAAGGATCCGGCGGCCTATGTGCGCCGGCTGAACAAGCTGCTGGTTGAACTGTCGGTTTAACCGCGTTGCAAGAAAAACCCGCTTCGGCGGGTTTTTTCATTCTGGTGTCCCCCTACTGGAGAAGCTGAACCATGAGTCAAATCACTGTACGTTCCGTGGTCTATCAGATTGATGGCGAGCCTTATGAGGGGCGCCTGGCATTCGATGCCGCACATCAGGGCCCGCGCCCGGGGTTGCTGATGGCGCCGAACTGGATGGGTATCAGCGCCGGCGCGGAGAAAATCGCCGAGTCGGTGGCGGCCAAGGGATATGTGGTGTTGATTGCCGACCTGTACGGCCAGTCGAATCGTCCCAGCGATGCCAATCAGGCGGGTGCCGCGATGATGCCGCTGAAGAATGACCGGGCGCTGTTGCGCAAGCGCATGCAGGCGGCGTTTGCGGCCTTGCAAAGCCAGGTTGAAGCGGCTGTGGACACCTCAAAGCTGGCCACCTTCGGTTTCTGCTTCGGCGGCTGCTGTGCCCTGGAGCTGGCTCGCGATGGCGCGCCGGTCAAGGCTGCGGTGTCCTTCCATGGAACTCTGGATACTCCCAATCCGGCTGATGCGCAGAACATCAACGGCTCGGTGCTGGTGCTGCATGGTGCCGCCGATCCTCTGGTGGCCAAGGAGCAACTACCGGCCTTTGAGGCGGAAATGGATGCGGCGGGGGTTGACTGGCAGTTGGTTAGCTACGGCGGTGCGGTGCATTCCTTCACCGACCCCCATGCCAATGTCCCGGGCAAGATGATGTACGACGCCAAGACGTCTGCCCGGGCCTTCGCCACCATGCACTACCTGCTGGATGAAGTATTCCAGGACTGACCGCAACCCCTGACCCTGTAGGAGCTGGCTTGCCAGCGAAGGCGTCAGTGAGAGCAACACCAGACTCACGGGCCTGTTCGCCGGCAAGCCGGCTCCTACGGATCAGTGGCGGGAAGGGGGCAGTTCGATGCGCTCGTTTTCTCCCGGCACCTGCGGCCAGTCCCCGGCCGCCCAGCGCCTGCGTGCTTCATTGATCAACAGCGGGTCGCTGGCAACAAAGTTCCAGTTGATCCGTCGCGGCCCGTCCAGGGGCGCACCGCCGATCAGTACCGCATGGCAATCGCTCTCGGCGAACAGGGTCGCAGTCTCTCCTTCCGGCAACACCACCAATGAATGTGCCACTACTGGCTCGCCATCCAGTTGGGCCTCGCCGTCGAGTACATACAGCGCGCGCTGCTGATGTTCGGTAGGAATCAGCAGGCTGGTGGCGGTCTGTAATCGCAACTCGGCGTACAGGGTCGGGGAGAGCACCGGCACCGGAGACTCCAGGCAAAATCCCGTGCCTGCAATCATGCGGATTGCCACCCCGAGGTTGTCGCTCACTGGCAGTGTGGCGGCGGGGTGATGACTGTAGTGCCCAGGCCCCTGTTCATGCTCCTTGGGCGACGCCAGCCAGACCTGGAGTCCATGCATCTCGAAGTCCTCGGCCAGCAACGCCTCGGGTGTGCGTTCGACGTGGGCGATGGCGCTGCCGGCGGTCATCCAGCTGACATCCCCGGCTTGCACGATCTGGTCCGAGCCAAGGCTGTCCTTATGCTGGATCTGCCCATCGAACAGGTAGGTGAGGGTGGACAGGCCGATATGCGGATGCTGGCGAATGTTCATGCCCTTGCCCGCCGGGTAGGCGGTTTCCAGCATATGGTCGAAGAATACGAAAGGTCCGACGCTGCGGCATTGGGCCGACGGCAAGGGGCGCAGGATGGGCTGGCCTTCAACGTCCTCGATGCGGGGACGGATCACGAGGGGAGAGTTCATGGCGGATTCCAGGCTGATCGGGTTATGCCCGGGAGCATAACCCGCTTGCGCAGCCCTTGCCGCTACTGGCTGAAGGTGCCTTCGCTGAGATGGGTTTCGATGCTGACTTCGCTGGTGGTCATCAGTTTGTGGATCGGGCAGCGGTCAGCCACGCGATGCAGTTCATCGCGCTGGGCGTCGCTGAGCACGCCCTTGAGGGTCAGCTTCACATGCAGGGCGTACTTGCCTTTCTGCTCTTCACTGTTGTCGTGCTTGATCTCCACCGTGACCCCGGTGAGCGGGATGTTTTTCTTCTGCGCGTAGAGCTTCAGGGTCAGGGCCTTGCAGGCACCCAGGGCGGCGTCGAAGTAATCATGGGGTTCGGGCGCGGTACCTTCGCCGCCAGCGGACGTAGGCAGATCGGCGAACAATTGATGGTCGTCGACCTGGATGCTGTGGCGGTAGCTGTCGCTGGACTCGGTATTGACGGTAATAGTCATGGCAAACCTCAGGCAGTGAAGAAACTGGGATCAGGCTTTGAAGGTGCTGGAGTTATAGAGCATCTCCAGGCGTGGGCGTTGCTCTTTTTTCCGTGCCTGCGGCGTGGTGCTGCGTTCTATCCAGCGTCGATGTGGAGCCGCCGGCTCGCCGACTGATGCTTCTGGTGGCTCCCGAATCATTGGGCGCGACAGACTGTCATCAGCCTGTCACGCCTGCTTCATAAGCTCGCGCCATCTCAATCAAGGAGCGTGATATGCACTTCACTCGTTCAAGCGCGCTGGTAGCGCTGATGATCTTCAGTGGTTTGGCCAGTGCGGAGGTTCGTCTCGAAGGCCCCGTGGAACATGGCGTGTTCGAAGGGCCCAAGGCCGAGCTGCAATCGGGGGAGCGGGTGTTGCGTCGCAGCAATGAGACGATCCAGCAGACAGAGGTGATTCCGGCCCGGCTCGGGACCAAGTTCGGCATGCGTTACCAACTGCTGGGCAAGGTCGCCGGAGATCAGCCCCTGACTCTGCTTTACCTGACTCCGGGCATCCGTACGCCGGACGGTGTGCGTCACGACAAGTTCGAGATCACCCAGAAGCTGGTGCCCAATGCGCCTCAGGATGTGATGGCCTACGAGTTCACCGAAAACCATGAAGTGGTTCCCGGCGAGTGGCATTTCATGGTCTTCCAAGGTGACCGTTTGTTGGCACAACAGCGATTTTCAGTGCGCTGAATCGTTTCATGCCCAGGTATCGAAGTGCTAGGGCGTTTTGATATCACGTTTTTGTCTTACGCAAATTTCCGCTGGCCCGATACCGTCTAAGAGCAACCTGCTGCAAGGCCTTGCAGCGCTCTAGGAAGGAGCCAGAGGAATGAGTCTCAGAAGTCTCAATATTGCGCCTCGCGCAAGCCTGGGTTTCGGTTTGCTGGCGCTGATGGTGTTTGCCCTGGGGATATTCGCCCTGATGCAGATGGCCAACATGCGCGAGCAATCCGATGAGGTGGAAAGCAATTGGCTGCCCAGCGTCATGTCCGTCGGTGACATGAACCAGGACCTGCTGCGCATTCGCGCCCTGACCCTGCGTCTGCTGATCAATCGCGACCCGCAGGCGATTGCCCAGAACGAAAGCAAGATCAACGATATCAAGAATGGCCTGGGCGTCGCTCAGGGGCGCTATGAGTCGCTGATTGTGCTGCCCCAGGAGCGAGTCCTGTTCGATCGTTTCAAAGCCATAGAAAAACAGTACCTGCAACGTCAGGCCCAGGTCATGGCGTTCTCCGGGCAGAATCAGCTGGAGGAGGCGGTCAAGGTGGTCAACGGTGAGATGAACCAGTTGGCCGATGAAATGGCTGCGACCCTGCACGAGCTGATCGAGTTGAACAAGCAGAGTGCGACCCGCGCCACCGATCTGGCCCAGGCGGTGTTCAGCAAGTCGCGGGTCTGGGTGGTGGCGATGATTGTGCTGGCGGCGCTGGTGACCATTGGCTTGGCGCTGCTGTTGACCCGGAGCATCGTCCTGCCGCTGGCGCAGTCGTTGAATGTGGCTGAGGTGGTGGCCGGCGGTGACCTGACCGGTGATATCACGGTGAGCGGCAAGGACGAGCCGGCGCGGCTGTTGCAGGCGCTCAAGGCCATGCAGCAGAGCCTGAGGGAAACCATCCGGCGCATCTCCGACTCTTCCAGCCAGTTGGCCTCGGCCTCGGAGGAGCTCAGTTGCGTCACCGAGGATGCGACCCGTGGCTTGCATCAGCAGAGCCTGGAGATCGAGCAGGCCGCCACCGCGGTGAATCAGATGACCGCAGCAGTGGAAGAGGTGGCCAGCAACGCGGTGGCCACGTCCGAGGCCTCCCGGGAGTCCGATCGGATCGCCCAGCAGGGGCGTGAGCAGGTGCATCAGACCGTGCTGTCCATCGAGTCGCTGGCCGAGGATGTGACAGCCAATGCCAGCCAGGTGGAAGACCTGGCGCAGAAGGTCTATGGCATCAGCAAGGTGCTGGAGGTGATCCGTTCCATCGCCGATCAGACCAATTTGCTGGCACTGAACGCGGCCATCGAGGCGGCGCGGGCTGGGGATGCCGGGCGCGGGTTTGCCGTGGTGGCCGACGAGGTGCGGGCCCTGGCCTATCGAACCCAGCAGTCGACCCAGGAAATCGAACAGATGATCGGCGGTATCCAGCAGGGCACCGATCAGGCGGTCAGTTCCATGCAGCAGAGCAACAGCCGCGCCCGCTCGACCCTGGAAGTGGCCAAGGCGGCGGGGCAGGCGCTGGAGGAGATTGCTTCGGCCTTCACCCTGATCAATGAGCGCAATATCGTGATTGCCAGTGCTTCGGAGCAGCAAGCGGCGGTAGCGCGTGAGGTGGACCGTAATCTGATGAACATCCGCGACCTGGCCCAGCAGACGTCTGCTGGGGCCAATCAGACCAGCGCCGCCAGCCAGGAGCTGTCGCGGTTGGCGGTGGACCTGAACACCATGGTGGCGCGATTCTCGGTGTAAGCCGGATTTACCCGTGGCAGCCGGCTTGCCGGCGAATGGCAGGCGAAAAAAAGCCCCGAACCAGTCGGGGCTTTTTGTTCAACCAGGTAGCGGGGCTTACTTGCCCTGCCAGCGCTTGAGCACCAGGGTAGCGTTGGTGCCACCGAAGCCGAAGCTGTTGCTCATCACGGTGTTGATGGTGGCGTCTTCGCGAGTCTTGGTCAGGATCGGCATATCGGCCACTTCCGGATCCAGTTCGTCGATGTTGGCCGAGCCGGCCATGAAGTTGCCTTCCATCATCAGCATGCAGTAGATCGCTTCGTGAACGCCGGCGGCGCCCAGGGAGTGACCCGACAGGCTCTTGGTGGAGCTGATGGCTGGAGCCTTGCCGGCGAACACTTCACGCACGCCTTTCATTTCCGCGACGTCGCCGACCGGAGTCGAGGTGCCGTGGGTGTTCAGGTAGTCGATCGGTGTGTCGACGGTGGACATCGCCATCTGCATGCAGCGGATTGCGCCTTCGCCGCTTGGAGCGACCATGTCGTAGCCGTCGGAAGTGGCGCCGTAACCGACGATTTCCGCGTAGATCTTGGCACCACGGGCCAGAGCGTGTTCCAGCTCCTCGACCACCACCATGCCGCCACCGCCGGCAATGACGAAACCGTCACGCTTGGCGTCGTAGGCGCGGGAGGCTTTTTCCGGAGTGTCGTTGTACTGGCTGGACAGGGCGCCCATGGCGTCGAACAGGAACGACTGGCTCCAATGCTCTTCTTCACCGCCGCCGGCGAAGACGATGTCCTGCTTGCCCATCTGGATCTGTTCCATGGCGGTACCGATGCAGTGGGCACTGGTAGCGCAGGCAGAAGCGATCGAGTAGTTCAGGCCCTTGATCTTGAATGGCGTGGCCAGGCAGGCGGAAACCGTGCTGCTCATGGTCCGCGTGACGCGGTACGGGCCAACGCGCTTGACGCCTTTCTCGCGCAGGATGTCCAGCGCTTCCATCTGGTTCAGGGTCGAGGCACCACCGGAACCGGCGATCAGGCCGGTACGCGGGTTGGACACTTGTTCTTCGCTCAGGCCGGAGTCGGCAATGGCGTCTTTCATGGCCAGGTAGGCGTAAGCCGCCGCATGGCCGACGAAACGATAGATCTTGCGATCGATCAGCTCTTCGAGGTTCAGGTCAATGGAGCCGGAAACCTGGCTACGCAGACCCATTTCGGCATATTCCGGGTTGAAGCGGATGCCCGGGCGACTTGCACGCAGGTTAGCGGAGACGGTCTCTTTGTCATTGCCCAGGCACGAAACGATGCCAAGACCTGTGATAACGACGCGGCGCATGCGGATAACCCTTAGAAGTTGTCAGTTGAGGTAAACACGCCGACCCGAAGGCCTTCGGCGGTATAGATTTCGCGGCCGTCAACGCTGACCGAACCATCGGCGATGGCCATGTTCAGCTTGCCCTTGAGCACGCGCTTGATGTGAATGTTATAGGTGACTTTTTTCGCGGTTGGCAGTACCTGGCCGAAGAATTTCACTTCCCCCGAACCCAGGGCACGGCCACGGCCCGGCAGGCCTTGCCAGCCGAGGAAGAAACCGACCAGCTGCCACATGGCATCCAGGCCCAGGCAGCCTGGCATTACCGGGTCGCCTTCGAAGTGGCAAGCGAAGAACCACAGGTCTGGAGTGATATCCAGCTCAGCGACCAATTCACCTTTACCGTACTTGCCACCCTCTTCGCTGATATGGGCGATACGATCCACCATCAGCATGTTGGGGGCGGGCAGTTGCGCGTTACCTGGGCCGAACAGCTCACCGCGACTGCAGCGCAGCAGGTCTTCCCGAGTAAAGGCGTTTTGTTTGGTCATGCGAGCTCCTCAATAGTCCCGTGCGGCAGGGTTGGGCAATCTTCCCGGCCGATCGAAGCGTTCATGCCTCGAGCCGGCAGCCTACTCATAGACTATTGCGTTGTAGTGAAAGTCACAGCGCAAAGGGCATGAATGTACACTTGTGCACTGAAATTTTTTTTGAGGGCCTTTTCGGGGCCCCGTCGGGTGCCTAAGACTGCCGCACTTTCGCCCATGACGCCAGTCGCAGATGTTTGAAAATAGCCTGTTACTGCACCCAACGTTGGAGAATTTGCTGCAGATCCGCGCGCTTGAACGGCTTGGCCAGGTAGTCGTTCATGCCCGCCGAGAGACAGGCTTCACGGTCGCCCTGCAAGGCGTTGGCAGTCAGGGCGATGATCGGTAAATCGGCACAGCCGGGCAGTTGGCGGATCTGCCGGGTGGCTTCATAGCCGTCGACCAGCGGCAATCGGCAATCCATCAGGATCGCCTCGAAAATCAGGCTTTCGGCACTGCGCACCGCTTGGGCGCCGTCCGTGACGATGCTCACGGTGAAGCCCAGGCTGCGCAGCATGGCCTGGATCACTGTCTGGTTCACCGGGTTGTCCTCCACCAGCAGCACGTTGCGCCCTTCACCCTGATGCGCTGTGGTGTTCACCCGCGGGGCCAGCACCGGCAAGCTCTGCTGAAACAGCGCCAGAGGGATTTCCAGGGTGAACACCGAGCCGCGACCTTCCTCGCTCTGGGCCCTTAGGGTGCCGCCCATGTGCTCGGCCAGGGTCCGGGCGATAGGCAAGCCCAGGCCGGTACCGCCATAGCGTCGGGAGATCGAGCTGTCGGCCTGCTGGAAAGCATCGAACATCAGCTCCAGGCTGGCCGGGCTGATGCCGATCCCACTGTCGCGCACCGAGCAGGTGAACCACAGGAGCTCATGATCCAGGGCCTGCCACTGCGGTTCGATGGTGACACTGCCTTGCTCGGTGAACTTCAACGCATTGCCGATCAGGTTGACCAGGATCTGGCGGATTCGCGTCGGATCGCCCTTGACCTGCAGCGACTCCATGCCCGGCGGTAGCCGCAGTTGCAGGTCCAGGCCCCGTTGCAAGGCGCTGTGCTGGAACGCCTGGGCCGAGCTGCTGATCAACTCGGCGAGGTTGAACGGGATGTGTTCCAGTTCCAGCGCCGAGCGCTCGATGCGCGAGAAGTCGAGGATGTCGTTGATCACTTTCAGCAAGTGCTCGGTGGATTCGGAGGCCAGCGCCGCGTATTCGCTCTGCTCCTGGGTCATCTCGGTGGTTTCCAGCAACTGCAGCATGCCCAGTACGCCATTCATCGGGGTGCGCAGCTCGTGGCTCATCATGGCCAGGAAGTCCGATTTGGCCTTGTTTGCCCGTTCCGCTTCTTCCCGGGTCTGAATCAGCTGGGACATGGCTTGCTGCTGTTCGCGGCTGGCCAGCTCCAGGCCGGTGGCGAGGTTGTTGATATGCCGCGCCAGATTGCCCAGTTCACCGTCATCGACGATCGGCAGCGGGGTCTTGAAGTCGCCTTCCTGGATCGCTTTCACCGCGTGGCCCATGGCGCTGATGGGCTGCGCCAGGCCTGCCGCCAGGCGTCGTGCCAGCAGATAGGTAAAGAGCAGGGCGAACAGCGCGAGGACGCCAGCCTTGAGGAGGATCTCCTGCTGGCGCTGATTGAAGGCATCGTTGGACATGCCGACGATCACTCGCCCCAGATAGCCGTCGCTCTGGTTGGCCTGGCTGGTGGGATCATTCTGCAGGAAGTCGTTGTGCACCTGGATGCGCTGCAGGCGTATCGGCGCCTGGAACACTTTGATCTGTTGCGCGTGGTTGTGACTGGCAGATGGCTGCTCGACATACACCAGAATGTTGTTGGCGCTGTCCTGGACTTCCAGGAAATGCACGTGCGGCGTGGCCAATGTGGCTTGCAACAGGCTTTCCAGGCCCTCGTTGTTACCGGAGATCACCCCATATTCGGTGGCCGGTGCCAGTTGGTTGGCAATCAGTTGGCCCGTATGGTTCAGCTCCTGGCGCAGATCCTGGATGCGCACAAAGGTAAAGAAGCTGATCAGCAACAACGTCAGGAGCAGGGCCGGACCAAGGCTGATGAGCTGAGTGCGGGTATGGATGTCCCAACGGCGACGCAATGTCATGGGCGTTTCTCTCCTTCACTCAACTGGCGTGCGACGGCCTCGGGGTCGATTTCCTCGATGCCCAGGGAGCGTGCCACCTGTGGGTTGCTCAGTACTTTGAAGGCCGCCGGGTACAGCGCGCGGGGCCAGCGTGTTGGTGGTTGGTCAAGCAGTTGGTCCAGGGTACGCAACCAGTCTTGCTGGTCGCTGTAGGTGCTGGCCAGGCTGCCGGCCCTGACGAAGCCGGCATTGGGGCCGATCAAGGCCTGGTGCCTGGCGTAGCTGCTGAGCAACAGGTTTTTTACGGTCTTGGGGTTGTACAGCCTGGGGTCATCCAGGCCCAGGAGGACGTCGCTGTTGCGCAGTACTTCTTGCAGCGGACGGCTGTCACTGGTGCTGTCCCAGAGGGTTGCGACGATTTCCATATCCAGGGATTGCGCCGCTGTGCGCAGTTCTTTCAGCAGGAAGCGGCTTTCTTCGCTGTACAGCACTCCCACCCGACGCACCTGAGGCAGGACCGCGTGGATCAGGTGCAGCTGGCGGCTCAGGGGCGGGTCGCTCCAGAGCAAGCTGAGTTTAGGGTGAGGCACCTGCGGCAGGCGCTGTTCGGCCTGCAGGCGGCTGATGCGCAGCACCAGGGTGGCCGGGCCTTGAGGGTCTTGCAGGCGCCAGTCGAGGCTTTGCGGGTCCAGCAGGATCAGGCGCGTGGCGCTGGGCAACTGGCTTGGCGTCGGCAACTGTGCCAGCGGCACGAAGCGTACCCGATCCTGGGGGCGCTGGGCGGCCAGTTCCTGGGTAAAGGTGCGTACGCCTTCGTTGTCTTCGCTGGCCGTCAGCAGGACTTCGGCGGCGCGCAGCGGTGTGCACAGCAGCAGCCCCAGGAGGAGCAGGATCCAGCCGAGTCGACGTGGTATGCGCAAGCCCCCCCGGGGCCGGTAGCGGGCCATGCTAGAACTCGAGCTCTGCGCTGAAATAGACCACGTGTCGCGAATCGTAGCGGTTGTCGGCGAAGGTGGTGGGCTCATGGTCGAGCCGTTGCTGCAGTGTGCCGGCCAGTTCCAGGTTGGCCTTGCCCAGGGCCAGGCGTTTGGCAATACGGGTATCGACCCGTTCGAAGCGGTAGCCGTTGAGGGCGTTGTCGCCATAGTAGAAGAGCGCGCTGGACCAGCCCTGGCCCCAATTGCGCAGCCAGCCGGCGGAGCCGCTGTTGCTGGCGGTCAGGCGCTGGTCCAGGCGATTGCTGGCGTCGGCATGGACGTAGGCGTAGGTCAGGCGTAGCCGGTCGGCGCGGCTCAGTTGCCAGTCCAGTTGGGTCTCGGTGCCGGAGAAGCGTGACGAGTTGCTGTTGCTGGCGATGTACTGGTTGTTGCGCAGCGGTTCGCTGATCATCCCGCTGATTTCGTCATAGAACAGCTTGATGTCGAGGTTCAGCGCCTGGTCGATGAAGTAGCCGTTGTAGCCCAGCTCTCGGGAGCGCATGTGTTCCTGGTCGAGGTTGCCGGGGCCGCGGGTCTTGACGAAGTATTGAGCGCTGCTCTGGCCGTTGACCGGGCTGCTCAGGCCGGTGACCCGATAGCTCCAGTTGACGTTGTTCTCGAACATGTCCGGGGAGCGGATGGCTTCCGAGTAGACCGCGCGCAAGCCGTGGCGCGGGTTGATCAGGTAGTTGACCGCGAGCCGTGGAGTCAGGGAGTTGCCGGTCAGCTGGGTGTCTTCGTACATAGCCCCGCCCTGGATCAGCCAATGCTCGCTGGCCCGCCATTCCAGCTGGCCGAACAGGCGCCAGGTGGTGTCGTCGAGGGTGCCGTTGAAGTAGGTTTCGGAGTCGGCCCGGTCGTAACGATAGTTCATGCCGCTGACCAGTCGCAGGTTATCGCTGAGGCTCAGGGTGTCCTGCAGTTCCAGGTCGTAGCGGGTTTCCCGGGCGCTCTGGTCGATATTGCCGCAGACGGTGTTCTTGCCACCGCCGTTTTTCCATTGGTCGATGACCTGATTGGCCAATGCCTGTTCCGTCGGGGTTCCGCTGGGCGCTGCGCTTAAATAATCGGGCATGTGGCGTGCCAGGCGCTCGGCGTAGTTCGGATTGACTTGCCACAGGCGCGTCAGCTCTGGGCTGAAGGAAATCGCCGCATCGCAGGCACGCCAGGTCTGCTGGCGATCCCAGTGCTGGGCCGAGCCCTGGATATAGAGGCTGTGCTGGGGGTTGAGCTCCAGGTTCCAGCGCAGCGATCCGGCGTAGTCCTTGGCCACCACATCGGAGTTGTTGCCCTGCTGGGATACGCCATGGAACACCGGCTGATAGGTATAGGGCCGCTGATTGGTGCCTTCCTTGGCGTTCAACTGCCAGTCGATGCTCTGCTGTTCGTTGAGCATCTGGCTCACGGAGAGACTGAAGCGGTTCAAGCGTTTGCTGTCGCGGTAGTCGGCGCCCAGGCGATTCTCGTCGAAGCCATCATCCTCCTGCCCGGACAGCGACAGGCGCAGGTCGCCGGTTTCCCAGCCGGTGCCCTGGCTGGCGTACCAGTCGCTGATGCCGCGCTGGCCCCGGGTCAGCTTGACCCGCGTGCCATGGCTGTTGGCCGGGGCGCGGGTGATGATGTTGACCACCGCCATCAGCGCATTGGCGCCATAGCTGACGGTGTTGGGGCCGCGAAACACCTCGATGCGCTCGATGTCTTCCATGGCCACCGGAATATCGCTCCAGTCCACCGTCGCCAGGCCCGCGCGGTACACCGAGCGTCCGTCGATCAGCACCTGCATGCGCCGCGCTTCGCTGGCGTTGGTGCCGTGGTAGTTGACCGTGGCCTGGTTGCCGCTGATGGCGCCGACCATCATCCCCGGCACCAGGCGCAGCAGCTCGCTGATGTCGCGGGCGCCACTGGCCTTGATCAGTTCGTTGTCGAGCACGGTCATGCTGCCGGGGACCGCTGCGGGAGATTGTTTCAGGCGGGTGGCGGTCAGCACTTGCGGCAGGGCGGAGCCGTCGACAAACAGATCGTCGGCCAGCACCGAGTGGCCGAACAGCATGCCCAGCAACAGTGACAGACGAAGAGGTGAGGGACCAACGAACACGACACAGCCTTGAATCTTGATGGATGGCGCGCATGTTAACCGAGACGGTCGATTTTTCCATTCAGGAACCCCGACATTCCCCGAGTGACGGCACTTGTTCTCAACATTTTTTTTCAATGGCCGCTGGGGCTGGTGATGAGAAAACCGCCCCGTATAATGCCGCCATCGCCACTGCTATGGATAAACGGATTGCATATGACACAACAGCGCCCTATTGCGGTCCTGGGAGGCGGAAGTTTTGGTACCGCCGTGGCCAACCTGCTAGCCGAGAACGGTCACCCGGTGCGGCAGTGGATGCGTGACCCCGAGCAGGCCGAGGCCATTCGGGTCAATCGCGAGAATCCGCGTTACCTCAAGGGCATCAAGATTCATCCGGCGGTGGAGCCGGTCACCGACCTGCTGGCCACCCTGAATGACAGCGACCTGTGTTTTGTCGCGTTGCCTTCCAGCGCCCTGCGCTCGGTGCTCGCGCCTCATGCGCAGCTGTTGAGCGGCAAGATGCTGGTCAGCTTGACCAAGGGCATCGAAGCCCAGACCTTCAAGCTGATGAGCGAGATCCTCGAGGACATCGCGCCACAGGCACGGATCGGGGTGCTCTCCGGGCCCAACCTGGCTCGGGAAGTGGCGGAGCACGCGCTGACTGCTACCGTGGTCGCCAGTGAAGATGAAGAGTTGTGCCAGCGGGTCCAGGCTGCGCTGCACGGCCGGACTTTCCGGGTCTACGCCAGTACCGACCGTTTCGGTGTGGAACTGGGCGGGGCCTTGAAGAACGTTTACGCAATCATCGCCGGGATGGCAGTGGCCCTGGGCATGGGGGAGAACACCAAGAGCATGCTGATCACCCGCGCCCTGGCGGAGATGACCCGTTTCGCCGTCAGCCAAGGGGCCAACCCCATGACCTTCCTTGGCCTGGCCGGCGTTGGCGACCTGATCGTCACCTGCTCCTCGTCCAAGAGCCGCAACTACCAGGTAGGCTTTGCCCTGGGCCAGGGGCTGAGCCTGGAGGATGCGGTGGCCCGCCTGGGCGAAGTGGCGGAAGGTGTCAATACCCTCAAGGTGCTCAAGGTCAAGGCCCAGGAGCTGGGAGTCTATATGCCGCTGGTGGCCGGGCTGCACGCGATTCTGTTCGAAGGGCGTACGCTGAATCAGGTGATCGAGTTGCTGATGCGTGGCGAGCCGAAAACCGACGTCGACTTTATCTCCACCAGCGGATTCAACTGAGCAGTACAGGAGCCAGACATGAACGATACGAATTCCGAAGCCAAATACCAGTCCATCCTCCTGCGGGTGTTGTGGATGCTGGTGTTCGTGCTGGTGTGGCAGGTGGCGCAGTTTCTTCTCGGTGCCTTGGTCCTGGTGCAGCTGATCTACCGGCTGATCTACGGCGCGCCGAATGCCAGCCTGATGAACTTTGGCGACAGCCTGAGCCAGTTCCTCGCGCAGATCGGCCGTTTTGGCAGCTTCCATAGTGAGCAGAAACCCTGGCCGTTTGCCGATTGGCCGGCCCCGCGGGCGCCTGAAGGGGAGGCCCCCCACAGCGTGCCACCAGCGCCCCATCCTGCCCGTGACGAGGAGCCCAAGCTGTGAAGCTGTGGATCCTGCGGCACGGTCAAGCCGAGTCTCACGCGGCCACCGATGCCGAGCGCAACCTCACGGCCCATGGCCGCGAGGAGGTGCTGCGCAGTGCCGCCCAACTGATTGGCCAGCCCATCAGCGCGATCATTGCCAGTCCATATGTGCGGGCCCAGCAGACCGCGCAACTGGTGTGCGAAGCACTGGGTTTCGAAGGGGAGATCCGCACAGTGCCCTGGCTGACGCCAGACGCCAATCCGTTGCAGGTGCTGGAACAACTGGACAGTGCGGACAATCTGCTGTTGGTCAGCCATCACCCCCTGGTGGGCAGCCTGATCGGCTTGCTGCAGCACGGTCATCTGCGTGATCCTCTGTCGATGAATACCGCCAGCCTGGCGGAGCTGGAAGGCGATTGGCCGCTGGCCGGGTTGATGAGCCTCAACGGCGTCACCCATCCATAACGCCCCCGGCGGCCGGGCATGTCCAGGCCGCCCCTGATCTCCGGGGCGGGACCGGCAGCCGGTTGCGATCCGCTACATTTCTTAACTTGCAGCGCTCCTTTGTGCGTGGAATAGTCGACCGAGCAAGTGCTTGGTTGGCTGGTGTCACGAACAGAATAAAAACAAAGGAGCGAGTCATGTCTGCTGCTTTTCGTTTGCCGCTGCAAGTGTTCTACGAGCGCGAGGCTGGTCATCCCCAGCAACGTTTCCTGGTTCAGCCCAGTGCCGGAGGGCAGGTGCAGGAGCTGAACTGGTCCGAGGTCGGCCAGCAGGCCCGGCGCGCCGCCCAATGGCTACGGGAGCGGCAACTGCCCCCAGGCAGCCACATTGCGATCATCGGCAAGAACTCCGCGCATTGGGTCATCAGCGACCTGGCCATCTGGATGGCCGGACACGTTTCGGTGCCGCTGTATCCCAACCTCAGCGCCGACTCGGTGGCCCAGGTACTGGAACACTCCGAGTCGGCTCTGGTGTTCATCGGCAAGCTCGATGATTGGCCGAGCATGGCCCCGGGAGTCAGGCCCGGATTGCCCACCGTCTGCCTGCCGCTGGCTCCCGATGGGCATTTCGATTTCAGTTGGGACGACCTGCAGCTTTGTCAGCCGATTGCCGACCATCCATGTCCGCCTGCGGATCAGTTGGCTACCATCATCTACACCTCCGGTACTACGGGCTTGCCCAAAGGTGTGATGCATAGTTTTGCCAACCTGGGCTTTGCTGCCAGCCACGGGGTTCGGCTCTTCGGCCTCGGCCCCACGGATCGGCTGCTGTCCTATCTGCCGTTGTGCCATGTGGCCGAGCGCATGTTCGTCGAGATGGCGGCGATCTATACCGGGCAGACGGTGTTCTTTGCCGAGAGCCTCGATACCTTTCTGGCCGATCTGCAACGGGCTCGGCCCACGGCGTTATTTGGGGTGCCGAGGATCTGGACCAAGTTCCAGATGGGGGTCTACAGCAAGGTGCCGGCCAAACGCCTGGATTTTCTCCTGAGCCTGCCTTTTATCGGCAAGCGTATCGGCCACAAGGTTCTCGCCGGGCTGGGGCTGGATGCTTTGCGGGTGGCACTGTCAGGAGCGGCGCCGGTGCCCCAGCCCCTGTTGCTCTGGTATCGCCGCCTGGGCCTGGACGTGCTGGAGGTTTATGGCATGACCGAGAACTGCGGTTATTCCCATATCGGTCGTCCCGGGGAGCATGTTCCCGGCTGGATCGGCCGGCCGTGTCCCCAAGTCGAGGTGCGTATCGACGAGGCGGGAGAGGTCCTGGTACGCAGCGGCGCCACCATGCAGGGGTACTTCAAGGACCCGCATAAAACTGCCGAAACCATCACCGAGGACGGTTTTCTGCGCACCGGTGACAAGGGCGAGCAGGACGCTGCCGGTAATCTGCGCCTGACCGGCCGGCTCAAGGAAATCTTCAAGACCAGCAAGGGCAAGTATGTGGCTCCGGCGCCTATCGAGAACCGCCTGGCGGTGCATTCGCATATCGAACAGGTGTGTGTGGTCGGCGACGGGTTGAGCGCTCCCCTGGGGTTGTGCGTGCTGTCGGCAGCAGGCTTGCAGGCCGCCGGTGGCAGTTCCCGTGAAGGGCTGCACAGTAGCCTGGAAAGTCTCCTGGCCCAGGTCAATGGCAGCCTGGACAAGCATGAGCGCCTGCATCGGCTGGTGGTGGTCAAGGGCAGCTGGGCGGTGGAGAACGGCTTCCTGACCCCGACCCTGAAGATCAAGCGCAATGTGATCGAGGCCACCTATGGTGGGAGTTTTCAAACCTGGAGCGAGCGCAGCGAAGCCGTGCTGTGGCAGGATTGATTGGCAATAACCACCCTAGAAGGAAGCGGCGATGAGTCTGTGGCGTACCATTCCGAACATCGAGCAGTTGAATGCAATCCAGAAGAACACCATCGGCGAAGTGCTGGACATTCGCTTCGAGTCCTTTGACCAGGAGTCGCTGACGGCCAGCATGGTCATTGACCATCGCACCCACCAGCCTTATGGCCTGCTGCATGGTGGAGCGTCGGTGGTGCTGGCGGAAACCGTCGGCTCCATGGCCAGTTACCTGTGCATCGATGCCAGCAAGTTCTATTGCGTGGGCCTGGAGATCAATGCCAATCACCTGCGGGGCTTGCGCAGTGGGCGGGTAACGGCGGTGGCCAGGGCTATCCATATCGGCCGTACCACTCACGTCTGGGACATCCGCCTGAGCAGCGACGAAGGCAAGGCCAGTTGTGTCTCGCGCTTGACCATGGCGGTGGTGCCGTTGGGGCAGACGCCGCCGGCGGCTTGAACTCAGCCTGCATAGGCTGAACCTGGGTGTCAGTATTCCTGTCCGTTACGGTCATTGCCCTGGTGGCGGGGCTTGCGGACAATCGCCGTTGGTTTGGTGGATGGATGAGTCGGTATGTCGCAACAGGTGTTTTTCGCTCATGCCAATGGGTTTCCCTCCGGCACTTACGGCAAGCTGTTCGCTGCCCTGGCGCCTGAGTTTGAGGTGACCCACTTGCCGCAGCATGCCCACGACCCGCGTTTTCCGGTGGACGACAACTGGCGCAGCCTGGTGGATGAGTTGATCCACCACCTGCAACAGCAGGCGCAACCGGTGTGGGGGGTAGGGCACTCGCTCGGTGGTGTACTGCACTTGCATGCAGCCTTGCGCTGTCCGGAGTTGTATCGGGGGGTGGTGATGCTCGACTCGCCGGTGCTGACCCGGGCCGACCAATGGGTTATCCGCGCAGCCAAGCGCTTCGGTTTCATCGACCGGCTGACTCCGGCTGGACGTACCCTGGGGCGCCGCGAGGAGTTTGCCGATATCGAATCCGCTCGCCACTATTTCGCGCACAAGACACTGTTTCGTGCGTTCGATCCGGAGTGCCTGGACGCCTACTTGCAGCACGGCCTGCAGCAAGTGGGTGATCGCTTGCGGCTGCGCTTCGATCCGGCCACGGAAATCAGCATCTATCGTGGTGTGCCCCACACCAGCCCGGGGAGTGCTCGTCAGCTCAAGGTGCCCCTGGCGGTGGTGCGCGGGCAGCAAAGCCGGGTGGTGATGCGTCACCACACCAGTGCCGTGGGGCGCATGCCCCAGGGCGAGTCGCTGACCATGCCGGGCGGCCACATGTTTCCCCTTGAGCGGCCCCAGGACACTGCGACCTTGCTCAAGGACCTGTTCACTCGTTGGGAACTGCGCCAGCCACGGAGTTGTGCATGAGCCACGCCGTCGAAGAAGTACGCCTGAGCCTGCCGCATATCGAACTGGCGGCCCATCTGTTCGGGCCCGAGGACGGTTTGCCGGTCATCGCCCTGCATGGCTGGCTGGACAACGCCAACAGCTTTGCCCGGCTGGCGCCCAAGCTCAAAGGCCTGCGCATTGTTGCCCTGGACATGGCCGGCCACGGTCATTCCGCGCATCGCCCCCTGGGCGCGGGTTACGCCCTGTGGGATTACGCGTATGACGTGCTGCAAGTCGCCGAACAACTGGGCTGGCGGCGTTTTGCCCTGATGGGCCATTCCCTGGGGGCGATTGTCTCTCTGGTGCTGACGGCGGCGCTGCCGGAACGGGTCAGCCACCTGGCCTTGATCGATGGGATTGTTCCGCCGACCAGCAGTGGCGAGGGGGCCGCCGAACGCCTGGGTATGGCCCTGCAGGCGCAACTGGAGCTGCAGGGCAAGCGCAAGCCGGTCTACAGCACCCTGGAACGCGCCATCGAGGCGCGCATGCAGGGGCTGGTGGCGGTCAGTCGCGAAGCCGCTGAACTGCTGGCCCAGCGCGGCCTGATGCCAGTGGCCGGTGGTTATACCTGGCGCAGCGACAGTCGCCTGACCCTGGCCTCGCCGCTGCGCCTGACCGATGAGCAGGCCATGTCCTTCGTCCAGCGGGTCAGTTGCCCGACGCAACTGGTGGTGGCCGCCGACGGCATGCTGGCCAGGCACGAAAGCCTGTTGCAGCGTCTACCCTTCAATTTCAACCGTGAAAAGCTGCCAGGCGGGCACCACCTGCACCTCAACGATGAGATCGGTGCAAGCTTTGTCGCAGACTGTTTCAATCGGTTTTTCGCCGTTCCTTGACTTGACGGGGGCAACTGTCGAGGCTGGGCAGGTTGAAATGGGAGACAACCATGATAGATCTGTACACCGCTGCGACCCCCAATGGCCACAAGGTTTCCATCCTGCTTGAAGAACTCGGCCTGCCCTATACGGTGTACGCCTTGAGTTTCGACAAGCGGGAGCAAAAGGCGCCGGCGTTTCTGAAGATCAATCCCAATGGGCGTATTCCGGCCATCGTCGACCGCGACAATGGCGACTTCGCAGTGTTCGAATCTGGCGCGATCCTGGTGTACCTGGCCGAACTCAGTGGTCAATTGCTGCCTGCCGATCCCAAGGGCCGCTCGATCGTCATGCAATGGCTGATGTTCCAGATGGGCGGCAT
Source organism: Pseudomonas sp. Fl5BN2 (assembly GCF_009908205.1). Lineage (NCBI taxonomy): Bacteria > Pseudomonadati > Pseudomonadota > Gammaproteobacteria > Pseudomonadales > Pseudomonadaceae > Pseudomonas > Pseudomonas sp. Fl5BN2. The sequence goes on along the minus strand of NZ_JAAARL010000002.1, from coordinate 240,759 downwards.
CGGGCCCATGCAGGGCCAGGCCAACGTGTTCTTCCGCTACTTCCCGGAAAAGCTTCAGGGCGCCATCGACCGCTATCAACACGAAACCCGGCGCTTGTACGAGGTGCTCGACACTCGTCTGCAACAGGCCGATTACCTGGCCGGGGACTACAGCATTGCCGACATCGCCACCTTCCCCTGGGTGCGCGGTCATGAGTGGTCCGGTGTCTCGGTGGAGGGTTTGCCTGCCTTGCAACGCTGGATGGCGGCCCTGGAAGCCCGACCTGCAGTCCAGCGCGGCTTGCAGGTTCCGCAACGCAGTGACGATGCCAACGTCGTCAAAGGCGCCCAGGCCATGCTTATCCGATGAGAGTTTCCATGCGTTCAATCAGTGTTCTGGGCTTGTCCTTGCTAAGCTCCCTGGCGCTTGCCGCCGATCTGCCCGGCAGTCATGACCTGCCCTTGATACCCCGCCTGACCGATGCCCAAATCGTCGACTACCGTCCGGAAGTGGAGCAGGAGCGCATCTATCCCTTGGGCTCGATCCGCAGGATCAGCGGTCAGTTGCGCTTTGACAACCAGGTCAATGCCCGAGGCAAGCTCACCGCCATCACCTATCAACTGCCAGCGGAGCGCACCTCCAACGATGCCTTCACCCTGGCTCGGGAGGCCTTGCAGAAGCAGGGCGCCGAGCTGCTGTTCTGGTGCCAGGCGCGTGATTGCGGCGAGAGTAGCCTGTGGGCCAACGAGGTGTTCGGCAATGCCAAGCTGTTTGGCGCCGATGAGCAGCAGGCCTATCTGTTGCTGCGGCTGGCGGCGCCCCAGGACAACTCTCTGGTAGCCCTGTACGGCATTACTCGAGGTAACCGTCGGGCTTATCTGCATGTGGAACAGTTCGACGCCGCAGCCCCCTTGGGGGATTTGTTGCCGACCTCGGCGACCCTGCTGCGGCAGTTGAAAGACACCGGAAAACTGGACTTTCCGAAACTGACGGATCCCCAGCCGACCTGGCTCAACCTGCTGTCCCGCGGGCTGAATCTGGATACCACCCTGCGCGTCAGCCTGTCCGGGAAGCAGGCCGAAGCCTGGCGTCAGGCCTTGATCGGGCAAGGAGTGCTGGCGAGGCGGATGGAAACCGGTAACACCGATACTGCTGGCCTACACTTCGAACTGCTGCGTTAAGCTGTTTTGGGCAACCCGCGATTGCGGGTTCGCCTACTCTTCACTGGTTATCCTTGCGCGAGACATTTCATGCTCAATAACGATCGCCTGCTGGTGCAGATCCTGCTCCTGGTGCTCTTTGGTGCCAGCTTTTGGGTGATGGCACCGTTCTGGTCGGCGCTGTTCTGGGGTGCAGTCCTGGCGTTTGCCAGCTGGCCGCTGATGCGTTTACTGACCCGCTGGCTCAACGGGCGCGAGTCCCTGGCCGCAGCCCTGCTGACCCTGGGCTGGATGCTGCTGGTGGCAGCGCCCCTGGTCTGGCTTGGCCTCAACCTGGCGGACCATGTGCGCGATGCCACGGTCTTTATCAAGGATGTGCAGGTCGATGGCCTGCCCGCTGCGCCGGACTGGCTGGCGAGCCTGCCTTTTATCGGGGAGCGGGCGGTAGGCTGGTGGAACAGCATCGACCAGCAGGGCGCGGCCCTGATGCTGGCGGTCAAGCCGTACCTGGGGCAAGTGGGCAACTGGTTGCTGGCCCGTAGCGCGCAGATCGGCGGGGGCATCCTCGAGCTGACCCTGAGCATTGTTTTCGTGTTCTTTTTCTACCGCGACGGTCCGCGTCTGGCGCTGTTCGTGCACAAATTGCTGGAGCGATTGATCGGCGAGCGTGCCGGTTACTACATCGACCTGGTCGCTGGCACCGTGCAGCGTGTGGTCAACGGGGTGATCGGTACGGCGGCGGCCCAGGGCCTGCTGGCGCTGATCGGTTTCATCATTGCCGGTGTACCGGGAGCGCTGGTACTGGGGATTGTCACCTTCCTGCTCAGCCTGATTCCCATGGGGCCGCCCTTGGTATGGATTCCGGCCACCGCCTGGCTGGCCTGGAAAGGCGAGTACGGCATGGCGGTGTTCCTGGGGATCTGGGGTACGTTCATCATCAGTGGCGTCGACAACGTGCTCAAGCCGTACCTGATCAGCCGCGGCGGCAACCTGCCCCTGGTGATCGTGCTGCTTGGGGTGTTCGGCGGCCTGATTGCCTTCGGCTTCATCGGTCTGTTTATCGGCCCGACCCTGCTAGCAGTGGCCTACAGCCTGCTGCTGGACTGGAGCGCCAGCCAGGCCCGGGCCCAGGAACCACAGTGAAACCTCGATTGCCGCTCCGCAAGGGAACGGCAAGGGCCTATCAGGCGGCGACGTTGACGCCGCCGCCGACACTGCGGGTGGCGTTCAACTGATACTGCTTGCTCAGGTTGGCGATCATCTTGCCCAGGGCATCGGCGACGCTGGCCTGTTCGCCCTGGGTGTCACTGTCCTGGCTGCGCCCGGCATGCAGCGTGGCCTTGAGCTCTTCGCTGCTGATGCCAGCGCTGCTGTCGCTATCGAGGATCTTCAGCAGCGCCGAACTGCTGTTGCTGCCTGAGCCGTTGTCGCGGGCCTGCAAGGCGCTGCTCAGTTCCGTGGCACTGATACTGCCGTCCGAGTCGCTGTCGAGTTGGCTGAACAGCTGGTTGCCGGAGCCCTGCTGTGGCGGCTGTGGCGGCGCCAGGCTGGCGGCCAGTTCATCGAGGCTGACAGTGCCGTCCTGATTCTTGTCCAGAGCCGAGAAGATCTGTTTGCTGTCGGCACTGCTGCCAGCACTGCTCAAGCCGCTGTTCAGTTCATCACTGCTGATGACACCGTCGCCATTGCTGTCCAGGGCGCTGAGCAGGGCATCCGCGAGTTCGGTATTGGGCGCGTGGTCATGCGCGGGCGGTGCCATGGTGGCCATCTCGTCACTGCTCAGGCTGCCGTTGCCATCAGTGTCCAGGTCGCTGAAGTTCTTGCTCAGGCTGACCAGGATGCGATTGTCGCTCTTCTGTGACAGCGCGTTTTTCAGCTCGTCCTGGTCCACTGCGCCATCGCCGTTGCTGTCGAGCTTGGCAAACAGCTCCTTCTGCAATTGCTGGCCACGGCTGGTACTGGAGGTGCTGCTGGAGCTGTAGCAGCTCGAATGGTTACTGCTGACGCTACCGATCATTGGACTCACTCCCTGCGGATGAATAGAGCCGGTGGGGGCTCCGGCTCATGCAGGCTCAGGGGGGTAGTTATCCTGGGTATTGGCGTTTTGTACCTATGGGTACACAAGGCGCTCAGGGCCGGGGCAGACGCAATACCGCGGTCAGGCCGCCGCCGGGGGTTTCGTCGAGAAGCAACTGGCCGCCCATGCGTCCCGCCGCCTCGCGGGCGATGGTCATGCCCAGGCCGACGCCGCCGGAGTTGCGGTTGCGCGAGCCTTCGAGGCGGAAGAACGGCTCGAACACGGCCTCGCGCTTGTCGGCTGCGATGCCCGGCCCGTGGTCGATGACCTTGATCAGCAGGTGTTCACGGTTGTCTTCCAGGGCCAGGGTGGCCTGGCCGGCATATCGCAAGGCGTTGTCCAGCAGGTTGTTGATGCATGATTGCAGAGCCATGGGCTGCACCAGCAGCGGCGCGCAATGGCCCTGTGCCTGGACCTTGGCGCCCTGATCCTGAGCGTTCTCGCACAGCGACTCCACCAGTGCCTGCACGTCCATCCATTGCTCGGCCTCGCTGGTGCGCTGTTCATGCAGGTAGCTGAGGGTGGCATCGAGCATTTTGATCATGTCGTCCAGGTCCTGGCGCATCTGCCCTTGCAGCTTGCTGTCCTCGATCTGTTCCAGGCGCAATTTCAGCCGTGAAAGCGGGGTGCGCAGGTCATGGGACACGGCGCCGAGCATGCGCCCGCGTTGCTGCACCTGTTCGCGTATGCGCTTTTGCATCTGGTTGAAGGTATTGGCCGCTTGCCGTGCCTCACGGGGGCCGACTTCTTCCAGGGGCGGGCTGTCGAGGTTTTCACTCAAGCGTTCAGCAGCTTCGCTGAGGCGCTGGATGGGTCGTGACAGCAGCTTGGCGCCGTACCAGGCAGCGATGATCAAGGAAATGAACTGGAACGTCAGCGGCACCAGCGGGCCGCCGAACCAGGGCCGTGGTGGCCGTCTTGGATAGGCTGGGGGCTGGCCGGGTGGCTGGCCGTTGCTCAAGCTCGCGGACATGGGCGGTGGCGGGGGCGGAGGCCCGTAGTGGTGAAACCAGAAGAACGCCAGCAGGTGGGCGAGCACGATCGCGATCAGCAGGACACCGAACAGGCGGCCGAACAGCGTATCGAAGCGCCCACGCATCAGCCGATGTCTCGGGCATCAAACAGATAGCCTTCACCGCGTACAGTCTTGATCAACTGCGGTGATTTCGGATCATCCCCGAGCTTCTGCCGCAGGCGCGACACCAGCAGGTCGATGCTGCGATCAAAGGCCTCGATGGAGCGGCCGCGAGCCGCATCCAGCAGTTGTTCACGGCTCAGCACCCGACGCGGGCGCTCGATGAACACCCAGAGCAGCCGAAACTCGGCGTTGGAAAGAGGTACCACCAGGCCATCGGCAGAGATCAGCTGGCGCAGGACGCTGTTCAAGCGCCAGTTGTCGAAGCGGATATTGGCTCGTTGTTCGCTGCGATCATCACGGACCCGGCGCAGAATGGTCTGGATCCGTGCCACCAGCTCCCGAGGCTCGAAAGGCTTGGCCATGTAGTCGTCGGCCCCCAGTTCCAGGCCGATGATACGGTCGGTGGGTTCGCAACGGGCGGTGAGCATGAGGATCGGAATGTCCGACTCGGTACGCAACCAGCGGCACAGGGACAGGCCGTCTTCACCGGGCAGCATCAGGTCGAGCACCACCACGTCGAAGTGTTCGGCCTGCAGGGCCTGGCGCATCGCGGCACCGTCGGTGACGCCACTGGCGTGGATATTGAAACGCGCCAGGTAGTCGATCAGCAGCTCGCGGATCGGTACGTCGTCGTCGACGATCAGGGCTCGGGTATTCCAGCGCTTGTCGTCGCCATTGACCGGGGCTTTGGAGTCGTCGTACAGAGGGGCTGGAGTGGTATGCATAGGTGCGGTCATCTGCCAGGTAGGCTGCCGGCCACCAGAGGGTGGCGACGAGGTTGTGGCTTCAGCATAGGCGTCCGGCCCGAGGGCTGGAAGTGCTGTTCGAGGGTATTGCGGCTGGCGAGGGTAGCGCTGCGGATTGTTGCTGGCGTGTCTTCAGTGTATCCGGGTTGATACAAATACCCGGCAGCCAGGGCTATTTACCGGGCGGATCGTCGGTGTGGGCTGCCGTTGAGGATGAAATAGCGCTCGTCGGGTCCCGGATCGGCGCGGCTTGCGCTACAATCCGCGCCGATTTCGACTTGCCTGAGAGCCCCTTCATGTCCATCTGCCAGACTCCTATCATCGTCGCCCTGGATTTCCCCACCCGTGACGCCGCGCTGAAACTGGCCGATCAACTGGACCCGAAACTGTGCCGGGTCAAGGTCGGCAAGGAGCTGTTCACCAGCTGCGCCGCCGAAATTGTCGGGACCCTGCGGGACAAGGGCTTCGAAGTGTTCCTGGACCTGAAGTTCCACGACATTCCGAACACCACTGCGATGGCGGTCAAGGCCGCTGCGGAAATGGGCGTATGGATGGTCAATGTGCACTGCTCCGGCGGCCTGCGCATGATGGCCGCCTGCCGCGATGTGCTCGACCAGCGCAGCGGCCCCAAGCCCCTGCTGATCGGTGTCACCGTGCTGACCAGCATGGAGCGTGAGGACTTGGCTGGCATCGGCCTGGACATCGAGCCCCAGGAGCAGGTTTTGCGCCTTGCCGCGCTGGCGCAAAAGGCCGGCATGGACGGCCTGGTGTGCTCGGCCCTGGAGGCCCAGGCCTTGAAGAGTGCTCACCCGTCCCTGCAACTGGTGACCCCGGGGATTCGTCCGGCGGGCAGCGCCCTGGACGACCAGCGGCGGATTCTGACTCCGCGCCAGGCCCTGGATGCCGGTTCCGATTACCTGGTGATCGGCCGCCCCATCAGCCAGTCGGCTGACCCGGCCAAGGCCTTGGCCGATGTCGTGGCCGAACTGGCCCTGTAACAACCGGCTCGCTGCGATCCGATGGTGCCGACGCCGGTAATCCAGGTCCGGCACCTGAGCCAGCCCCGATTCCGGGGCTGGCTTGTTTTCAGACCTTCAGCACCAGTTTGCCGAAGTTTTCCCCGCTGAACAGCTTCATCAGCGTTTCCGGGAACGTCTCCAGTCCCTCGACAATGTCTTCCTTGCTCTTGAGCTGCCCCGTGGCCATCCAGCCGGCCATTTCCTGCCCGGCGGCGGCGTACTGAGCGGCATAGTCCATCACCACGAAGCCCTCCATGCGCGCGCGGTTGACCAGCAGCGACAAGTAGTTGGCCGGACCCTTGACCGCGTCGTTGTTGTACTGGCTGATGGCGCCGCAAATCACCACCCGCGCCTTGAGGTTCAGGCGGCTGAGCACTGCATCGAGGATGTCGCCACCGACGTTGTCGAAAAACACGTCGACGCCTTTTGGGCACTCGCGCTTGAGCCCGGCGTGGACATCTTCGTTCTTGTAGTCGATGGCGCCGTCAAAACCCAGTTCGTCGATGAGGAATTGGCATTTGTCCTGGCCGCCGGCGATGCCCACCACACGGCAGCCCTTGATCTTGGCAATCTGCCCGGCAATGCTGCCCACCGCGCCGGCGGCGCCGGACAACACCACGGTGTCACCGGCCTTCGGTGCGCCAACATCCAGCAGGGCGAAGTAGGCGGTCATGCCGGTCATGCCCAGGGCCGATAGGTAGCGCGGCAGCGGTGCAAGCTTGGGGTCGACCTTGTAGAAGCCCCGAGGCTCGCCGAGGAAGTAGTCCTGCACGCCCAGGGCACCATTGACGTAATCGCCAACCGCGAACCCCGGATTGTTCGAGGCAATCACCTGGCCCACCCCGAGCGCGCGCATCACCTCACCAATGCCCACCGGCGGAATATAGGACTTGCCTTCATTCATCCAGCCACGCATGGCCGGATCCAGGGACAGGTATTGGTTCTGCACTAGGATCTGCCCCGCGGTAGGTTCGCCTACTGCAACCTGCTGGTAGGTGAAGGTTTCGCGGGTGGCCGCGCCGACGGGACGTTTGGCGAGCAGGAACTGGCGGTTGGTCAGGCTGGTCATGGCAGGCACTCAAAGGGGGGAACGAAACACTAGTTGATAGACCCTCGAAGCCGATGCCGCAAGGTTTGCCGGCCCGCCGAATGGGGGCCAATCCAATGCCGTGATGAAGGCCCAGGCACTTTCATCACCCGGATGCATAAGGACCCAACCGGCCTTTTGATAGTGCTGACGCGAGCAAGGCTGGCTGTGGCTAGATTGGCTCGGGTGGTTGACCCGTAATTGATCGAGGAACTGAGCAATGAGCATGAGGTTTTCCGGCCAGGTGGCCCTGGTGACTGGCGCGGCCAATGGTATCGGCCGGGCGACGGCCCTGGCGTTCGCTGCAGAAGGTCTGAAGGTGGTGGTGGCGGACCTGGATGTGGCCGGAGGCGAAGGCACTGTTGCGCTGATTCGAGCGGCGGGTGGCGAGGCGTCGTTCGTGCGTTGCAACGTCACACTGGAGGCTGATGTACAAAACCTCATGGCCTGTACCGTCGAAGCCTATGGCCGCCTCGACTATGCCTTCAACAATGCCGGGATCGAGATCGAGAAGGGCCGGCTGGCCGAGGGCTCCCTGGACGAGTTCGACGCCATCATGGGGGTCAACATCAAAGGGGTGTGGCTGTGCATGAAGTACCAGTTGCCGCTGCTGCTCGCCCAGGGCGGTGGTGCCATCGTCAATACGGCCTCGGTGGCGGGTTTGGGCGCGGCACCGAAAATGAGCATCTATGCGGCCTCCAAGCATGCGGTGATCGGCCTGACCAAGTCGGCGGCCATCGAGTACGCGAAGAAGAAAATTCGGGTGAATGCCGTATGTCCGGCGGTGATCGACACCGATATGTTCCGTCGTGCCTATGAGGCAGACCCGAAGAAGGCCGAATTCGCCGCGGCGATGCATCCGGTGGGCCGCATCGGTACGGTCGAGGAAATCGCCAGTGCCGTGCTCTATCTGTGCAGCGATGGCGCCGCCTTTACCACCGGCCATGCGTTGGCCGTCGACGGTGGTGCCACCGCAATCTGAGTGGAGGGGCGGGTTCTGGGCGGCGCGGGCCGCCGGGTGCCTTGTGGAATCGACCTCCAGTGTCCTGAAAACGACCTTGACGTAGCTTTTTGCCATTATTCCGATGTCAGAGACTTGTGCGTCGGTACGCACCGTTGCGACCCTTCACTTAGACAAAATGGCCCTATTGCCATTGGGACTGGAAGGGGGCTGCACAGCATGACTTCGACCGCGAGTGGACGTTTTGCCAACTTGGGCATGGCCAAGAAACTGGGCATCGGGTTTGCCCTGGTATTGCTCCTGACGGCCCTGGTGGCCGGCATTGGCGTCTGGTCCCTGCAAACCATCAGCCAGCGTTTTGATGGCCTCAAGCAGATGTCGCAGCTCAACAGTGGCGTGCTCAAGGTGCGCCTGCTGGAGCAGGATTATGCTTTGCATGGCGACGCCAAGACCGTCGACAGCCTGCATGAAAGCCTGGCCGCTCTGTTGGCCCTGGCCCTGCAGCTCAAGGGGCAATCCCCGGCCAACCAAGTGGCCATGGCTGATGTCGAGTTGGCCCTGGCGGATTATCGCAAGGCCTTTGATGAGTTCGTCGAACTGACCCAGGCCAAGGACCTGGCCCTGGAAATGGCCAGTTGGTCGGTGTCCAGCGTGGCCAACAACCTCGACGTGCTGCAGGCCGGGCTGGCGGATGACGGCGCCTATGCGCTGAAGGATTCCCAGGGCAAGGAAGGCGCCGAACTCATCGAGCAAGCCAATCAGATCAGCCAGGTCTCGCGCCTGATGCTGCAGGCTATGAACGAAGCCCGGGTGCGCCTGGATCAGAATCGCAAGGGCGGTGACCAGGATAGTGCCGAGCAAGGCAAGATCGAACAGGCCGAACAGGCCCTGGCCCAGGCCGAACAGTTGAAGGCGGCGGTCAAGGATGCGGGTTATCAGACCGTGCTCAATGAAGTGTCGGGGCACATCGGTAACTTCAGCGAGAAACTCAACGAATACACCGGCCTGCTGGCCCAGGAGAAGCAGGTCTATCAACAGTTGCATGAGCGCGCGGCCCGGGTGATGGCGCGGGTTGATCAGGCTTATCTGGCTGAAGACCAGTCGATGCAAGGGGAGCTGGAGAAGAACTCCTGGCTGATTATCGGCTCCTCGGCCCTGGCCCTGCTGGTGGGCTTGTTGGCGGCGTTGAGCATCACCCGCCTGATTGTTCGTCCGCTGCGCAGCGTGATGCATGTGGCCCAGCAGATTGCCGCGGGGGACCTGACTACCAGCGTGGTGGTGACCCGGCGTGACGAGATCGGCCAGTTGATGCAGGCAATGCAGCAGATGGGCAGTGGCCTGAGCGGTATCGTCAGTGGCCTGCAGGCCGGGATCGAGCAACTGGCGAATTCGGCCCAGTCGCTGTCCACGGTGACCGAGCAGACCAACCTTGAAGTCAGCACCCAGAAAGAAGAAACCGAGCAAGTGGCCACTGCCATGAATCAAATGACTGCCACGGTGCACGACGTGGCGCGCAATGCTGAGGAAGCGGCCCAGGCCGCGCAGGCGGCGGATGACAAGGTGGAAGGCGGCCAGCGGGTGGTGCGCCAGAGCATGCAGCGGATCGAACAGTTGGCAGATTCCGCGACCCGTGCCAGCAGCGGTATAGAGAGCCTGAGTACGGAAATCGACAACATCGGCAGTGTGCTGGATGTGATCAAGAGTGTTGCCGAGCAGACCAACCTGCTGGCCCTCAACGCCGCTATCGAAGCCGCCAGGGCAGGAGAGCAGGGCCGGGGTTTTGCAGTGGTCGCCGATGAAGTGCGGGCCTTGGCTAAGCGCACCCAGCAGTCCACCGAGGAAATTGCGCGCCTGGTGAGCGCCTTGCACGTGGCTGCCGACTCTTCGGTGCAGCAGATCCAGAGCAGTGGTGAACTGGTGAAGCTGGCGGTCAGCGATGCCCTGCAAACTGAAAGCGCCCTAGGCAGCATTGCTGCAGCGGTGTCACTGATCCAACAGATGAACCAGCAGATCGCCGCCGCTGCCGAGCAGCAGAGTTCGGTGGCCGAAGAGATCAATCGCAGCGTCACCAGCATTCGTGCCAGTGCCGATCAGTCTTCCCTGGCCATGCAGGGCAACGCTGCGTCGAGCATTGAGCTGGCGCAGTTGGGCGTCGAGTTGAAAGGGATGGTGGGGCATTTCCGCTTGTAGCGGTGGGGAGGGCGCTGCGCTATCGAACCCTTGCCCGGCGATTGACGCGTCGGGCAAGGGTTTTTCATCTCAGTCGTAGATGGCTTTCTTCTTCCAGTCGGCGTCGGCTTCCACGGTCTTCAGGCCCTGGGTCAGTTCATTGACCTCATCTTGCGCCGGCTCAAGGGTGGACAGCACCATGGAGTTGGCCCGTGCCAGGAGTTTATCCAGGTACTCCAGCTGTTCCTTGTAGGTCGCCGGGTCCGGCTGTTTACGCAGGTATTGCACGCCGCGTTCGAAGGCCAGGCGCGCCTGGCCCGGCTGGTTCTGCTGCAGGGCGTATTGGCCCAGGTTGTTGAAGAACTCGATATGCAGCAGCACCAGGATATGGCGGATTTCCTTGATCCAGCGCTTGGCTTCGTTGGGCTGCAGGAAACCGTCATGGGCGGCACGGGTCACCTGGCCGTGCATGGCTTCCAGCAGGAAACGTACATCCTTGGCCTTGGCTTCGGTCTGGATTGGCGCCGGCGGATTGTTCACCGGGATCGACTCACCCTGGCCGATCAGCGTATTGAGCTCGGCCTGACGCGCCTTGAGGGCTGTATCTGTCTTGTCGAGGTTGAGCATGCGCTGCACAACATTGAGTTCCAGGCGTGTCAGTAGCAGCTTGAGAGCTGGCGACATGAATTGGCCGGGAAAGGTTTCGGTGATTTCGCCACAGCGACGCAGGCGATCATTGAGTTCGACCTTGGTACGGGCTTTTTCCAGTTTGTTGTTTTCCACCACATGGTTCATGTAGCCAATGGCGATCAATAGTGCGATCCCGGCTATTACCAGCAGGGTGATCATGAGTGGTGTCACCGTTAAAACCTCGTTATAGGATTCGCGTGCGAGTGTAGTGGCTTGGCATTTAGACGCATAGCGTCGCTCGACGAGCAGAGCATCAATAGCGCTGCTTATATTAGGTGGCAAACGACCAGGAGCTCCCTGGGTTCAAATTGCCATCATCGACTGCGGAGGACTATAACGCCTTGTCGAGTGCCAGAATATAGGCGTCAAAGCACGGACGGCAGAAAAGCCCGAAGCGGGCCTCAAACTACCCCGAAGTCATTGATTTAAATAAAAATATATCTGGGGCTTGACGGCCCCCCAAAGCATCCATAGAATGCGCGCCACTTTCAATGGAAAGCAAATAGCGAAACGTTGAAGGAAGTGAATGTTTTAGCGTGTCCCCTTCGTCTAGTGGCCTAGGACACCGCCCTTTCACGGCGGTAACAGGGGTTCGAGTCCCCTAGGGGACGCCATTGCGGGAATAGCTCAGTTGGTAGAGCACGACCTTGCCAAGGTCGGGGTCGCGAGTTCGAGTCTCGTTTCCCGCTCCAATTTTAAACAGCACTGCTCTCGGGCAGGGCTGAGTGAAACCAGAACCAAATCTTCGGATGCGGGGCTGGACACCGAAACACACACCATGTGTTCCGGGTAGCGTGTCCCCTTCGTCTAGTGGCCTAGGACACCGCCCTTTCACGGCGGTAACAGGGGTTCGAGTCCCCTAGGGGACGCCATTTGCGGGAATAGCTCAGTTGGTAGAGCACGACCTTGCCAAGGTCGGGGTCGCGAGTTCGAGTCTCGTTTCCCGCTCCAATTTCACAAAAACGCCGCTCATTGAGTGGCGTTTTTGTTTGTCTGCGATTCAGCTTTTCGCGCTGTTGCGCAATAAAAAAGCCCGCCAGCCTGGCTGTGCGGGCCTTCGTCGTTGTGGCGCTTACAGCGATAACAGCAGGCGCCCGGCAAACAACACCAGGATCAGCCCCATGCAACGCTCGAACCAGTGGCCCAGGCGCATGAACTGCAGGCGTACCCGGGCGCTGGAAAAGAACAGCGCAACGGTGACGAACCACAGGGCGTTCACCAGGCACATCCAGGCGCCATACAAAGCCTGGATGCTCAATGGGGTGGTGGCGCTGACCAGCGTGGTGAAGATTGCCAGGAAGAACAGTGTCGCCTTGGGGTTGGTGGCGTTGGTCAGAAAGCCGGTGGCAAATGCGCGCAGCAAGGTTTGCCGTGGCTCGTCCTGCGCGCTATCGCCTGGAACTGTGGTCTTGGCCTTGCTGCGCAGCAAGCTGACGCCCAAGTAAAGAATGTAGGCACCACCGAGCAGTTTGGCGGCGCTCAGCAACCAGGGCGTGGCGTGCATCAGTGCGCCGACCCCCAGCAGGGTGTAGAGCACGTGCACGGAAATTCCTGCGCCGATCCCCAGGGCCGTACAGACTCCGGTCATGCGACCGAAGCGCACGCTCTGGCGGATGGTGACGGCAAAGTCCGGTCCGGGTGCGACCACGGCGAGAAAGTGAACGACAGCCAGGGCGAGAAACTCGCCGAGATAATTGGACAGCATGCTGACTCCGCAAGGCTGGTAGCTAGGTAGGTGAGTGCGAGGTTTTTCAGTCGAGGCTGTAGCAGACCGAGAGGATGCCTTTCTTCTCCGAGATCGAGCTGATGGTTACCTGTCCCAGTGCTTGCAGGTGGCGTACGTGAGTGCCGCCGCAGCCATAAGCCGGCAATGGGCCAAAACTGATCTGGCGCGATCCGCTCTCCATCAGGATGTGGCGCTCTAAATCTGCGTTGACCCACTGCTCGATGGCGCTCTGCACGCTGGCACCATCAATTTCCTCGGGCTGTTCTCTCGGCTTGAACGACACCCGTCCCTCTCCCGGCCAGTGATGGGCCTTGATTGGTGTCCAGCCCTGGCTCTGCACGAAGTGGCCGATCAGGTGTCCGGCGGAATGCATGCGACTATTGAACAGGCGCTGCGTCTCATTCACCAGCGCCTCAAAGACCCCTGGCTTCAGGGGTTGGTCTAGGTAATGCACGATCTGCTCGCCTTCCTGCATTACGCGCTGCACTTGAGCTGCACCGATCCAGCCGGTGTCGCTGGGTTGGCCGCCGCCCTGGGGATGAAAGGGTGTGGCGTCCAGTGTCGTGGCGAACAGGTCGTCGTGGGGCGTGCAACTCAGTACTTCTACCTGGGCGGTCAATTGGTCATGTTGGTAATACAGGCGAAGCGTCATTTCTCAAACCCTGGAGCGAAGTGTTTTTTTATTATGCGGGTTGGATAATTGCGTGATAATCCGTTCGAAACTCAATGGACTATTGCGTCATGAGCATAAATCTATCCCTGCCTTTGCTGGCGGAAATGGCGATCTTCGTCAGGGTCGTGGAGACCGGCAGCTTCTCCGAGGCTGCGCGCCAGTTGGGCTCGTCACCGTCGGCGGTGAGTCGCAGCATCTCGCGCCTGGAGAAGGCCCTGGCCACGCGTCTGCTGCAGCGCACCACCCGCAAGCTGCGTTTGAGCGATGGCGGCGAGGAGGTTTTCAAGCGCTGCAGCGAGATGGTCAGCGCCGCCCGTTCGGTGATGGAGATCAGTGGCCAGTTCACCCATGAGGCCGAAGGCGTGGTACGGGTCAGTGTACCCAAGGCGGTGGGGCGTTTCGTGGTGCACCCGCACATGCCGGAGTTTCTTCGGCGCTACCCGAAGGTGGATGTGGAGTTGCTGCATGAGGACCGCGATGTCGACCTGATTGATGACAATGTCGACCTGGCGATTCGCATCACCGATCGTCCGCCGCCGGGGTTGATCGGTCGTCAGTTGTTGCGCATCGATCACCTGCTTTGCGCCACGCCGCAGTACCTGGCGGAGCATGGCACGCCCGTTCACCCTCAGGATCTGCGCCAGCACAGTTGCATCTACCTGGGGGAAACCTCCAGCGATGCGCGCTGGAAATTCACCCAGGGCAGCAAGGCGGTGACGGTCGGTGTGCGCGGGCGTTATGCCGCCAACCACACCGGGGTGCGCCTGGATGCGGTGCTGCAGCATCTGGGCATTGGCAGCCTGCCGTATTTCACCGCACGTCATGCCTTGGAGCAGGGGTTGATCGAGCAGGTGCTGCCGGAGTGGACCTTCCTGGCGTCCTACCACGGCGGCGCCTGGTTATTGCATTCGCCGACCCGCTACCTGCCGCCGAAACTACGGGTGTTCATCGACTACCTGGTGGAATGCCTGGCCAGGGAGCCAACCCTGAATCGGCCGGGCAAAGCGGAGCGCGCTCCGTAGGCGCAGGCTTGCCAGCGAAAGCCCGGCACAAAAAAAGGCCCGTCGGTCAAACCGGACGGGCCTTGGCTGCGGCAGGCGCAGCTATCAGTGCTTGCTGTCTTGGGCGGAGAGTGCCAGCAGCTGCTTTTCCTGGTTCCAGTCAAAGGGTTCGTCGTTCTGCTCGGCTTCGAAGCGACGCTCTTCCAGGGCTTGGTACAGGTCGATCTCATCATCGGGCATGTAGTGCAGGCAGTCACCGGCGAAGTACCACAACAGGTCGCGAGGCACCAGGTGAGCGATCTGCGGATAGCGCTGGATGATCTGGCACAGCAGGTCCTGGCCCAGGTACTGGCTTTCGATCGGGTCGATCGGCAGCGACGCACGCAGTTCATCGAAACGTTCCAGGAACAGGGCGTGGCTTTCTTCGGGAACCTGTTCGGCTTCTCCCACGGCTACCAGGATGCTGCGCAGGTGGTCCAGGAGGACGAGGTGATCGGCGACGACGTTGGACATGACAGGGTCCTCAAGAGCAAAACGGGCGCGGGAGTATATAGCTCCCGCGCCCGGTTTCATAATCGACCTGCCGCGAGGGCGCCCGCCTAGCGGGTCTTGCCCTCGCTCAAGGTCAGTTGTTCCTTGGCGAAGTCATCCACATCGATGACTTTGCGCCGCGCCGCTTCGGCTTCGCGCAAGGTTTGTGCCTCGGCCGCCTGCAGCACACCGGCCTCCAGTGCTGCGTCGATGGCCGATTCGCCAGCAGCTGGTTTGACCTGGCCACTTTTCAGCGCTTCGTGGAGTTTCTTCTGCTGTGGCTGGGCTGCACTCAGCAGGTTGCAGGCGTGTTGCAGGGCGCCCACCGGGTCGTCTGTGGATTGTGGGCGGTAGCAACCGGCAAGTACCGCTTCCAGCGCCGGATCGCCCTGGGCGCGACCGATGATCGCCGCCACTTCGGCATCCAACTGGTCCGAGGGGCCTGTATGGCGACGGCCGAAGGGGAACACCAGCACTCGCAGCAGGCAGCCGAAGACGCGATTGGGGAAGTTGTTGAGCAATTCATCCAGGGCGCGCTCGGAATGGCCGAGGCTTTCTTCCATGGCCCAGGCCAGCAGGGGATGCAGGTATTCCGGGGAGTCGAGATCGTGATAGCGCTTGAGTGCCGCCGAGGCCAGGTACAGGTGGCTGAGCACGTCGCCCAGGCGTGCGGACAGGCGTTCGCGACGTTTCAGTTCGCCTCCCAGGAGCATCATGGACAGATCGGCCAATAGGGCGAAGGCCGCCGCCTGACGGTTCAGCGCACGGAAATAACCCTGGCTGATCTTGTCGCCAGGGGCGTGTTCGAAGTGGCCGAGACCGAGGTTCAGCACCAGGGTGCTGGCGGCATTGCTCACGGCAAAACCGATGTGCTTGAGCAGCAGGGAGTCGAACTCTTGCAGTGCCTGCGCATGGTCTTCGCGTCCGGCCAGGGCCATTTCCTTGAGTACGAACGGATGGCAGCGGATCGCCCCCTGGCCGAAAATCATCAGGTTGCGCGAGAGAATGTTGGCGCCTTCCACGGTGATGAAGATCGGCGCTCCCTGCCAACTGCGGCCCAGATAGTTGTTGGGCCCCATGATGATGCCCTTGCCGCCGTGCACGTCCATGGCGTGGCTGATGCATTCGCGGCCACGCTCGGTGAGGTGGTATTTGAGGATCGCCGACAGCACCGAGGGTTTTTCCCCCAGGTCCACGGCATTGGCGGTGAGCATGCGCGCACTGTCCATCAGCCAGGCGTTGCCGCCGATGCGGGCCAGAGCTTCCTGGATTCCTTCGAAGGCGGCCAGTGGCACATTGAACTGTTCCCGTACCTGAGCGTATTGGCCGGTCACCAGGCTGGTGAACTTGGCGGCGCCGGTACCCACGGCGGGCAGCGAGATCGAGCGGCCCACCGACAGGCAGTTCATCAGCATCATCCAGCCCTTGCCGAGCATCTCCTGGCCACCGATAAGGAAGTCCAGGGGAATGAACACGTCCTTGCCGGAGTTCGGGCCGTTCATGAAGGCGGCGCCCAGGGGCAGGTGGCGACGGCCGATTTCCACCCCGGGAGTATCGGTGGGAATCAGTGCCAGACTGATGCCCAGGTCTTCCTGATCGCCCAGCAGATGGTCCGGATCGTGAGCCTTGAAGGCCAGGCCGAGCAAGGTCGCTACCGGCCCCAGGGTGATGTAGCGCTTTTCCCAGTTCAGGCGCAGGCCGATGGTTTCTTCACCCTGCCATTGGCCTTTGCAGATGATCCCGGTGTCGGGCATGGCCCCGGCATCGGAGCCGGCCAGTGGGCCGGTGAGGGCAAAACAGGGGATGTCGTCACCTCGGGCCAGGCGCGGCAGGTAGTGATTGCGCTGCTCATCGGTGCCGTAATGCAACAGCAGTTCTGCCGGGCCGAGAGAGTTGGGCACCATCACGGTGGACGCCAGGTCGCCGCTGCGGGTGGCCAGTTTCATCGCCACCTGAGAGTGGGCGTAGGCGGAGAAACCCTTGCCGCCGAATTCCTTGGGAATGATCAGGGCAAAGAAGCCATGTTCCTTGATGTGCGCCCAGGCTTGGGCTGGCAGGTCCATGTGCTGGCCGATCTGCCAGTCGCTGACCATGGCGCAGAGTTCTTCGGCGGGGCCGTCGATAAAGGCCTGCTCTTCTGCAGTCAACTGAGCCTTGGGGTAGGCCAGCAAGGTGTTCCAGTCCGGACGACCGCTGAACAGTTCGCCGTCCCACCAGACCGTGCCGGCATCGATGGCATCGCGCTCGGTTTGCGACATTGGCGGCAAGACCTTTTGAAACCAGCTGAACAACGGTGCGCTGAAGTATTTACGCCGCAGGTCGGGCAGCAGCAGAGGGGCGACAACCGCTGCCAGCAGTACCCAGAAAACCAGTAGCAGCCAGCCGGGAGCATGGTTGAACGCGCCCATGGCCAGCAGGTACACAGCGACTGCGCCCATGGCGGGCAGGGGAGAGATGCGACGGTGCGCCAGATAGGCAACGCCAACCAGCAGAACCAGTATCCACAACAACAGCATATTCAATCCTCCATGAAGCCAGGGGTCCAAATCACCTCAGAGCTTAGTCGGCCTCCGACAAAGCGGGTGATCAGGGCGCTGTGGGTGCAGCGCTAGCCTTTGTGGGTGGGCCAGGCGTTTCAAGCCCGGTTCGTTTGATCAAGCAGGCCATGATCTTTGGCCGAAACGTCGTTATCTCTGGGCCGGGTGCCTCGCTAGACTCCAGGCTTCACTCGGAGGTTATGCCCATGCTCGAGTATCTGCGTCCCAGCCGCTTCATCGATAGTGACCACCCGGCGGTGGTGGAGTTCGCCGAATCTCATCGCGGTGCGGACCGTGACCCGGTGCAGCAAGCGGTGAGCCTCTATTACGCAGTGCGCGAAGCCGTGCGCTACAACTTCTACTCCTTCAATCGCGATCCCGAGACCCTGCGGGGCAGCCATGCTCTGGCCAGCGGCGAAAGCTATTGCGTGCCCAAGGCCACATTGCTGGCCGGCTGTGCCCGGCACTGCGGGATTCCGGCGCGCATCGGCCTGGCAGACGTACGCAATCATCTGTCGACGCCACGTCTGCTGGAATTGCTGCGAAGTGATGTGTTCGCCATGCACGGCTATACCGAGATGTTCTTGCAAGGACGCTGGGTCAAGGCCACTCCGGCGTTCAATCAGAGCCTGTGCGAGTTGTTCGATGTGGCGCCGTTGGATTTTGATGGCGTGCAGGACAGCGTTTTTCATCCCTTCAACCGCCAGGGTGAGCAATCGATGGAGTATCTGGTGGACCACGGGCAGTTCGCCGATGTGCCGGAAAACTTCTTCTTTGCCCACCTGGAAAAATGCTATCCGCACCTGTTCGGCGAGCCGTTGACTGGCTCATTGGGGGATATGCACGGCGATTTGAGTCGTGGCTGATCAGGCGTAGACTGCCCCGGCATTCATTACTGAGGGATGGTCATGCTGAAGATCTGGGGTCGCAAGAACTCGTCGAATGTCAGGAAGGCACTCTGGTGCGCTGAGGAGCTGGGGCTGGTCTACCAGTCCCTGGACGCCGGTGGTGCCTTCGGTGTGGTGGATACCCCGGAGTACCGGGCGCTGAACCCCAACGGGCGTATCCCGCTGATTGAAGACGAAGGTTTCGTCCTCTGGGAATCCAACACCATCGTGCGTTACCTGGCAGCCCGGCATGCCGCGAACACTCACTGGTATCCCGCCGATGTGCAGGTTCGGGCCAGTGCCGAGAAGTGGATGGACTGGACCACCTCGACATTCGCCGAACCTTTCCGGCAACTGTTCTGGGGCGTGTTGCGCACCCCGGCGCCGCAGCAGGACTGGGAGCAGATCAACGCCGCCAAAGCCATTTGCAGCGACCTGCTGTCTCGGGTTGATCAGGCGCTGGCCGAGCAACCTTATCTGTCGGGAACGGAAATCGGTGTCGGTGATATTCCCTTGGGCAGTTTCATCTACGCTTGGTTCGAGATGCCCATCGAGCGACCGTCGCTGCCGCATCTGGAGGCTTGGTACCTGCGTCTGAAACAACGTCCGGCCTATCGCCAGGCGGTGATGACCGCGTTGACTTAATACCCACTATCAACACGCGTGACTGTACTTGCACGGCGTCGGCACGCAACATGGCGTGCGTCCAGCGTCGTTGCAATCCAGCCGGGCTGCCCTTACTTATAAAACTCCCCCTTCTTGGTGCGTAAATCCGATATGAGTTCCGCTCTGTCCATCCGGCAGCTAACCAAAACCTACGGCAACGGTTTCCAGGCCCTGAGTGGTATCGATCTGGACGTCGCCGAAGGTGACTTCTTCGCCTTGCTCGGCCCTAACGGGGCGGGTAAATCCACCACCATCGGCATTCTCTCGACCCTGGTGAACAAGACCAGCGGCAGCGTGAATATCTTCGGCCACGACCTGGATCGTCAGCCGGCGGCGCTCAAGCGCTGTATCGGCGTGGTGCCGCAGGAGTTCAACTTCAACCAGTTTGAGAAAACCTTCGACATCGTCGTGACCCAGGCCGGCTACTACGGCATTCCGGCGAAAATCGCCAAGGAGCGGGCCGAGCAGTACCTGACCCAGCTCGGCCTGTGGGACAAGCGCGATGTGCCGTCGCGCTCCCTGTCCGGCGGGATGAAGCGCCGACTGATGATTGCCCGCGCGCTGGTTCACGAGCCGCGTCTGCTGATCCTCGACGAGCCCACCGCCGGGGTCGACATCGAGCTGCGTCGTTCGATGTGGACCTTCCTCACCGAGCTCAACCAGAAAGGCATCACCATCATCCTCACCACCCACTATCTGGAAGAGGCTGAGCAACTGTGCCGCAACATCGGCATCATCGATCACGGCACCATTGTCGAGAACACCAGCATGCGCCAGTTGCTGAGCCAGCTGCATGTGGAGACCTTCCTTCTCGACCTCAAGCACGACATGAGCGTGGCGCCACAACTGGTGGGCTACCCGAATCGACTGGTGGACAGCCACACCCTGGAAGTCCAGGTGGACAAAGCCGTGGGTATTACCGCGCTGTTCGGCCAGCTGGCCTTGCTGAACATCGAGGTCTTGAGCCTGCGTAACAAAACCAACCGACTTGAGGAGCTGTTCGTGTCCCTGGTGGAGAAGAATCTGTCGAAGGTGGCGGTATGAGTTCCGAGCTGCAACCCAACCTGGTGGCCTTGAACACGATCGTTTATCGCGAGGTCCGACGTTTTACCCGGATCTGGCCGCAGACCCTGCTGCCTCCGGCTATCACCATGGTCCTGTACTTCGTCATCTTCGGTAACCTGATCGGTCGGCAGATCGGCGATATGGGTGGTTTCACCTATATGGAGTACATCGTGCCGGGCTTGATCATGATGTCGGTGATCACCAACTCCTACGGCAACGTGGTATCGAGTTTTTTTGGCAGCAAGTTCCAGCGCTCCATCGAGGAGTTGATGGTATCGCCGGTGTCGCCTCACACCATTCTTGTCGGCTACACCCTGGGCGGGGTCCTGCGGGGTCTGATGGTGGGGGTCATCGTGACCCTGCTGTCGCTGTTCTTCACTTCGCTGCAGGTGCATCACCTGGGCGTGACTGTACTGGTGGTGGTGCTGACGGCGACGATCTTCTCGCTGCTGGGGTTTATCAACGCGGTGTTTGCGCGCAACTTCGACGATATCTCGATCATCCCGACCTTCGTGCTGACGCCTCTGACGTACCTGGGCGGGGTGTTCTACTCGATCACCCTGCTGCCGCCGTTCTGGCAGACGGTGTCCCTGGCCAACCCGGTGCTACACATGGTCAACGCCTTCCGTTTCGGCATCCTGGGGGTCTCGGACATCAAGATCAGCGTGGCCATTACCTTCATGCTGGTGGCCACTGTCGTGCTGTATCTCGGATGTGCCCGGCTGTTGGTCAGCGGGCGTGGCATGCGTCAGTAAACCGTTTCGCCGAGTGATGAAAACGGCCTCCCTTGGGAGGCCGTTTTCGTTGGTTACTGGCGCTTTTGCTTGCGTCTGTGCCATTGGCGTCCTACCCACCAGCGCCAATACAGCATGGTCAGGCAATAGGCGATGGCCCCCAGCACCAGTCCAGCCACTACCGAGCCGAGGAGGAAGGGCTGCCACAGGGTGCTGAGCTGGCTGCTGATCCATTCCCAGGTCAGCTCGTCGGGCAGGCTGCGTGGCGGTACATTCATCATCCAGGCGCCCAGTTGATAGGTGCAGAAGAACACCGGCGGCATGGTGATAGGGTTGGTCAGCCAGACCAGGCTGACGCTGATGGGCATATTGCCGCGCAGCCAGATGGCCAGAACTGCCGCCAGCAGCATCTGCATCGGGATCGGGATAAAGGCGGCGAACAGGCCTATGGCCATGGCTCGGGCCACCGAATGCCGATTGAGGTGCCAGAGGTTGGCGTCATGCAGCAGAGTGCCGAGAAAGCGTAAGGACTTGTGTTCCCGGATGCTGGTCGGATCTGGCATGTAGCGTTTGAATAAGCGCCGGGGCATAAGGCTTCTCGGTCGGGTCAGGCCGCGATTATGACCGGATTCTAGTCGGCGAAAATTCAGACATTGTGACAAATGATAAAGCCGCCCCGCGCATTCTCGGCTAAGCCAAGAGTAGGGACTGCCAAGGATGGGCTGGCTGATGCGTACAGGAATGCTGGCGCTGGCTGCGGGGCTGCTGGCACTGGGTTTTCTGCCGGTATTGCCGCCGGGCTGGCTGTTGCTGCTGATGGCGATACTGGCACTGATGCTGCTGCCGTTTCGTACACATCCAGTGGCATTTTTTCTCTTCGGTTTCACTTGGGCTTGTGTGTCCGCGCAATGGGCACTGGACGATCGTTTACCTGTGCGCCTGGACGCGCAAACCCGCTGGCTGGAGGGGCGGGTCAGCGGCTTGCCGGAGCGGGGAACGGGTGTGGTGCGTTTCGAGCTGCAAGATTCCCAGTCCCGGCGCGAGCGTCTGCCGCGGCTGATTCGTCTGGCCTGGCACGGCGGCCCGGCAGTCAGCAGCGGTGAGCGCTGGCGGTTGGCAGTCAAGCTCCGGCGCCCGGCGGGACTGTTGAATATTCACGGCTTTGATTACCAGGCCTGGCTACTGGCCCGGCGCATCGGTGCTACCGGTACGGTCAAGGATGGGCAATTGTTGGCGCCGGCTGCTCAGGCCTGGCGCGACGGGTTGCGTCAGCGAGTGCTCGGGGTAGAGGCCCACGGTCGGGCCGGTGGTCTGGCGGCGCTGGTGATGGGCGATGGTTCAGGGCTGACGCGGGAAGAATGGCAGTTGTTGCAGGACACCGGCACTGTCCATCTGATGGTGATTTCCGGGCAACACATCAGCCTGTTGGCCGGCGTGATCTACCTCGGGGTGGCCGGGCTGGCCCGTTATGGTGCCTGGCCCCAGCGCTGGCCGTGGCTGCCCTGGGCCTGTGCCCTGGCCTTTCTCGGGGCGCTGGGTTATGGCCTGTTGGCGGGGTTTGAGGTGCCGGTGCAACGTGCCTGCATGATGGTCGCCCTGGTACTGTTCTGGCGTTTACGCTTCCGTCATCTGGGGGCATGGTGGCCCTGGTTGCTGGCGCTGAACGCAGTGCTGCTGTTCGAGCCCCTAGCCAGCTTGCAGCCCGGGTTCTGGCTGTCCTTTGCGGCCGTGGCGATCCTGATTTTCACCTTCGCCGGTCGCCTGGGTACCTGGCGCTGGTGGCAGAGCTGGACCCGAGCCCAATGGCTGATTGCCATTGGCCTGTTGCCGCCGCTGCTGGCCCTTGGCTTGCCTATCAGCCTCAGTGGGCCGCTGGCCAACCTGCTGGCTGTGCCCTGGATCAGTCTGCTGGTCCTGCCGCCGGCTTTGCTGGGCTGTTTGTTGCTGCCTGTACCTTATGTAGGTGAAGGGTTGTTATGGCTGGCCGGTGGGCTGCTGGATCTGTTGTTCCGCTTGTTGGGGTGGATCGCCGGGTTGTGGCCGGCCTGGGTGGCGCCGCTGATTCCCCTTTGGTTATGGGGCCTCAGTACCTTGGGCGCGTTGTTGTTGCTACTGCCCAAAGGGATACCGCTGCGGGTCCTGGGCTGGCCGCTGTTGTTGCTGGCGGTCTGGCCGCCGCAGCACCGGGTGCCCCACGGCGAGGTGGAGGTCTGGCAGCTGGATGTGGGGCAGGGGCTGTCGTTCATCCTGCGTACCCGTGATCACGCGATGCTGTATGACGTCGGTGCACGGGTCGCCGATTTCGACCTGGGGGAGCGGGTGGTGCTACCGACCCTGCATCGGCTCGGAATCAAGCGTTTGGACCTGATGTTGCTCAGCCATGCTGATAATGATCACGCCGGTGGTGCGCTGGCGGTCCAGCGGGGCATGCCGGTGGCCCAGGTGCGCAGCGGCGAGCCCGAGGGGTTGCCCGTCTCCCTGCAGTCGGTTGCTTGCGAGTCCGGCCTGAGCTGGCGATGGAACGGCGTTAACTTCACCCAATGGCAATGGTCGGCCGCCACGGACGGCAACCAGGCCTCCTGTGTATTGCAGGTCGAGGCGGGCGGTGAACGCCTGTTGCTCACCGGCGATATCGATGCCCGTGCCGAGCGGGCTTTGCTCGATAGCCCGCTGGCGCTTCACACTCACTGGTTGCAGGCGCCCCATCATGGCAGTCGCACCTCGTCATCCGTGGCCTTGCTCCAGCGCCTGATGCCGGCGGCGGTACTGATCTCCCGGGGGCAGGGCAACGCCTTTGGCCACCCTCATGCCCAAGTGTTGGCACGCTACCAACGGCTGGGTGTAGCGATTTATGACAGCGCCGAGCACGGCGCACTGAAGCTGCAACTGGGCACTTTCGCTCCACCTGAAAGCCTGCGGGCGCAGCGGCGTTTCTGGCGCGAGTCACCAGCAATACCTTAAATAACCGAGAGTTATTAAACCCCGTGAACATGCGACATCACGGTCTTCGGTGCGTCCAGCCCCTATGTTAGAGTGGCGCACTTTTTCGAGGGGACTGTCACTGTGTGGGAATTGGTCAAATCTGGCGGCTGGATGATGTTGCCGATCATTCTGAGTTCCATCGCGGCTGTAGGCATCATTGCTGAGCGTTTGTGGACCTTGCGGGCCAGCCGTGTCACCCCGCCCCATCTGCTGGGCCAGGTCTGGCGCTGGATCAAGGACAAGCAGCTCGACAAGGAAAAGCTCAAGGCTCTGCGCGCCGACTCGCCCTTGGGTGAGATCCTGGCGGCAGGGCTGGCCAACTCCAAGCATGGTCGCGAGATCATGAAGGAATGCATCGAAGAGGCCGCGGCCCGAGTCATTCACGAACTGGAGCGCTACCTCAACGCCCTCGGCACCATCGCCGCCATGGCTCCTTTGTTGGGCCTGCTGGGCACCGTGTTGGGCATGATCGATATCTTCAGCTCGTTCATGGGCTCGGGCATGACCACTAACGCCCATGTGCTGGCCGGTGGTATTTCCAAGGCTTTGATCACCACCGCTGCGGGCCTGATGGTGGGGATTCCTTCGGTGTTCTTCCATCGCTTCCTGCAGCGTCGGGTCGATGAGCTGGTGGTGGGCATGGAGCAGGAAGCGATCAAGCTGGTGGAAGTGATCCAGGGCGACCGTGATGTCGACCTGGCTGAGGGCAAAGCGTGAAATTTCGGCGCAAACCCCGGGAAACCGTGGACATCAACCTTGCGTCACTGATTGACGTGGTGTTTATCCTGCTGCTGTTTTTTGTCGTGACCACCACCTTCACCCGGGAGACCGAGTTGCGTGTCGACCTGCCGGAAGCGGTCAGTGGCTCGCCGGCCGAAGACCAGCAGGTCAAGCAACTGGACATCGCCATCAGCGCCGACGGGGTGTTCTCGGTGAACAATCAGGTGCTGCCCAAGAACGATCTGACAACCCTGATCGATGCGCTACAGAAGGAGTCCGCAGGCGACACCAACCTGCCGCTGTCCATCAGTGCCGATGGCAAGACTCAACATCAAGCGGTGATCACTGCCATGGATGCGGCCGGCAAGCTCGGCTTCAGCCACCTGCGCATGACCACCGTCGAGGCGGCTGCGGCACCCTGATGGCACTTTCCGATCGTCTGCTCGCCGCCTGGTACAACGGCCATCCCGCGCTGAAATTGCTGCAGCCCCTGGAATGGCTGTACCGCCGCGTAGTGGTGGGCAAGCGCCAACGTTTCCTGGCCGGCGAAGGGGAGATCTATCAACCACCGGTGCCATTGATTGTTGTGGGCAATATCACTGTCGGTGGCACCGGCAAGACGCCGTTGATCCTGTGGCTGGTAGAGCACTGCCAGCGCCTTGGCCTGCGGGTCGGGGTGGTCAGTCGGGGCTACGGTGCCAAGCCGCCACAGCTGCCTTGGCGGGTTGGCGCCGAAGACGCTGCCGAGGTGGCCGGCGACGAGCCGCTGCTGATTGTCCAGCGCTGCGGTGTGCCCTTGATGATCGACCCGGATCGCAGTCGCGCAGTGCAGGCCCTGTTGGCTGCCGAGCGGCTGGACCTGATTCTCTCTGACGATGGTCTGCAGCATTACCGCCTGGCCCGTGACCTGGAGCTGGTGCTGATCGATGCCGCCCGCGGTCTGGGCAATCGTCGCTGCCTGCCTGCCGGTCCCCTGCGTGAGCCGGTGGAGCGCCTGCAAAGCGTCGATGCGCTGCTGTACAACGGCGCCGCCGATGATCGCGCCGACGGTTTCGCCTTTCACCTCAAGCCTTCGGCGCTGGTCAATCTACAGACCGGCGAGCGCTACCCGGTGCAACACTTTGCTCCAGGGCAGGCGCTGCATGCGGTGGCCGGTATCGGCAACCCTCAGCGTTTCTTCAATACCCTCGAAACGCTACACTGGCGGCCTGTCCCCCATGCATTTGCCGATCACGCCCAATACAGTGCGCAGGCCTTGGCTTTCACCCCGTCATTGCCGTTGGTCATGACCGAGAAAGATGCGGTCAAGTGCCGTGCTTTCGCGGCGGCCGACTGGTGGTACCTGGCGGTCGACGCGGTGCCGTCACCGGCCTTCATCGCCTGGTTCGATACCCAGTTGATGCGCCTGCTGCCTGATCGTCTATTGCCTTAATACGCTTCTATTCAGGGAATCCTCATGGACACCAAACTGCTCGACATCCTTGCTTGCCCGATCTGCAAAGGTCCCCTCAAACTCAGCGCCGACAAGACCGAGCTGATCAGCAAGGGCGCCGGCCTGGCCTATCCGATTCGTGATGGCATCCCGGTGATGCTGGAAACCGAGGCCCGCACCCTGACCACCGAAGAGCGTCTGGACAAATGAGCAACGCCTTTACCGTGGTCATCCCGGCGCGTTTTGCCTCTACCCGCCTGCCGGGCAAGCCCCTGCAGCTGATCGCCGGCAAGCCGATGATCCAGTGGGTCTGGGAGCAGGCCTGCAAGAGCAGCGCCGAGCGGGTAGTGGTGGCCACCGATGACCAGCGCATCGTCGAGGCTTGCCAGGGTTTTGGTGCTGAGGCAGTACTGACCCGGGAAGATCACAACTCCGGTACCGACCGCTTGGCGGAAGTCGCCGGCAAGCTCGGCCTGGCCGCGGATGCAATCGTGGTCAATGTCCAGGGCGACGAACCGTTGATCCCGCCGGCTGTGATCGATCAGGTGGCGGCCAACCTGGCGGCGCACACCGAGGCGCGCATGGCCACCCTGGCCGAGCCGATCGAGGATGTAGAGACCCTGTTCAATCCGAACGTGGTCAAGGTGGTCAGTGATCTCAACGGCCTGGCGCTGACCTTTAGTCGCGCCACCTTGCCCTGGGCACGGGATGCCTTTGCCAAGCGTCGTGACGAGCTGCCGCAAGGCGTGCCTTATCGCCGTCATATCGGCATCTACGCCTACCGCGCCGGCTTTCTCCATGACTTCGTCAGTTGGGGCCCGTGCTGGCTGGAAAACACCGAGTCTCTGGAGCAGTTGCGTGCCTTGTGGCACGGCGTGCGGATTCACGTTGCCGATGCCCTGGAAGCACCGCCCACGGGCGTTGATACCGCCGAAGACCTTGAGCGCGTTCGGCGCTTGCTGGAGGCCTGATGCAGGTTCTGTTCGTCTGCCTGGGCAATATCTGTCGTTCACCCACCGCTGAAGGCGTGCTACGCCGCAAGTTGCGTGATGCTGGCCTTGCTGACCAGGTCCAGGTGGCGTCTGCCGGCACCAGCGACTGGCATGTCGGCAAGGCGCCGGATACGCGCAGCCAGCATGCGGCGTTGCAGCGTGGTTACGACCTCTCGGCGCAACGGGCGCAGCAGGTCAGCAGTGCCGATTTTGCGCGCTATGACCTGATCTTCGCCATGGACCAGAGCAACCTGCGTAATCTCAAGGCCTTGCAGCCAGCCCGGGGCAAGGCCGAACTGGATCTGTTCCTGCGCCGCTACGAGGCGCCGTTGGACGAGGTCCCGGATCCCTATTACGACGGTGAGCAGGGCTTCGAGCAGGTACTGGATTTGATCGAGAGCGCCTGTGATCGGCTGGTGATCGAATTGAAGGGGCGGTTATGACCCTGCACCTTCAGTCCGATGTGTCCCTCAAGCCGTTCAACAGCTTCGGGGTCGAGGTCAGAGCTCGGTTGTTCGCTCAGGCTCACAACGATGACGACGTGCGTGAGGCGCTGGCCTATTGTGCCGAGCAGCAGTTGCCGCTGCTGGTGATCGGCGGTGGCAGCAACCTGCTGCTGACGGCGGATATCCAGGCCCTGGTGTTGCGCATGGCCAGCCGTGGCATTCGCCTGCTCAGTGATGACGGGCAGCGGGTGGTGGTGGAGGCCGAGGCCGGTGAGACCTGGCATCCCTTTGTCCAGTGGACCCTCGAGCAGGGCTTGTCCGGGTTGGAGAACCTCAGCTTGATCCCCGGTACGGTCGGCGCTGCGCCGATGCAGAACATCGGTGCCTATGGGGTCGAGATCAAGGACGTGTTCGCTGGCTTGACCGCCCTTGACCGGCAGACCGGTGAATTGCGGGACTTCGATCTGGCGCAGTGCCAGTTCGCTTACCGTGACAGCCTGTTCAAGCACCAGGCAGGTCGCTGGCTGATCCTGCGGGTACGTTTTGCCCTGAACCGTGTCGATCACCTGCGCCTTGAATACGGTCCGGTGCGTCAGCGCCTGAGCGAGCAGGGCATCGAGCGACCTACCGCCAGCGACGTCAGTCGGGCGATCTGTGGTATCCGCAGCGAAAAACTGCCGGACCCAGCGGTGCTCGGCAATGCCGGCAGTTTCTTCAAGAATCCGGTGGTATCGGCAGTGTTGGCAGCGCAGATCAAGCAGTCGCACCCGGGGCTGGTGGGTTATCCCCAAGCCGACGGACGAGTGAAGCTGGCTGCCGGCTGGTTGATCGAGCAGGCAGGCTGGAAGGGTTTCCGTGACGCGGATGCCGGGGTCCATCGCCTGCAATCCTTGGTGCTGGTCAACTACGGCACGGCCACTGGTTTGCAACTGCTTGAACTGGCACGGCGGATTCAGCGGGATATCGCCGAGCGGTTCGGCGTCGAGCTGGAGATGGAGCCCAACCTTTATTAGGCATGGTCCGCTGATAGCGCTTTCAGGAATCATCAAGAGCCTTGCCCGGCTGACGTTCGGGCAAGGCTTTTTTGTTAATTGCGGCTTAACTTAGCAAGCCAAGAATGCAATGTTTGTTCTTCTCAAAGGCCCAGTGAAGCCCAGCCTTCATAAGAGAGCCTGATTAGCCTGAGCCGATCTGCGTGCACCGCAGCCGCGGTATTGCGCGGCAGATGGCTTGACCCCATCACCTCACAGAATGCGGGCGTGCCCATGATTACCCTGAAGCTCAACGGTCAAGATCATCCACTGGACGTTACCGAGGACATGCCGCTGTTGTGGGTAATCCGCGACGTGGCGGGCTACAACGGCACCAAGTTCGGCTGCGGCATGGGCCTGTGCGGTGCCTGCACAATCCACATCGACGGTTCCCCGGCACGCAGCTGCATCACCCCGATCGGCTCGGTGCAGGGCAAGAACGTCAGCACCATCGACAACCTGCACACCGATCCGGTGGGGCAGGTGGTGCAACAGGCGTGGCTCGATACGGCGGTGGCCCAGTGCGGTTACTGCCAGGGCGGGCAGATCATGTCCGCCACTGCCTTGCTCAAGACTCACCCCAATCCCAGCGACGAGCAGATCGAAGAAGCGATGCTTGGCAATATCTGTCGCTGCGGTACCTACAACCGGATCAAGACTGCGATCCGCCGGGCGTCCAGCCATCTGCAGGAGGCCAAGGCATGAACCGTTTACCGAGTGATTTTGCCCTCGGCAACCTGAGTCGTCGGGGCTTTCTCAAAGGCGTGGGCGCCACCGGGGCCCTGGTGCTGGCGGCCAGTTGGGGGTGGCAGGACGCATTCGCCGAGGACAAGAAGTTCGGTGCCGATGGCATGCCCCATGGTTGGGTCGATGATCCCAAGGTTTATGTGAGCATCGCCGCTGACGGCAGCGTGACTGTGGTCTGCAATCGCTCGGAAATGGGCCAGGGCGTGCGCACCAGCCTGAGCATGGTGGTGGCCGACGAACTGGACGCTGACTGGGCGCTGGTCAAGGTCAGCCAGGCACCGGGGGACGAGGTGCGTTTTGGCAACCAGGACACCGACGGCTCCCGCAGCATGCGCCACTGGTATGAACCCATGCGCCGTTGCGGTGCTGCGGCGCGGGCGATGTTGGAGCAGGCGGCCGCCGAACAGTGGCAGGTACCGCTGGCGGAATGCCGGGCGCAGTTGCACAAGGTTGTTCACCAGCCCACGGGGCGTGAGCTGGGTTATGGCGCCCTGGCCGTTGCAGCAGGGGCTTTGGCAGTCCCGGCGCAAGACAGCTTGCGACTGAAGCAGCCTGCGGAGTTTCGCTATATCGGCAAGGAGGCCGCCCGCGCGATTGATGGGCAGGACATCGTCAATGGGCGCGCGGTGTACGGCGCGGATGTGCATTTTGACGGCATGCTGTTCGCGGCAGTGGCCCGTCCCCGGGTTTATGGCGGCACGGTCAAGTCCGTCGATGACAGTGCGGCGCTGAAGGTTCCGGGGGTGATCAAGGTCATGCCCATTGACAGTCGTCCTCTGCCTTCCGAGTTCCAGCCCCTGGGCGGCGTGGCCGTGGTGGCGAGCAATACCTGGGCGGCGATCAAGGGCCGCGATGCGTTGCTGATCGAGTGGGACGACGGGGTCAATGCCGGTTACAACTCCATTGAGTACCGCAAGGCGCTGGAGGCGGCGGCGCAAAAACCGGGCAAGGTGGTGCGCAGCACCGGAAGTCTCGATGAGGCTCTGGGGAGTGCTGAGAGCAGCCTGGAGGCGACCTATTACCTGCCGCACCTGGCCCAGGCACCGATGGAGCCGATGGTCGCCGTGGCCCGCTTCGAGGGGGGGCGATGTGAGGTCTGGGCGCCGAGTCAGGCGCCTCAGGTTACCCGTGAGCGGATTGCCGAGAGGCTGGGAATAGGCTTTGAGCAGGTCACTGTGAATGTCACCTTGTTGGGTGGTGGCTTTGGTCGCAAATCCAAGCCGGACTTCATTCTTGAGGCGGCGATCCTGGCCAAGGCGTTTCCCGGCAAGGCGGTGCGGGTGCAATGGACCCGGGAAGACGATATCCACAACTCCTACTTTCATACGGTGTCGGCGGAGTACCTCAAGGCCGGGCTGAACAAGGACGGCATGCCAGTGGCGTGGCTGCATCGCACCGTGGCGCCGAGTATCACCGCGTTGTTCGCCCCGGGGATGAACCATGAGGGCGCCTTCGAACTGGGGATGGGCTTCACCAACATGGCCTATGCGATTCCCAACGTGCGCCTGGAGAATCCTGAGGCCGTCGCTCATACCCGGGTCGGTTGGTACCGTTCGGTGTCGAACATTCCCCATGGCTTCGCCATCCAGAGCTTTGTCGATGAACTGGCTCATAAAGCCGGCCAGGACTCGTTGCAGTACCAGCTCAAGTTGTTGGGGGCGGATCGTCAGATTGATCCGCGAACCTTGAGCGAAGAGTGGAACTACGGTGAATCCCCCGAGCGCTATCCCATCGATACCGGGCGTCTGCGCGCGGTGCTCGAAACCGCGGCCAAGGCTGCCGGTTGGGGGCGCTCTCTGGCCAAGGGGCGAGGTCTGGGGCTGGCGGTGCATTACAGTTTCGTGACCTATGTAGCGGCGGTGATCGAGGTGGAGGTCAAGGAAGATGGCACGTTGATCGTGCACCAGGCCGATATCGCCGTGGATTGTGGTCCGCAGATCAACCCCGAACGTATCCGCTCGCAGTTCGAGGGTGCCTGCGTCATGGGCTTGGGCAATGCGGTGCTGGGGGAAATCAGCTTCAAGGACGGCAAGGTCCAGCAGGACAACTTCCATATGTATGAAGTGGCGCGCATGTCCCTGGCGCCGAAACAGGTGCAGGTGCATCTGGTCACGCCACCAGGGGATGTGCCGTTGGGCGGTGTCGGTGAGCCTGGCGTGCCGCCCATTGCGCCGGCGCTGTGCAACGCGATCTTCGCGGCTACCGGCAAGCGTATTCGCAACCTGCCGGTGCGCTACCAGCTGCAGGGCTGGCGGCAGGGGAGCGCCTGATGGACAGCGTCGACCTGAATGTCCTGCGCAGTGTCCTGGAATGGCGCCGTGCCGGGCGGGCGGTGGTGCTTTATACCGTGGTTCAGACTTGGGGCAGTGCACCCCGCCCACCGGGAGCCATGCTGGCCTTGCGCGATGATGGGGTGGTGATCGGCTCGGTGTCTGGCGGTTGTATCGAGGACGACCTGATTACGCGCCAGGGACGTGAGCGCTTGCTCGGGGCTGGGCCACCAGTGCAGTTGGTGACCTATGGCGTGACCCTGGAGGAGGCGGCGCGTTTCGGTCTGCCATGCGGTGGTACTTTGCGCCTGACTGAAGAGCCGGTCGGCGATCCGGGTTGGGTTGCTGAGTTGCTGGAGCGTTGCGAGGCGCATCAGATCGTGGCTCGGGAGTTAAGCCTGAGCAGTGGTGAGGTACAGCTCAAGGCGGCAAGCAAGACCGATGAACTGGCGTTTGACGGACTTACCTTGCGGGCGATTTACGGGCCGCGCTGGCGTCTGCTGCTGATCGGCGCGGGGCAGTTGTCCCGGTATGTGGCGCAAATGGCTCGCTTGCTGGATTTCGAGGTATTGGTCTGCGACCCGCGACAGGAGTTTGTTCACGGCTGGGACGACCGGGATGGCCGATTTGTTGCCGGCATGCCTGACGATGCGGTGTTGAGTATCGAGCCTGACGAGCGTACTGCTGTGGTCGCCTTGACCCATGATCCGCGTCTGGATGACATGGCCCTGCTGACGGCGCTCGATTCCCGGGCGTTTTATGTCGGAGCCCTGGGGTCTCGGGCCAACACTCGCAAGCGCCGAGGCCATCTGGCTCTGCTGGGTTTGTCGGAGCAAGCCATTGAGCGTTTGCACGGGCCGGTTGGCCTGCATATCGGCAGTCATACGCCGGCGGAGATCGCGTTGTCGCTGATGGCAGAAATCGTAGCGATCAAGAATGGCGTTGAGCTCTTGCAAAAGAAGTCGCTGCTGCGAGTCGGCGAGGCTACGACGTGAGCCCAGCGCCAAGTGCAGTCATTCTGGCGGCAGGGCAGGGCCGTCGTTATCGCCAGGCGGCGGGGGCTGATCAGGACAAGTTGCTGGCACCTTGTCGAGGGCGTGATGGCGTGGTGCGTTCTGTATTGGAACAGGTGCTGGTCAATCTGCCTGCGCAAGTGCTTCGGCGAGTGCTGGTAACCACTGCGGATCGACCGCAGGTGGCGGATCTGGCGCGGGCCTACGGCTGCCAGGTGTTGTTGCTGGATTCTGCCGGGATGGGGCATAGCCTGGCGGCGGCGGTCGCTGCTTGTGCCGATGCCGATGGCTGGCTGGTGTTGCTGGGAGATATGCCCTTTATCTTGCCCTCTACGGTGAGGCAGGTGATCGAGGCGCTAACCGAGGACGGTATCAGCGTGCCACGGCTGGGTGCTGATCTGGGGCATCCGGTGGGGTTCGGCCGGGCCTATGGTGCAGCGTTGCAAGGCTTGTCCGGTGATCGCGGTGCCAGGCTCCTGTTCGCTTCGGGGAGCGTGATCGAGGTGCCGGTGACGGATCCGGGCGTGGTATGGGATGTGGACCTGCCCCAGGCATTGATCTATCGGGATCGTTGAATCGTACAGAGATAAAAAAAGCCCCGCCCGGTTACCCGGGCGGGGCTTTTTCATTGGCCGATGGAATCAGGCGAGAGGTTTAGGCTCGTGCTGTTCTTCCTCGGTGTGTACTGCGTGCTCAACTGCGTGCTCGACAGCGTGTGGAGCCTCGACCACTGGGGCCGGTTGCTCTGCCACAGGCTCTGCGGTTGGTGCAGCTTCAGCCACTTCGACAGGAGCAGGAGCGGCCTCGACGACCACTGGTGCTTCTACCGGAGCGGGCTCGGCAGCGACCACAGCGGCCACCGGGGCGGCAGCGGCAGCTAGTTCGGCTTCCTTCTGCAGGCGCTCGGCTTCACGCTTGCGACGACGCACTTCACGTGGGTCGTTAGGTGCACGGCCGTTGCTGGTCAGGGCACTGGCCGGAGCCGCCTCGACCACCGGAGCTGGAGCTTCGGCAACTACAGGGGCTACAACCGGAGCAGGTTCTTCAACCTGAGCTGGCTGCTGGGCAACCACAGGTTGCTCGACTGCTACAGGCTCAGCAGCAGGGGCTGGAGCTTCCTGAGTCGGCGCGCTGGTTTTTTCTTCAGCGACTGGTGCTTGAACCGCAGGTTCTGCAGGCTGTTCGGCAACCACTGGCTGAGCTTCGACAACTACCGCTGGTTCGGCAGCAGCTTCAACCTGGGCGGGCTCTTCAACAACTGGAGCGACCTCGATTGCCGGGGCAGCAGCTGCTTCCACCGGTGTTGTAGCTTCGACTGCAGGCGCTTCTGGAGCCTGCTCTGCAGCGGTAGCGGTAGCGCGTTCGGCTTGCTGGTGCGCTTCGGCTGCAGTGTTGGCGATGCTGGCAACGCTAGTGGTAGCCGCCAGGCCTGTGGCCAGATCGGCGCTGCTTGGCTCTTCGGCGTTTTCTTCCGAGCCTTCGATCTCATTGCCGTTGGCATCACGCTGACGCTCGCGACGGTTGCTGCGACGACGCTGGCCGCGGGAGCGACGACGTGGACGTTCGCCTTCGGCGTTGTCCTGGCCATCTTCCTGCAATTGCTCTTCGTTCGGCAGAGCTTCTTCTTCGCTGATGTCTGCGGCTTGAGCCTGCTCGGCACGTGGTTGACGCTCTTCACGTGGCGGACGCGGCTGGCGCTCTTCACGAGGCTGGCGAGCCGGACGTTCTTCGGCAACAGCAACTGCTGCGGTAGCGGCGGCTGCAGCTGGAGCGGCATCCAGAGGCTCACGCAGTTCGCGAACGCGCTCTTCACGCTCACCGCGTGGCTTGCGATCTTCACGAGGGGCACGTGGTTGACGTTCTTCACGCGGTGCACGTGGTGCACGCTCTTCGCGGGCTACGCTTTGAACTTCTTCACGGGCTTCGCGAGCTTCACGTGGCTGGCGCTCTTCCCGTGGTGCGCGTTCTTCACGCGGAGCACGTTCTTCGCGTGGCTTACGCTCTTCATCGCGGCGACCGTTACGGTTGCGGCTCTGTTGGCGGCCATTGCGACGTTGTTCTTCATTGCTGCGAGGTGCGCGCTCGGTCACTGGCTTTTCGACCACAACTGGAGCCGCTGGCTCTTCCTTGGTGGCGAACAGGCTGACCAGGGACTTCACCAGGCCTTTGAACAGGCTTGGCTCAGCAATAACCGGAGCTGGGGCGGCTACTGGAGCAGGCGCTTCGGTTGGTACTGGTGCATTGGCGCGGGCCGGTGCGGTCTTCACTGCCGCTTCCTGGCGAACCAGGGTGCGGGTAGCGGCGACAGGCTGAACTTCCTCGGTCTCGGCAGCGGCAGCAGCGATTTCGTAGCTGGACTGGTTGGTGCTGGCTTCCGGGCTGTCATCGCGCAGACGCTGAACTTCGAAGTGCGGAGTTTCGAGGTGGTCGTTCGGCAGAATGACGATGCGAGCACGGGTACGCAGTTCGATCTTGGTGATCGAGTTGCGTTTTTCGTTAAGCAGGAAGGCTGCAACCGGAATCGGAACTTGGGCGCGGACTTCGGCGGTGCGGTCTTTCAGGGCTTCTTCTTCGATCAGGCGCAGGATCGCCAGGGACAGCGACTCGACGTCCCGGATGATGCCGGTGCCGTTGCAGCGAGGGCAGACGATGCCGCTGCTTTCGCCCAGGGACGGACGCAGGCGCTGACGAGACATTTCCAGCAAGCCGAAGCGCGAAATGCGGCCGATCTGCACGCGAGCGCGGTCGGCTTCCAGGCATTCGCGGACTTTCTCTTCCACGGCGCGCTGGTTCTTGGCTGGGGTCATGTCGATGAAGTCGATGACGATCAGGCCACCGATGTCCCGCAGACGCAGTTGGCGAGCGATTTCTTCCGCTGCTTCCAGGTTGGTCTGCAGAGCGGTTTCCTCGATGTCGCTGCCTTTGGTGGCGCGCGCCGAGTTGATGTCGATGGACACCAGGGCTTCGGTCGGGTCGATGACGATGGAGCCGCCGGAAGGCAGTTCGACCACACGCTGGAAAGCGGTCTCGATCTGGCTTTCGATCTGGAAACGGTTGAACAGCGGAACGCTGTCTTCGTAGAGCTTGATCTTGCTGGCGTACTGCGGCATCACCTGGCGGATGAAGGTCAGGGCTTCGTCCTGGGCTTCAACGCTGTCGATCAGCACTTCGCCGATGTCCTGGCGCAGGTAGTCGCGGATCGCGCGGATGATCACGTTGCTTTCCTGGTAGATCAGGAATGGCGCGGAGCGATCCAGGGACGCTTCCTTGATGGCGGTCCAGAGTTGCAGCAGGTAGTCGAGGTCCCACTGCATTTCTTCGCTGCTGCGGCCCAGGCCGGCAGTGCGCACGATCAGACCCATGTCGGCAGGTGCTACCAGGCCGTTCAGGGCTTCACGCAGTTCGTTGCGTTCTTCGCCTTCGATGCGACGGGAGATGCCGCCGGCACGCGGGTTGTTCGGCATCAGTACCAGGTAACGACCTGCCAGGCTGATGAAGGTGGTCAGGGCTGCACCCTTGTTGCCACGCTCTTCTTTCTCGACCTGAACGATGACTTCCTGGCCTTCGCTCAGGACGTCTTTAATGTTGACGCGGCCTTCGGGGGCTTTCTTGAAGTATTCGCGGGAGATTTCTTTAAGGGGCAGGAAGCCGTGGCGCTCAGAGCCGAAATCGACAAAGGCAGCCTCGAGGCTAGGTTCGATACGAGTGATTCGGCCTTTATAGATGTTGGCCTTTTTCTGCTCGCGTGCACCGGACTCGATGTCCAGATCGTAGAGGCGCTGGCCGTCTACCAGAGCAACACGCAACTCTTCGGGTTGAGTTGCGTTAATCAGCATTCTTTTCATGTAGTACCGTCGGTTTCCGGGCTGCCGGAAACGGCGTTCGGCACACACGACTTCTCACGGTCGGTGTCAGGTGCGTCAGGAGTGGTTGTCCACTCGAGTGTCTGGCGAGAATCATCCAAGTAACAAGGACGAAGTCGCGACTCACGCGTCCTGCTTGCTGTGGTGACTAAGGCACCGCTTAAGCAAAAGTCTGTCAGGAGGAGGAATCAACCGGCAACTGTGGACGAGATGAAGCGTCTTGATAAAGCCTAATGCTACACAGTCCGACGGTTGTGCATCTCCACCCTACACGTATCCCTGATAATTCGGGTGCTGCCGCGCGCAGAATCCGCAGCGGGTTGGCATTTACCGTGAACTCCGAAAGGGGAGGTCACGCATCATGGCTAAAGGCATTGTTTCCACAACCTTCGCTTGGGGTTGTTAGTCGCTGACTGCACTTTGTGAACTGGCCGTTAATCGCTGCGTAAAAGGCGAGTGATCACTCTGCTTTCTACGGGTTTCAGGCCTCATGTCACCTGCGCTTGTTACAACGTCAAACTCTTCCGGTATGTAGCGAGAGCTGCGTAGGACGGCCTTGCGCCCTTATGAATTGCGTTGGTCAGGGCCGGCTAGTTGCCGCTGTTCCGCTGTCCAGCCGCTTTTGGCGGCGTTCGCGACTATAGCAGCAATCATTAAGTGCTTCAAATCCATAAAAAATTGTTATCATTCGCGGTATGACGACTACTGCCCCCTCGACCCCTGGCGTTCAATTGCTTGAGGTCTCGCCGGAATATGCCGGCCAACGTATTGATAACTTCCTTCTTGCTCGGCTCAAAGGCGTGCCCAAGACCTTGATTTATCGCATTTTGCGCAAAGGCGAAGTGCGAGTGAACAAGGGTCGGATCAAGCCTGAGTACAAGCTGCAGGCCGGTGATGTGGTGCGCGTGCCGCCGGTGCGCGTGCCTGAGCGCGATGAGCCGGTGCCTTTGGCCCAAGGGTTGTTGCAGCGCCTGGAAGCCTCGATTGTCTTCGAAGATAAGGCTCTGATTGTGATCAACAAGCCGGCCGGCATTGCCGTGCATGGCGGCAGCGGCTTGAACTTCGGGGTGATCGAGGCCTTTCGGCAGTTGCGCCCGGATACCAAGGAGCTGGAGCTGGTGCATCGCCTTGACCGTGATACTTCCGGCCTGCTGATGATTGCGAAAAAACGCAGCATGTTGCGCCATCTGCACGCTGCGTTGCGCGGCGATGGTGTGGACAAGCGTTATATGGCTTTGGTCCGTGGCCACTGGACGACTGCGGTGAAGCAGGTGCGCGCGCCGCTGCTCAAGAGCAACCTGCGTTCCGGTGAGCGCATGGTGGAGGTCAATGAGGAGGGTAAGGAGGCCTTGACGATGTTCAAGGTGCTGCGCCGCTTCGGTGATTTCGCCACCATGGTTGAGGCCAAGCCGGTAACTGGGCGGACTCACCAGATTCGTGTGCACACCTTGCATGCCGGACATTGCATCGCCGGTGACAGCAAGTACGGCGATGATGACTTTACTCGCGAGATTCGCGATCTGGGCGGTAAGCGTCTGTTTCTCCATGCCTATATGTTGACGGTGCCGCTGCCGGATGGTGGTGAGTTGAAGTTGCAGGCTCCGGTGGATGAAATGTGGGCCAAAACCGTGGAGCGCCTGAGTGCACCCTGATTACAAGCTGCTGATCTTTGACTGGGACGGCACTCTGGCGGATTCCATTGGTCGGATTGTCGAGTCGATGCATGTGTCTGCCGATCGCTCCGGTTTCCCGCGTCGGGATGACTTTTCCGTCAAAGGCATCATTGGCCTCGGCTTGCCGGAGGCGATTCGGACCTTGTATCCAGAAATTGATGACGAGCAAGTGATTGCCTTTCGTCAGCGCTACGCCGATCACTACATGGCGCTTGATGCCGAGCCTTCGCCCTTGTTTGCTGGGGTGGCGCGGTCTCTCGAAGCGTTCAGGGGTGAGGGTTATCATCTTGCGGTCGCCACCGGCAAGGCGCGGCGGGGGCTGGATAGAGTGTTGAAGGCTCATGGTTGGGAGGGGTATTTCGATATTACCCGGGCCGCCGATGAAACCGCCAGCAAGCCTCATCCGTTGATGCTGGAGGAAATTCTTGCTCATTGCGGTGTCGAGCCTCGGCAGGCATTGATGGTCGGGGATTCGTCCTTTGATCTGTTGATGGCGCGCAACGCTGGCATGGATTCGGTTGCCGTGAGCTACGGCGCTCAATCCATTGAGGCCTTGCAGGCATTCGAGCCGCGATTGTCCATTGATCATTTTCCTGAACTGCATGCCTGGCTTAGCCAGGGTGCTGATTAAGTTTTTGCTGGGGTAGCAGGCATGACCGACGAATGGAAAGCGCCAAGCAAGTCGGGCGCTGAAGGTGCTGATGATAAAAGCTGGAAGCTGTTGGAAAAGACTCTGCTGGCCGGTGTTCAGGAGCAGCGTCGCTCGCGTCGCTGGGGGATCTTTTTCAAGCTGTTGACCTTTGTCTATCTGTTTGTGGCGCTGGCGCTGTTCACGCCGCTGATGACCATGGAAAAGAATGCCACTCGTGGTGGTAGCTACACCGCTGTAATCGATGTCACTGGAGTGATTGCCGATAAGGAATCTGCCAGTGCCGACAATATTGTTGGTAGTTTGCGTACTGCTTTCGACGATCCCAAGGTCAAGGGTATTGTCCTGCGCATCAATAGTCCTGGTGGCAGTCCGGTGCAGTCTGGCTACGTATATGATGAAATTCGTCGGTTGCGGGCATTGCACAAGGACACTCTGGTCTACGCGGTTATCTCCGATCTAGGGGCGTCCGGCGCCTATTATATCGCCAGTGCGGCTGACCAGATCTACGCTGACAAGGCGAGCCTGGTGGGCTCTATTGGTGTGACGGCTGCTGGTTACGGTTTTGTTGGGGCCATGGAAAAGCTGGGGGTCGAGCGCCGAACCTATACCTCGGGTGAGCACAAGTCGTTCCTTGATCCGTTCCAGCCACAGAAGCCCGAAGAGACTCAGTTTTGGCAGAGTGTGCTGGACACTACCCATCGTCAGTTCATTGCCAGCGTCAAGCAGGGGCGTGGCGACCGCCTCAAGGACAAGGATCACCCTGAGCTGTTCTCGGGGTTGGTGTGGTCAGGCGAGCAGGCGCTGCAATTGGGGTTGATCGACGGTCTGGGCAATACCAGTTCGGTGGCGCGAGACGTGATTGGCGAGAAGGAAGTGGTGGACTTCACTGTTCAGGAGTCACCGTTCGATCGCTTCTCGAAGAAGCTCGGTGCTAGTGTGGCTGAGCAGATCGCAATGTGGATGGGGTTTCAGGGGCCGACCTTGCGCTGATCGGGTGGTATTGAACAAAAAGAGCCGGCCTGAGTGCCGGCTTTTTTATGTTCGCTCATGGGATCTCCACGCCTTCGGCGAGCAGCATGTCCACCAGGCGGATCAGTGGCAGGCCGACCAGGCTGGTGGCGTCGCTGCCTTCGGTGCTCTGGAATAGACTGACCCCTAGGCCTTCCGCTTTGAAGCTGCCAGCGCAGTCAAAGGGTTGCTCTGCGTGTAGATAGCGCTCGATGCGGGTGCTATCAAGGGTGCGCATGTTGACCGTAAAGGGGATGCAGTCGACCTGGTATCGGCCGGTCTGGCTGTTGAGCAGTGCTAGGCCAGTGAGAAAGGTCACGCTGGCGCCGCTGGCGTCCAGCAGCTGTTGGCGAGCCTTGTCGAAGGTATGGGGCTTGCCGATGATTTGCGACCCCAGCACCGCGACCTGGTCCGAGCCGATGATCAGGTGCGCCGGATGTGTGTCGGCAAGGGCGCGGGCCTTTGCCTCGGCCAGGCGTTTCACCAGTGCTATGGCGGTCTCGCCTGGGCGGTGGCTTTCGTCGATATCAGGAGAGCTGCAGGTGAAGGGTAGTTGCAGGCGGGACAGTAATTCCCGGCGATAGACCGAGCTTGAAGCGAGTAATAAAGGCAGCATGCGCATCTCCTGAGGCAGGGTCGGAATTCTAGCGGGGCTTGCAAGTGACGGACAGGCTTGAATTTCCTTTGACATGGCTGGGGGCATCCCTATAATGCTGCGCCTATGTTGAATGACCCGATTCCACCTCACGTTGACCCGCGCAAATTGGCTGATCGTGGCACCACCCTTCAAGGTGAACTGCTGCTGGCCGATTTGGAGAGACTCTGCGACCCGCTTTCCGACAATGTCGGTACGGTGCAGGCTAAATTCGTTTTCGAGCGTGACGAGCGTAAAGCTGTGGTTATTCACAGCTGCATCGACGTCGAAGTCAAAATGGTTTGCCAGCGTTGTCTTGAGCTGGTCACCCTGCCGATCCACAGTGAGTGCAGTTACGCTGTGGTGAAGGAGGGTGCGAATACCCAGTCGTTGCCGAAAGGTTATGACGTGCTGGAACTGGGCGAAGATCCTTTGGATCTGCAGGCATTGGTCGAGGAAGAGCTTTTGCTTGCCTTGCCAATCGTGCCTGCTCATCATCCGGAAGAATGCCAGCAGCCGGGAGGGCTCGAAGAGCCCGAACCGAGCGAGGACGAGGTAACGCGGTCCAACCCGTTCAGTGTATTGGCGCAGTTAAAGCGTGACCCAAACGTTTAGGAGTTAATCAATTATGGCTGTTCAGCAGAACAAAAAATCCCGCTCTGCCCGTGACATGCGTCGTTCCCACGACGCCCTCGAGGCTAGCACCCTGTCCGTAGAAAAGACCACTGGTGAAGTTCACCTGCGTCACCACGTATCGCCAGAAGGCGTATACCGTGGTCGTAAAGTGATCGACAAGGGCGCTGACGAGTAAT
Source organism: Pseudomonas sp. Fl5BN2 (assembly GCF_009908205.1). Classification (NCBI taxonomy): domain Bacteria; kingdom Pseudomonadati; phylum Pseudomonadota; class Gammaproteobacteria; order Pseudomonadales; family Pseudomonadaceae; genus Pseudomonas; species Pseudomonas sp. Fl5BN2. Next base: position 199,637 of record NZ_JAAARL010000002.1, on the reverse strand, counting down.
CCTTGTCCGCTCAAGTCATCGCGATTGACGCAATGGGCGGGGACTTCGGTCCCCGCAGCATTGTTCAGGCCAGTATTGCTTGCCTGTCTGCTACCCCCTCGCTGCATCTGACCCTGGTGGGTCAACCCTCTCTCCTTGAAGAACTGATTTCCGGCCAATCGGCTGTGGACCGCTCGCGCCTGTCAATTACCCCGGCAAGCGAAGTGATCACCATGGACGAAAAGCCAGCCCAGGCCCTGCGTGGCAAGCCAGACTCTTCGATGCGGGTGGCGCTTGAGCTGCTGCGCGATGACAAGGTCCAGGCCTGTGTCAGTGCCGGCAATACCGGGGCGCTGATGGCGCTGTCGCGTTACGTGTTGAAAACCCTGCCCGGTATTGATCGTCCGGCGATGGTGGCGGCTATTCCGACTCAGCGTGGTTACTGCCAATTGCTCGATCTGGGGGCCAACGTCGACTGCAGTGCCGAGCACTTGTTGCAGTTTGCAATCATGGGCTCGGTGGCGGCAGAAACCCTGGGCATTGTGCGACCGCGAGTGGCATTGCTGAATATCGGTACCGAAGACATCAAGGGCAACCAGCAGGTCAAGCTGGCGGCGAGTCTGCTGCAGCAAGCCCGCGGTTTGAACTACATCGGCTTTGTCGAGGGTGATGGGCTGTATCGCGGTGAGGCCGACGTGGTGGTGTGCGACGGGTTTGTTGGCAATATCCTGCTCAAGTCCAGCGAGGGTCTGGCCACCATGATTGCTGCTCGTATCGAGGCGCTGTTCAGGCAGAATCTGTTGTCGCGGGTCGTGGGCGCGCTGGCGATGCCGTTGATGCGTCGGTTGCAGGCGGATCTGGCGCCGGCCCGGCATAACGGTGCAAGTTTTCTCGGGTTGCAGGGGATTGTGGTGAAAAGCCACGGTTCGGCAGGAGTGCAGGGGTTTCAAAGTGCCATTCAGCGGGCGCTGATCGAGATTCAGGAAGACTTGCCGAGACGTCTGCATGGGCGTCTTGAAGACTTGTTGCTTTAGGCGTTTTTCCTGTGGAGTGCTTAAATGTGACCGCTCAGTTCAATTCGCCATCCAACTGTCAGTTTCTTGCGTCCACCGCGGTGTGACGTCAATTCTCCGACGACAAGATCATTAGGGGCTTGTTACATGTCTGCATCCCTCGCATTCGTCTTTCCAGGGCAGGGCTCGCAGTCCCTCGGCATGTTGGCCGAGTTGGGCGCGCAGTACCCGTTGGTCCTCGAAACCTTCAAAGAAGCCTCCGATGCTCTGGGCTACGACCTCTGGGCGTTGACCCAGCAAGGTCCTGAAGAGCTGCTCAATCAAACCGATAAAACCCAGCCTGCGATCCTTACCGCTTCCATTGCCTTGTGGCGTGTGTGGCTGGCTGAGGGGGGCGCGCGCCCGGCCTTTGTTGCCGGTCATAGTCTGGGCGAGTACAGCGCCCTGGTGGCCGCAGGCAGTCTGACTTTGGCCGAAGCGGTCAAGTTGGTGGAGCGTCGTGGCCAGTTGATGCAAGAAGCTGTGCCTGCGGGGCAGGGCGGTATGGCGGCGATTCTCGGCCTGGACGACGCTGATGTGGTGGCGGCCTGCGTCGAAGCGGCTCAGGGTGAAGTAGTCAGCGCGGTGAACTATAACTCCCCGGGCCAGGTGGTGATCGCCGGTGCCAAGGCGGCGGTGGAGCGGGCTATTGAAGGCTGCAAGGCTCGTGGCGCCAAGCGCGCCATGCCGCTGCCAGTCAGCGTGCCGTCCCATTGCGAGCTGATGCGCCCGGCAGCTGAGCGTTTCGCTGAGTCGATCGCGGCGATCAACTGGCAGGCGCCGCAGATTCCATTGGTACAGAACGTCAGCGCTGCGGTAGCGGCTGATCTGGATACCCTCAAGCGCGACTTGCTGGAGCAGTTGTACAAGCCAGTGCGCTGGGTCGAGTCGGTGCAGGCCCTGGCGGCCAATGGCGCCACTCAGTTGGTCGAGTGTGGCCCGGGTAAAGTCCTGGCCGGCCTCAACAAGCGCTGCGCCGAAGGCGTGTCGACCTCTAACCTGAATACCCCAGATGCTTTCGCTGCTGCCCGTGCAGCGTTGGCCTGAACTAGGAGAAGCTTGCATGAGTCTGCAAGGTAAAGTTGCACTGGTGACCGGCGCCAGCCGCGGTATCGGCCAGGCCATCGCGCTTGAGTTGGGGCGTATGGGTGCGATCGTGGTAGGTACTGCCACTTCCGCCTCGGGGGCCGAGCGCATTGCTGCCACCCTCAAGGAAAACGGCATTCAAGGCACTGGCCTTGAGCTCAACGTCACCAGCGATGAGTCCGTGGCTGCAGTCCTGGCCAGCATCAGCGAGCAGTTCGGTGCGCCGACGATCCTGGTGAACAACGCCGGTATCACCCGCGACAACCTGATGATGCGCATGAAAGATGACGAGTGGTACGACGTAGTCGATACCAACCTCAATAGTCTGTTTCGCCTGTCCAAGGGCGTTCTGCGCGGCATGACCAAGGCTCGTTGGGGTCGAATTATCAGTATTGGCTCGGTAGTGGGTGCCATGGGCAACGCTGGCCAAGTAAACTACGCCGCCGCCAAGGCCGGTCTGGAAGGTTTCAGCCGTGCTCTGGCGCGTGAAGTCGGTTCGCGGTCGATCACTGTGAATTCGGTGGCTCCAGGTTTTATCGATACCGATATGACCCGTGAGCTGCCGGAAGCGCAGCGTGAAGCCCTGCTGACACAAATTCCGCTGGGTCGTCTGGGTCAGGCTCAAGAGATCGCGCAAGTGGTCGCTTTTCTGGCGTCGGACGGTGCGGCCTACGTTACCGGGGCTACAATCCCGGTCAACGGCGGGATGTATATGTAAGTCAAATGTGACGGATTGCTTCAAAAAAATGTCATACGAGCTGTCTAAAATCCGTTATAAAGCTGCAATCTATTTATAGGCAGATGGCCAAAGGGTTTGAGGAGCAAAGCTTTCAGTTGAAAAGCTGAAAAGTCTTTCTATACACTTACCCACTGGCCAGCTGCCTGAATTTGTCCATTAGGAGTGAAAACAAGGTATGAGCACCATCGAAGAGCGCGTCAAGAAAATCGTTGCTGAGCAACTGGGCGTTAAAGAAGAAGAAGTTGTGAACACCGCTTCCTTCGTTGAAGACCTGGGTGCCGACTCCCTTGACACCGTTGAGCTGGTGATGGCTCTGGAAGAGGAATTCGAGACCGAAATCCCTGACGAAGAAGCTGAAAAAATCACTACCGTTCAAGCAGCTATCGACTACGTTACTAGCCACCAGGCTTAATCGTTTGTAGTCGTCTTTTGCTGTCATGGAAAAACCGCACTGCCGTTACGGCGTGCGGTTTTTTCTTTAGGCCTGATACAAAGTGTCGTCATTAGAAAAAGGAGAGTGCTGTGTCGCGTAGACGCGTCGTAGTCACCGGTATGGGTATGTTGTCGCCATTGGGTACGGATGTACCGAGTAGCTGGCAGGGCATTCTGGCTGGCCAAAGTGGCATCGGTCTGATCGAGCACACCGACCTTTCTGCCTATTCCACCCGTTTTGGCGGCTCGGTAAAGGGCTTCAATGTCGAGGAGTACTTGTCGGCCAAAGAGGCTCGCAAACTCGACCTGTTCATTCAATACGGTCTGGCGGCCGGGTTTCAGGCGGTGCGCAATTCCGGCCTGGAAGTCACTGATGCCAATCGTGAGCGCATCGGCGTGGCCATGGGGTCGGGTATTGGTGGTTTGACCAATATCGAAGAAACCAGTCGCACCCTGCATGATTCCGGCCCGCGACGGATTTCTCCGTTCTTCGTGCCTGGCTCGATCATCAATATGATTTCCGGTTTCCTGTCCATCCATCTGGGTGCCCAGGGGCCGAACTACGCAATTTCCACGGCCTGTACCACTGGTACTCATTGCATTGGCATGGCCGCACGCAACATTGCCTACGGCGAAGCCGACGTGATGATTGCCGGCGGCGCTGAAATGGCTGCCTGTGGTCTGGGTATGGGCGGCTTCGGCGCGTCCCGTGCATTGTCGACCCGCAATGACGAGCCGACTCGTGCCAGTCGTCCGTGGGACAAGGGGCGTGACGGCTTCGTGCTGTCCGATGGTGCCGGTGCGTTGGTCCTGGAGGAGCTGGAGCATGCCAAGGCCCGTGGTGCCACGATCTACGCCGAACTGATTGGCTTCGGCATGAGCGGTGATGCCTATCACATGACCTCGCCGCCAGCCGATGGCGCCGGTGCCGCTCGCTGTATCGCCAACGCCTTGCGCGACGCCAAGCTCAATGTCGACCAGGTGCAGTACATCAACGCCCATGGCACTTCGACGCCTGCCGGCGATCTGGCGGAGTCCGCGGCGATCAAGAGCGTGTTCGGCGATCATGCCTACAAGCTCGCGATCAGCTCCACCAAGTCCATGACCGGTCACCTTCTGGGTGCCGCCGGGGCCATCGAGGCAATCTTCAGCGTGCTGGCGATCAACAGCCAGGTGGCGCCGCCGACCATCAACCTGGATGAGCCGGATGAGGGTTGTGACCTTGATTTCGTGCCGCACACTGCGCGCAGCATGGACATCGATGTGGTTCTATCCAACTCCTTCGGCTTTGGTGGCACCAACGGTTCCCTGGTGTTCCGCCGGTTCTCCGAGTAATGCACAGCTGGGTCGACGGTCAGCCGGCTGACACATCGTCGCTCAGGGACCGTGGCCTGGCCTACGGTGATGGTCTGTTCGAGACCATCGCGGTCAAATCTGGACGGCCGCAACTGTTGGAGCGGCATCTGCAGCGCCTGGCTGAAGGTTGCCGGCGTCTGGCGCTCACTGCGGATCAGTCACTGATTCGCAGTGAAGTGCTGGCCTATGCGGCGGCTCTGGGGGATGGCGTACTCAAGCTGATCCTCACTCGGGGCGACAGCCTGCGAGGGTATGCCGCCGATCCAGCGGCTACCGCGCGGCGGATTCTCCTGGGCAGCGCATTCCCGATCTATCCGCCGGCCCATGCCGAGGAGGGGGTTCGTCTGTTTCCCTGCGCTACGCGTCTGTCCGAGCAGCCGCTATTGGCGGGTCTCAAGCACCTCAATCGCCTGGAGCAGGTTTTGGCCCGTGCTGAATGGCGCGACGCCGAGCATGCCGAAGGCTTGATGCTGGATGCCGCCGAGAGAGTGGTCGAGGGTGTGTTCAGCAACCTGTTCCTGATCAGTCAGGGGCGTCTGCTGACGGCGGATCTGAGCCGCTGTGGCGTAGCCGGGGTGATGCGGGCTGAAATATTGTTTCAGGCCGAGTCACAGGGCATCCCTACACAAGTCGCCGATATCAGTCTTGTTCAGCTGGAGCAGGCGGATGAAGTGTTCGTCTGCAACAGCGTCTATGGCATCTGGCCGGTACGTGCCTGCGCCGGGATGAGCTGGTCGGCAGGACCGCTCACCCGTAAACTGCAGGTCATTACCCGTGCACTACTGGATGCTTGATTCGTGAGACGTAAATTACTGCTCCTGCTGGAAACCGGACTGGTCCTGGCAGGGCTGCTGTTGGGCGCGAGTGCCTGGAAACTGTACTCGGCCCTGGACCAACCGCTGAACCTGAGCCAGGAACAATTGCTCGATGTTCCTGCTGGATCTACCCCCACTGGCACCTTCAATCGTCTGCAAGCCGACGGAGTGATCAAGGATGCGTTGTGGCTACGCCTGTATTGGCGCTTCAATCTGCCGGGCCAGCCTCTGCACAGCGGTGAGTACCGCATGACCCCCGGCATGACTGCCGAAGGGCTGATCGGCCTCTGGCAGCGTGGCGAAGTGGTGCAATACAGCCTGACTCTGGTGGAGGGGTGGAACTTTCGCCAGGTGCGCAACGCGTTGGCCAAAAGTGACAAGTTGCAACAGACCCTGGTCGGCCTCAGTGACAGCCAGGTGATGGAAAAACTCGGGCATGCCGGAGTGTTTCCCGAGGGGCGTTTCTTTCCCGATACCTATCGTTTCGTGCGAGGCATGACGGATGCCGAGCTTCTGGAAAAAGCCTACGACCGCCTGGATGATGTGCTGGCCAAGGAGTGGAGCAAGCGTGCGGATAATGCGCCCTATAACGACCCCTATCAGGCGTTGATCATGGCGTCGCTGGTGGAAAAGGAAACCGGCGTACCTCAGGAACGCGGGCAGATCGCCGGAGTGTTCGTGCGGCGCATGCAGATCGGCATGCTGCTGCAGACCGATCCGACGGTCATCTATGGCCTGGGGGAGCGGTACACCGGCAAGCTGACCCGGGCGCATCTCAAGGAGGCCACGCCCTACAACACCTACGTGATTGCTGGGTTACCGCCGACACCGATTGCCATGGTCGGGCGCGAAGCGATTCATGCGGCGCTCAATCCGGTGCCGGGCAAGAGCCTGTATTTTGTTGCCCGGGGTGATGGCAGTCATGTGTTCTCCGACGATCTGGATGCTCATAACAGCGCTGTGCGCGAGTTCCAGCTCAAGCGTCGTGCCGACTATCGCTCCAGCCCTGCGCCTGCAACCAGCCCGGTGGCTCCCGAGGCTACGAGTCCAGCACCGGCGGTCACGCCGGAAGTTGCTCCGCCCAGCATGCCGGATGCACCGTCAGTGCCGGTCGTGACTCCTGCGCCCAGCGAGCTCGAGCCTGTGCCGAAAAGCCCGCAATGACTTTGATTAAGGACTGCCTGTGACTGGCTTGTTTATTACTCTGGAAGGCCCGGAAGGCGCCGGCAAAAGTACCAACCGCGAGTACCTCGCCGAGCGTCTGCGCGATGCGGGTATCGAAGTGTTGTTGACCCGTGAGCCTGGTGGTACGCCCTTGGCCGAACGTATTCGCGAGGTGTTGCTGACCCCGGGTGAGGAGGTCATGAATGCCGATACCGAACTGCTGCTGGTATTTGCGGCCCGAGCCCAGCACCTGGCAGCGGTGATTCGCCCGGCGTTGGCTCGCGGGGCGGTGGTGCTGTGCGACCGTTTCACCGATTCGACCTATGCCTATCAGGGTGCCGGTCGCGGTCTGAGCCTTGAGCGTATCGCTGCCCTGGAGGATTTCGTCCAGGGCGCATTGCGCCCGGACCTGACCCTGGTCTTCGACTTGCCGGTGGAGGTCGGCCTGGCGCGGGCCAGCGCCCGGGGTCGACTGGACCGTTTCGAGCAGGAAGGCCAGGCTTTTTTCCAGAAGGTCCGTGAGGCTTTCCTGAAGCGCGCTGAAGCTGCCCCGCAGCGTTATTTTCTGGTAGATGCGGCGCAGCCCCTGGTTCAGGTCCAGCAGTCCCTGGATGCTTTGCTTCCGCAATTGCTGGAGCGCGCCCGTGGCTGAGGTCTTTCCCTGGCAGGATGCCCTCTGGCAGCAACTGGCGGGGCGCGCGCAGCATGCTCATGCCTACCTGCTGCATGGCCCGGCGGGTATCGGCAAGCGGGCGCTGGCCGAGCGCCTCATGGCCCGGCTGCTGTGCCAGCGTCCGGATGGGCTGGATGCCTGTGGACAGTGCAAGTCCTGCCTGCTATTGCAGGCAGGAAGCCACCCGGACAACTACGTGCTGGAGCCTGAGGAGGCGGACAAGGCGATCAAGGTCGACCAGGTTCGTGATCTGGTGAGCTTCGTGGTCCAGACCGCGCAGTTGGGCGGCCGCAAGGTGGTGCTGATCGAGCCGGTGGAGTCGATGAATATCAACGCCGCCAACGCGTTGTTGAAGAGCCTTGAAGAGCCTTCCGGGAATACCGTGCTGTTGTTGGTGAGTCACCAGCCGAGCCGGCTGTTGCCCACCATCAAGAGCCGTTGCGTGCAGCAGGCGTGCCCATTGCCCAGCCAGGCGGTGAGCCTGCAGTGGCTGTCCCATGCCTTGCCCGAGTGTACCGAGGAGGAGCGAGGAGAGCTGTTGACCCTGGCCGCCGGCTCGCCGTTGGCTGCGGTCAGCTTGCAGGCCCAGGGCGTTCGCGAACAGCGGGCGCTGGTGGTGGAAGGGGTGAAGAAGTTGCTCAAGCAGCAGCAGTCGCCGACTCAGTTGGCCGAGTCCTGGAATAGCATTCCCTTGCTGTTGCTGTTCGACTGGTTTTGCGACTGGTCGAGCCTGGTCCTGCGTTATCAATTGACCCAGGATGAGCAAGGGCTGGGGCTGCAGGATATGCGCAAGGTGGTGCAGTACCTCGCGCAAAAGTCCAGCCAGCCCAAGGTGCTGAGCATTCAGGACTGGATCCTGGCGCAGCGCCAAAAGGTCCTGAGCAAGGCCAACCTCAATCGTGTACTGCTGTTGGAAGCGCTGCTGGTGCAATGGGCGGCACTGCCTGCCCAGAACTGATGTGCGGCGCCTAGAATCAAGCTTGTATCCGGCCGGACGGTGAAGTCCGGCTCTTTCATTTATCGGATGTAGTTGTAGCCTCCTATGCTCGTAGATTCCCATTGCCACCTTGATCGTCTCGACCTTGCTGCCCACGATGGCTCTCTGGATGCTGCGCTTGCGGCGGCTCGCCAGCGCGGTGTCGGCCATTTCCTGTGCATTGGCGTCAGCGCGGACAACGCGGCAGACGTCAAGGCCCTGGCCGATCGCTATGACGATGTCGATTGTTCGGTGGGGGTGCACCCGCTGGATGTGCAACCGGGTGCGGCGCCAGCGCTGGACTGGTTGCTGGACGAGCTGAACCATCCGCGAGTGGTGGCCATCGGCGAGACCGGTCTGGACTATCACTACGAGCCCGAGGCCGCTGAACTGCAGCAGCAGTCCTTCCGCCTGCATCTGCAGGCCGCGCAGCAAACCGGCAAGCCGGTGGTGGTGCACACCCGCGGCGCTCGTGCAGATACCCTGGCGTTGTTGCGTGAAGCGGCGCTGCCCAATGCCGGCGTGCTGCACTGCTTCACTGAGGACTGGGATATGGCCAAGGCGGCCCTGGACCTGGGGTTCTATATTTCCCTGTCAGGGATTGTCACCTTCCGCAATGCCGACGCCTTGCGGGACGTGGCGCGCCAGGTGCCGGCCGATCGGCTGCTGGTGGAAACCGATGCGCCTTACCTGGCGCCGATACCCTATCGCGGCAAGCCCAACCTGCCGCAGTATGTGCGTGAAGTGGCGGAGTTCCTGGCGATGCTGCGGGGCGAAGCCTATGAAGCCTTCGCCGAACAGACCACGGCAAACTTCAAGCGCCTGTTTCCCCTGGCTCGGGTCAAGAGCGGCGCTTGAGTTGCAAGTCGGGAAGGTAAATCCCAGGCAAAAAAAACCCGGGTTCTGGGGGGTGAATCCGGGTTAAGACCATTAGGAGTAAAACTAAGGCACGCGGTCCTTCGGTACCTTCATCGGCGTTCCACTTGGGGGAGATGTCCCGCCGACAGTTCAAGTATTGATCACTATTACGTTCAGTCCAGTTACCCCTGCTCGTTTTTTAAACAAATTTGGAATACACGCGCTTCGGTTGGGTTCTCATTTGCCGTGTATAGATGAGTATTCCGCGAAAAATCATGGATATTTACTGAATTAAGGCGATTTTTGCTGGGAATAAGCGATTTTACCCGTTTGTTTCGCACATACGCCGTTGCAGATTAAATTTCCTGAGAGGCGGATCTTCATCAATATCATCGATACTTTCAGAGCGATCACCCATTGTTGGCGTTTTTTTCCGAAGCTATTCAGGCGCTTTTTCACGCCAGGGGCAGGCTACGGGCTATTGGATAGTGGTGGAATTACGACTCGTTGAGCTGTTTTCGTCGAGTGTGGGGCTTGAGGTGGTATATGGCGCCTATTGCGGGAAGGCCAAGACTTTATGGTCTGAACTTGGGCTTTGCATCACGCGGTGTTTCCTGTTTTGACCGCTTGCCAGCCCAGTATTCACTGGTTTTTCCGGGTTTTTGAGGCCGGTGCCAGCCGTTTCGGCAGGTCGGTTTTTTCGTCAGAAACAGCAGCCACGATGGATGATCCGTGCATTTTTGCGCAAGTTAGGCATAATACGCGGCTTCGATTTTGACCCCGAACAGACCTTTTCTTATGCAGAAAGAACCTCGTAAGGTCCGTGAGTTTCGTCGCCGCGAGCAAGAAATTCTCGATACCGCGCTCAAGCTGTTCCTCGAACAAGGTGAAGACAGTGTCACCGTCGAGATGATTGCGGATGCCGTGGGTATCGGCAAAGGGACCATCTACAAGCATTTCAAGTCCAAGGCAGAGATCTATCTGCGCCTGATGCTCGATTACGAGCGTGACCTGAACGAGCTGCTGCACTCTGCCGATGTCGACAAGGACAAGGAAGCCCTGTCCCGGGCCTACTTCGAATTTCGCATGCGTGATCCGCAGCGCTACCGGTTGTTCGATCGCCTGGAAGAGAAGGTGGTCAAGGGCAACCAGGTGCCGGAGATGGTCGAGGAGTTGCACAAGATCCGCGCTTCCAACTTCGAACGCCTGACCCTGTTGATCAAGGGCCGTATCAGCGAAGGCAAGCTTGAAGACGTGCCGCCGTACTTCCACTACTGCGCTTCCTGGGCGCTGGTGCATGGAGCGGTGGCGCTGTACCACTCGCCGTTCTGGAGCAATGTGCTGGAGGACCAGGAAGGTTTCTTCCAGTTCCTGATGGACATCGGCGTGCGCATGGGCAACAAGCGCAAGCGCGACCCCGACACCTCCAACGGCTGAGGCATTCAGCCGTTGTATGGCGCTATCGGGAAACTGTATGGCGCAGTGTCCGGGGAATATACTCAGGCATGGGACTTGCTAAAACCTGATTTATAAGTCAGGTTTTGCCCGGTTCCTCCTTCCTACGCCGGAGTCATCCATGATCGTCGATCGTCAAGGCAGGCGCTTTCGCAACTTGCGGATCAGTCTGACGTCTGCCTGCAACTATGCCTGTACCTACTGCGTGCCCAACGGCAAGCGGCTGGTGGCTGCCCAGGACGAGTTGTCGGCCCAGGCGATGGCCCGGGGCGTGGCGTACCTGATGGAAGCAGCGGGCATCGAGCGCTTGCGCATCACCGGTGGCGAGCCTCTGGTCAGTCCCAAGTTGGAGGCTTTCATGGGGGCGGTGGGGCAGATGGGCCTGGAGGACATCAGCTTGACCACTAATGGCCAGCTCCTGGCGCGCAAGCTGCCATTGCTGGTGGACGCCGGGATCCGACGGATCAACGTTTCCCTCGATACGCTGGACGCCGCGGCTTTTCGCAGCATCGCCCGTGGCGGCGATCTGGCCACGGTGCTCGACGGCATGCAGCAGGCCCGGGCCGCGGGCCTGAAGATCAAGGTCAACATGGTGCCGTTGCGCGGGCAGAACCTGGATCAGGTCATGCCACTGCTCGATTACTGCCTGCAGCAAGGCTATGAGCTGCGCTTCATCGAGTTGATGCGCATGGGGCACCTGGCCAGTGACGGCAACGCCTTCCTGCAACAGTTTGTCAGCCTGCAGCAACTGCTGGAGCTGATCGGCGAACGTTATGAGTACCTTCAGGCCGATGCACCGGTGGACGCTACCGCCGTGCGCTACGAGATTCCCGGGCTTGGCCATTTTGGGGTGATCGCCAATGAAAGCGTGCCATTTTGCCGGACCTGCTCACGCTTGCGGTTGTCCTCCACCGGTTGGTTGCATGGCTGCCTGTCATCGAGCAATCGTCACTATGTTGGCGATCTTCTGGACAAGCCGCGGCATCAAGCATTGCCAGCCTTGCAGCGCCTGTTGGTCAAAGCCCTGGGGGACAAGCAGGATGTGGCCTTTTCCGGTGGCGCCACGGTGATGAAGATCATCGGCGGTTAATTCTGTTCCTGCGTAATTCCCTTCAGCTTCGGAGCTGGCGCGGAAGCTGCATCTTGTGGCCATTCGGCGGTTTTCCGTCACCGGATTTTGGAGGGTAGGATGCGTAGCCTGGTTTTGCTGCTGGCCTTTTTGGCGCTCGGCGGCTGCATGAATGTCAGTGATATGGGCGAAGGTGTCCGTTACCACCTGAGTGATGCGGGAGTGCTTGATCACAGTGACACTCGCCGTACCAGCTCATTTCGCATTCAGCCGGATTCGTTCATTTTCATTGCCCAAGGGCATTTCGTACCGCCTGGTGGTGCTTATCCACGGCCCAACGTGGTGGCTGAAGAAGCCTTCAATGGCTTTGTCGAATATTTCCCCATGGTGCGTCGGGCCCGGGCACCTGAAGGCCTGAACGAAGCCATGGCCGAAGCTCGTGAAGTCGGGGCGCACTATTTGCTATACGCCCGGTTTGCCAAGGCCGATGACCGTATTGGCAACTCTGATGAGTGGCTGGATCAAGAGGCGTTGGACCGTCTGGGTATCGATACCAGTACCATCCAGATCATGCTGATTGAAACCAGCACCCAGTATCTGATCGATTCGGCACGGATTCGCAGTCGTGGCGGTTTACTGACGTTCCATGACAACAAGCCACAGGACCTGCTGGGCCCGCCCTTGCAGCAATACGCTCGGGGTTTGTTGGGCCTGAGCGACTGAGTGAGAGATTAAGGAGGTAGGCATGAGTGGTCCAGGCAAGGCTAATGATCTGTTGGCGCAGATTCCCAAGGCCGAGAAGGGGCTGCCGCCGGTCCACCTGTGGAACCCTGATTTCTGCGGTGATATCGACATGCGTATCGCCCGCGACGGCACTTGGTATTACCAGGGGACGCCCATTGGGCGGAAACCCATGGTCAAGCTGTTCTCCACTATTATCCGCCGCGATGGCGACGACTATTTCCTCATCACGCCGGTGGAGAAGGTCGGTATAAAGATCGATGACGCACCCTTCGTTGCCGTGACTCTGGAGGTCGAAGGGCAGGGCGAAAGCCAGGTGCTGCGCTTTACCACCAACGTCGATGAGCAAGTGGTTGCCGGTGGCGAGCACCCGTTGCGGGTGATGATCGATCCGGTGACTCAGGAGCCGGCGCCTTACCTCCTGGTTCGACACAATCTTGAAGCGCTGATCCATCGCAATGTCTTTTATCAACTGGTGGATCTGGCACAGATTCGTGTCGTTGATGGCCAACGCTGGCTTGGTGTGTGGAGCGGCGGGAAGTTCTTCCCAATTGATCTCGAGCCCTAGATAGAGGCTCCGGTCTCTGCAAAAGATATTTCTTGATCTGGATCCGACGTTTCATGTATCAAGCCGGACATGATTAGACATGTTCGATTTGATAAGAAAACACGCGTGGTCGACGAACTGATCCGGCGCATTGAAAGCGGTCTGCTGGAAGACGGTTTTCAGCTACCGGGTGAGCACCAGTTGGCTCAGGAATTCGGTGTCAGCCGCGGTACCTTGCGTGAGGCCCTGGCTGAGCTCAAGCGTCGTAACTACATTGCCACGCAAAGCGGCGTCGGCTCGATCGTCACCTTCGACGGCGTGGCCTTGGACCAGCATCACGGCTGGGCCCAGGCCCTGGCCGACAGCGGTACGCTGGTCAATACCGAGGTGTTGCGCCTGGAGCCAATCCTGCGGCCGGATCTCAAGCATCGCCTGGGCACCGACCAGTTCATTGCCCTTGATCGCCGCCGGCGCAGTACTGATGGCCGAGTGTTGTCCCTCGAGCGTTCTCTGATCCCGGCCTCCGGCGAGTTGGAAGGCTTGCCTCGGGTCGGTCTGATCGATGATTCCTTGACCATTACCCTGGCCGCCTACGGCTATATTGGCGAGCGCGGCGACCAGTGGGTCAGCGCCGAGCCGTTGAGCGCCGAAGATGCCCAATTGCTGGGGCGCGCACCGGGTGAGGTGTTTCTCAAGGCTCTGTGCACCACCTATGACCGCCAGGGACGCTTCATGGAGCAGGTCGAGAGTTTGCTGGACCCGCAGCATTTTCGTATGCACCTGCAATTTGGAAAGTCGCGATGAGCCAGCTCCTGCGCGGGCTCGGGGCCTTCTACGGACTGGCCTTGGGCGACGCGTTGGGCATGCCGACCCAGTCCTTGAGCCGCGAACAGATCCTGCAGCGCTTCGGCGCCATCCGCACCCTGGAAGACGCCGGTCCCGATCAGCCGATTGCTGCCAACATGCCCGGAGGCTCGATCACCGACGACACCGAGCAGGCGATCCTGGTGGGCCGTCTACTGGTGCAGGGCAAGGGGCGGATCGCCCCAGCGACCTTGGCTCGGACTCTGATCGAGTGGGAGGCGGTGATGCAGGCCAAGGGATCCCAGGATCTGCTCGGTCCGTCCACCAAGCGCGCCATCGAAATGATTCTTGCCGGCCACTCGGTGGAAGAGGCCGGCCGCTACGGCACCACTAATGGCGCGGCCATGCGCATCACGCCAGTGGGGATCGCGGCCAACGTGGCGGTGCCCGAGGACTTTATCCTGGCAGTGGTTCAGGCGTGCCAGGTGACTCATAACACCAGCCTGGGGATTGCCAGTGCGGCGGCAGTGGCGGCGGTGGTTTCCGCCGGGATCAACGGCGCTGCCCTGAGCGAGGCCTTACCTCTTGGTATACAGATTGCCCGCCAGGCAGAAACTCATGGCCACTGGGTGGCAGGCGCGAGCATCGCTGCCCGCCTGGAGTGGGCGAGCACCCTGACGGTTGACCGCGACAAGGAGCGGTTCGCGCGGATGCTGTATGAGCTGGTCGGTACTTCGGTGGCGTCCCAGGAATCGGTGGTGGTCTGTTTTGCCCTGGCCAGGCAGGTCGCCCTTGGGCAGTTGCAGGCCTTCGAGGCGCTGTGCATGGCCGCCAGCCTGGGCGGCGACACTGACACTATCGCGGCGATTCTCGGGGCGATGCTCGGTGCGTGTCTGGGGTTGGATGTATGGCCCGCAGCGTTGATTGACCAGGTTCAGCAGGTCAATCAACTGGATCTGCAGCCGCTGGTAAAAGAGTTGTTGGCCCTGCGCTGAGTTGGCTGGCGCCGAACGCTATGGAAAGCTTGATTACGGCCAGGAATGCCGGGATGTTCAGTGACTTCCGAAATTGCCTAAAACCATAACAACGGCAACAGGAGCCTTCTTCATGAGTTCATCGACCGCCGGGCCAGGCGCCGGGCAACTAGAGACCCGCGGTATCGAGCCGGTTCCCGAGGCGGAGTGCAACGGGCATCCACTACAGCTGTTCTGGGTCTGGTTCGCGGCCAATATCAGCATCCTCGGTTTGCCCCTGGGGGCGACCCTGGTGGCGTTCCGCGGCCTGTCGATCTGGCAGGTACTGCTGGTGGCGATCCTTGGTTCGGTGGGCTCGTTCGCCGTGGTCGGGTTGATCTCGGTGGCTGGCCGCCGTGGGCGGGCACCAAGCCTGACTCTGTCCCGGGCGATCTTCGGCGTGCGCGGCAACATCGGCCCGACCCTGGTGTCGATGCTTTCGCGGGTCGGCTGGGAGACGGTCAATACCACCACTGCGGCCTTTGTCCTGCTGTCCCTGAGTTCGATCCTGTTCCACACCCCGGCATCCGCCAAGGATGCGCCACTGTTGACCCTGCTGTTCATCGGCATCTTCGTGTTGATGACCTTGAGTGTCTCCGGCCTGGGTCACGCCACCTTGCTGGTGATCCAGAAGTGGGCCACCTACGGCTTCGGCGCGTTGAACGTACTGGTGGGCGGTTTTCTCTGCGCCACCATCGACTGGGCCGCAGTGTTCAATGCATCCCCTGCGCCCCTGAGCGCGATGATCATCGGTATCGGCACCATGGCTGCCGGCACCGGGATTGGCTGGGCCAGCTCCGGGGCAGACATGTCGCGCTATCAGCAGCGTTCGGTCAGCGCCGGGCGGTTGGTCGCCTCGGCGGCTTTTGGTGCAGGTATCCCGTTGGTGCTGCTGATTACCCTGGGAGGGCTGCTGTCGGTAGGCAATGACCAACTGGCCTCGGCAGTCGACCCGATCATCGCAATCCGCGGCATGCTGCCGACCTGGATGGCCGTGCCTTATCTGATCGCCGCCTTCGGTGGCTTGCTGCTGTCCAACAACCTTTCGGTGTATTCCGCCGGCCTCACCGCATTGACCCTGGGCCTCAAGGTCAAGCGGGTCTATGCAGTGCTGGTGGACATCGTGGCGATCTTCATCGGCTCGATCTACTTCATGCTGATCGCCGACAGTTTCTACGGTCCTTTCATCAGCTTCATCTCGTTGCTGGCGGTACCGATCACCGCCTGGGTGGGGATCTTCGTGGTGGACCTGATCCACCGTCACTACTACAGCGCCGAGGACTTGCTGAATGTCGGCCCTGGCAGTGCCTATTGGTACCAGGGTGGTATCGAGTGGCGCGCCTTTGGCGCCTGGGTGCTGGCCATCGTCCTGGGGTTCTGTTTCACCAGCATTGGCACCACCGCTGAAGACGTCTGGTTCAACGGGCCGCTGGCCGACTCCTGGCTGGGCCATAACGGCCTGGGCTGGATCGTCACCTTCCTGGTGGCCGGCGGCGGTTATGGCTTGCTCGGCGGAGCCCGGGACCGGCGTAGCGGCTTTGTCGAGAATGCCAATGCCTAGGTTGCTCCACAGTGGCCAGGTGATCGTCGATCTGGTGATGGCCGTAGACCGTCTGCCGGCCTCCGGTGGTGATGTGCTGGCCGAGTCGGCGTGCTTCGAGGCCGGTGGCGGCTTCAACGTCATGGCCGCAGCTGCGCGCAACGGCTTGCCGGTGGTCTATCTCGGCCGTCACGGTCAGGGGCGTTTTGGCGACCTGGCGCGGGAGGCCATGCAGGCCGAAGGCATTCAGGTGAGCCTTGCGCGCAGCCTTGGCGCCGACACCGGTTTGTGCGTGGCGGTGACTGAAGCGTCCGCCGAGCGCACCTTCATTTCCCATATCGGTGCCGAGGGCGAGTTGTCGGCGCAGGACTTGGCACAGGTCGCCGTGACCGCTGGGGATTATCTCTACGTCAGCGGCTACAGCCTGCTGCAGGCGAGCAAGGCCCAGGCCCTGATCGACTGGTTGCTGGGGTTGCCCCGTTCGGTGCCGCTGATGTTCGACCCAGGCCCCCTGGTGGATTCGGCGGACTCGCCGCTGATGGCGGCGTTGTTGCCGCGGATCGATATTTGGAGTAGTAACCGGATCGAAGCGCTGCATTTCACTGCTACCTCAACGATTGCCGAGGCGTTGCCGCGACTTGGATCATGGTTGTCACCTAGCACCTTGCTGGTGGTGCGGGACGGCCCTCAGGGCTGCTGGATCAGTCAGTACGGACATCAAGTTCAGGTCCCGGGATTCAAGGTCGAGGCCGTGGACAGCAATGGCGCCGGTGACGCCCATGCCGGGGTCTTTATCGCCGCGCTCGCGGCCGGCCATGAGCCTCTGGCGGCGGCCCGTCGTGCCAACGCGGCAGCGGCCATTGCGGTTACCCGCCGTGGGCCGGCCACGGCACCGGGCAGTGCCGAAGTGGATGCGCTGCTCGACGCCCAGTGATTGTCGCGAGGGAGCTCGCTGCCGGTGGTCGGCGGCAACGAGCCTTCGTCCATAGCTGGCGGGTCGATGTTGATCTTCGGCGTGCCCTGGGTGGCGGGGTATCTCGGACCTTCCACGGGGGCGGTCGGTCCGCTGGCATCGGCCAGTGCTGCGGTGGAAGCAGTCCGGCCAGGGCAAGGGCAGAGAATTGGACCTTGATCATGGTGTCGCCTCCATGGGTTAGAGCCGTTACCTGATGTTGGTCGGTGCCGGGTTGCGCTTGGTGCCTGGGGATCGACGAGCGGTGTCAGGTGCTGCGTGCAGTCCGTGGATGGTACATGCGGCGCCAGCCCAGGCGCCCGAGGGTTATCAGCCAGTTCAGCAAGGCAATGCCAAGCACGGTGAACAGCAGTGTCTGCATGCCAGCATCGACAATGATCCTCCCCGCCAGCAAGGGAAACCCGAATACCCCGATAAAGTAGGACAGGCTGAACAGTAGCAACGCTTGTGAGGTGCTGCCGGCCGGTGCTTCGTTGGCTGCCAGGCCATTGATCACCGAATAGGTCAGGCCGTAGCCGACTCCCAGTACCACCGCAGCCAGCAGGTAGCTGGCGCTGCTGTCCACGGCAAACAGGAACAGCAGGATCGACACCACCATCAATCCTGACAGCAGGCAGGAGGCACGGTAAGGATCGCGCTTGACCACGATGCCGGCGATCAGCATCCGGCTGGCGATGGCGGCGCTCATGAAGCCGAGAAAGAACAGTGAGTAGTCCACGCCGCGGGAAGGCCCGTAGCTGGTCTGGAAGCTCGACAGGCCGCCGAATACGCAGCCTCCCAGGCCCACCATGATGATCGGCAACAGCGCTTTGGAGGACAGTACCCGAGCCATGCCGACCCAGGTGATTCTCGCGGCTGAGGCGCCCAGGTGATTGGTCCGTTGGCGCAAGCGGGCATCCAGCTTCCAGAAGATCAGCACCCCCAGCAGGCTGGCCACCGCCGCGATGAAAAAGGCGCTGGTCAATGGAAAGCCCAGGGCGCTGCCCAGGCGACCCAGCAGGGGCCCGGAACCAATCCCGCTCATCATGCTGCCGGACAGCAGGGCGAAGTAGCGTGCCCGTTGTACGGGCTCCACCAGCATCGCCACGATGATCGGTCCCAGGGTGTAAAACACCCCCCAGCCCAGGCCCAGGGTCAGGCCGAAGAACAGCAAGGCGTGGCCGACCCCCGGGGTCAGGGCGAAGCCCAGGCTGGCCAGCGCCAGCAGGCAGCCGAACAGGGCTACCGAACGGGCGGCGCCAAGCCAGTCCGAGAGGTGCCCGGAGCCGATCACTGCGACAAAGGTGCTGAGCATCGCTGCGGAAATCACGCTGCCGGCGTCGTGCTCATTGCCGCCGCGGGTGCTGATCAGCAGCGACAAGAGAAAGGTCGAACCGTAAGACAGTGACAGCAGATAGCTGCCCAGGCAGAACAGCCCGAACAGGGGGCCTGCCCCCTGGGATTCCTGCGTAGCACGCGCGGACATGAAAGCGCCTCTTTATCCTTGGAGTTATGCCGGGCTTTCTAACATGGCGATGCCAGGTGTTTGTTGTGTTCCTGCTGGTCTCAGGGTTAGTTGGCAGCGGAGTAAGGACTGGCCTTACTGGCCGATTTCCTCCAGCAACGCTTGCCTGAAGTGTTGCAGGCGCTCATGGCGGATCTGCGCCAGGCGGGTACCGGTCGGGGTTTGAAAACCTGCGGCAAGGTGCAGCAGCTTGGTCTCGAAGTGATCCAGGGTGAAACGCGAGTCATCCAGATCGCGCTGGCTGGCACAGGGATCCGCTGGGTCGTAAAGGACTCGGCCCAGGCGCCCAGCGACATAGAAGGTGCGCGCTACGCCGAGGGCCCCGAGGGAGTCCAGCCGATCGGCGTCCTGAAGGATCCTGGCTTCCAGAGTCGTGGGAGCAATGGCGGCGGAAAAACTGTGGGCGGCGATGGCGTGGGCCACGGCGTCGATCTCTGGGCTCGACCAGTCGAGCTCTTCGAGAATTTCGCGGGACTTGTCCGCCGACAGCCGTGAAGCCTGGGAGCGCAGCGGCGAGCTTTTTTCCACGGCCACACAATCGTGGAGCAGGGTCGCGGCCAGCAACACCTTGAGGTCGCCGCCTTCCTCTTCAGCAATGCGTTTTACGTTGGTCCACACTCGTTGCAGATGAGACAGGTCATGGGCGCCGTCATCGACGGGGGCGAGGGCGTGAGGCAGCAGGGTTGCTGCCAGGGTTTGCAGGGGGGCGAAGGTCATTCGGCGTTCCGCGATAGCCAGTTCGGCGTCACTGTAGCAGTTGCCGCAGGCTCGGGCCGCGTTCGGATGATCAGGTCCGCAGGGTGTTCCGAGGTGCTCAAGAGCAACGCTTGTTACGTCGCGGTGCCGCCCAGGCTGATCGCAGCCTTTGGCAGCACCGGTCGGGTCCAGAGGTTCGCCCAGGTGCATAAATGCCCGTGCATGTTTTTCTCCTGTCGTTCTAATATGGCCGCCTGATTCCGCCATGAGAACCGTCGATGACCGTCGAAATCCGTCCTGCGCTGCCCAGTGATGCCCCGCAGATTCTTGCCTTCATCACCGAACTCGCCGATTACGAGCGCGCTCGCCATGAAGTGATCGCCAGCGTCGCCGACATCGAGCGCAGTCTGTTCAGCGAAGGAGCAACGGCCCACGGGCTGATCTGCCTGCGCGAGGGTCTGCCGATCGGCTTTGCGGTGTTTTTCTTCAGTTATTCGACCTGGCTGGGCAGCAACAGCCTGTACCTGGAAGATCTCTACATCACCCCGGAACAACGGGGTGGCGGAGCGGGCAAGCAACTGCTGCGGCACTTGGCGCAGATTGCTTGTGATAACGACTGCGGGCGCTTCGAATGGAGCGTGCTGGAGTGGAATGAACCGGCGATCCAGTTCTACAAGTCCCTTGGCGCGCAGCCTCAGGAAGAATGGGTCAAGTACCGCATGGACGGTGAAGTGCTGCGGGCTTTCGCCCGCGGTTGAAGTTCCCCGGCGCAGGTTCTGGAGTGCCAGCGCCAGTGCACGACAGCCTGGCCCAGGCTACAAATGCGCATTTCGCTGGCAAGCCATGCTTGCAAAAACCGTGGCTCAGGCTTTCAAGGTCGCCATGTCGATCACGAAGCGATACTTCACATCGCCCTTGATCATGCGCTCGTAGGCCTCGTTGATCTGGCGGATGTCGAGCATTTCGATGTCGCAGGTGATGCCATGTTCGGCGCAGAAATCCAACACCTCCTGGGTCTCGGCAATGCCGCCGATCAGCGAGCCGGCTAGTACGCGACGGCTCATGACCAGCTTGCCGGCGTGGAGTGCCGGGTCCACCGGTTCGATCAGGCCCACCAGGATATGCACGCCGTCAAAGCGCAGGGTGTCGAGGTAAGGGTTGAGATCGTGGGGCACCGGAATGGTGTCCAGGAGGAAGTTGAAATGCCCGGCCACTGACTGCATCTGCGCCGGGTCGGTGGACACGATCACATGATCGGCGCCCTGGCGCCGGGCTTCTTCGGCCTTGCCCGCCGAGCGGGTGAACAGGGTCACTTCGGCTCCCAGGGCCTTGGCGAACTTGATGCCCATGTGGCCCAGGCCGCCCATGCCGAGAATGCCCACCTTGTCCCCGGCCTTGACTCCGTAATGCTTGAGTGGCGAGTAGGTGGTGATGCCGGCACAGAGAATCGGTGCGGCGCTGGCCAGGTCGAGCTTCTCTGGGATACGTACGACAAAGTGCTCGCTGACCACGATGCTGTCGGAGTAGCCGCCCATGGTGTTGCTGCCGTCGACCCGGTCCGGGGTGGCATAGGTCATGGTCGGACCTTCCAGGCAGTACTGTTCCAGATCTGCAGCGCAGGCCTCGCAGTGGCGGCAGGAGTCCACCATGCAGCCGACGCCCACCAGGTCGCCGACCTTGTGCCGACTGACGTTGGCGCCGACAGCGGTGACCTTGCCGACGATCTCGTGGCCGGGCATCAGCGGGTACACGGCGATGCCCCATTCGTTGCGGGCCTGGTGGATGTCGGAGTGGCAGACGCCGCAGTAGAGGATCTCGATGGCGACGTCGTCCGCACGTGGACTGCGTCGCTGGAAGCTCATGGGGGCGAGGGGAGTGGTGGCCGATTGGGTGGCATAACCGATGGCGGTGTACATGGTGAACCTCGCAAAAGCGCTGACAAGTGAGGCGAGGCATTTTCGGCGTCGAGCGTCGTTGCAGCCATGGCGATTCCTCGGCATGTCATGCCTATTCCTCCGTCATTGGCGGTTTTTGCGCGGCATTGGCCAGCAGACCTGCGATGATGTTTTCATCCCTTTTTCCGTGAAGTTTTCCCCATGCTGCTGACCCGTCACCTCGACGCCAATGCCCCTCTGGTTTCGTTGCTCCAGCCCCTTGCCAGTCGTGACGGCTTTATCCCCACTGCATTGCCTGGGGTGCAGGTGCTGCGGGCCAGCCGTGATGTGGCCCGGGGACCACAGATCTACGAGCCGAGCCTGATGATCATCGTTCAGGGCAGCAAGCTGGCCTACCTGGGCACGCGGACCCTGGAGTACGGTGCCGGGCATTACCTGATCCAGGCGCTGTCGGTGCCCTTCGAATGCGAAACCTTTGCCTTGCCCAATGCGCCGCTGTTGGGGGTTTCGATTGCCATCGATCGGGCGATGTTGGGGGAACTGGTACTGGCCATGGGCATCACCGAGGGTCGCACGGTTTCGGCGCAGACCCTGGAGTCCATGACCTCGGCGGTGCTCGATGACGCCATGCGCGGGTGCGTGGAGCGGTTGCTGCGCTGCCTGCACGATCCTCTGGAGTGCAAGATCATGGGTGCTTCAAGGGTGCGAGAGTTGCTGTTCGCCGCCTTGCGCGGGCCTCAGGCCGATGCGTTACGGGCACTGGTGGAGCAGCAGGGGCAATTCGCCAGGGTGGCGGCGTCGCTCAATCACCTGCACGAACATTACACCGAACCGTTGAATGTCGAGACCCTGGCCCGTTGCGCCAACATGAGTACTTCGACCTTTCATGAGCACTTCAAGCGCAGCACCTTGCTGTCGCCGGTGCAGTACCTCAAGCGCCTGCGGTTGCTCAAGGCCCAGCAGTTGCTGTTGGGGGAGGGGTTGGGCGTGGCCCAGGTGGCGCATCGAGTGGGGTATCAGAGTACGTCGCAGTTCAGTCGTGAGTACAAGCGCTACTTCGAGCGTAATCCGGGTGATGAACGCACGGCTTGAAATCGCTGCTCGCAGGTAGGTGTTGGATTGCCAGAGAATCGCAAGCATAAAAAAGGCTCCCTTCATTGGGAGCCTCTTTGGCACAGCGGTGACTTACATGTTCGGGTAAGTCGGGCCGCCGGAGCCTTCCGGGGTGACCCAGGTGATGTTCTGCGCAGGATCCTTGATGTCGCAGGTCTTGCAGTGCACGCAGTTCTGCGAGTTGATCTGGAAGCGCTTCTCGCCGTCTTCCTGGGTGATCACTTCATACACGCCGGCCGGGCAGTAACGCTGAGCCGGCTCATCGTACAGCGGTAGGTTGCGGCCCAACGGAATGCTCGGGTCGGTCAGCTTCAGGTGGCAAGGCTGTTCTTCTTCATGGTTGGTGCCGGAGATGAACACCGAGCTCAACTTGTCGAAGCTCAGCTTGCCGTCGGGTTTCGGGTAGTCGATCTTCGTGCAGTCCTTGGCCAGCTTCAGGCAGGCGTAGTCCGGCTTGGTGTCGTGCAGAGTGAACGGCATTTTGCCGCCGAGGATGTTCTGGTCGAACCAGTTGAAGCCGGCGCCGATGATCGGGCCGAACTTGTGCATGGCCGGGCCGAAGTTGCGGCTGGCGAACAGCTCTTCATACAGCCAGCTGGCCTTGAACGAGTCGACATAGCTCTTGAGCTCGTCGGCGCCTTCGGAACCGGCGAACAGCGAGTCGGCTACCGCATCGGCGGCGAGCATGCCGGACTTCATCGCGGTGTGGCTGCCCTTGATCTTGGCCACGTTCATGGTGCCCAGGTCGCAACCGATCAGTGCACCGCCCTTGAAGACCATCTTCGGCAGCGAATTGATACCGCCCTTGGCCAGTGCGCGGGCGCCGTAGCTGATGCGTTTGCCGCCTTCCAGGTATTGCTTGAGCACCGGGTGATGCTTGAGACGCTGGAACTCGTCGAACGGCGACAGGTAAGTGTTGGCGTAGGACAGGTCGACGATCAGGCCCACCACCACCTGGTTGTTTTCCAGGTGATAGAGGAAGGAGCCGCCGGTGTTCTCGTTGCTCATGATGTCCAGCGGCCAGCCGGCGGTGTGCACCACCAGGCCCGGTTGGTGCTTGGCCGGATCGATTTCCCAGATTTCCTTGAGGCCGATGCCGTAATGCTGGGCGTCGGCGTCGCTGTCCAGGTTGAACTGCTTGATCAGCTGCTTGCCGATATGGCCACGGCAGCCTTCGGCGAACAGGGTGTATTTGCCGCGCAGTTCCATGCCTGGGGTATAGAGACCTTCCTTTGGATGGCCTTCACGGTCGACACCCAGGTCACCGGTGATGATCCCGCGGACCACGCCGTTTTCGTCGATCAGGGCTTCCTGGGCGGCGAAGCCCGGGTAGATTTCCACGCCCAGGTTCTCGGCCTGCTGGGCCAGCCAGCGGCACAGGTTGCCCAGGGAGATGATGTAGTTGCCTTCGTTGTGCATGGTCTTGGGCACAAAGAAGTCTGGAACCTTGGTGGCGGCTTCACCGCTGCGCAGGACATAGATGTCGTCGCGGGTCACGGGGGTGTTTAGCGGGGCGCCCAGTTCTTTCCAATCCGGGAACAATTCGTTCAGGGCCCGAGGTTCGAACACGGCACCGGAAAGGATGTGAGCACCGACTTCGGAGCCTTTTTCAACCACGCAGACGCTGATTTCCTTACCGGCTTCAGCGGCCTTCTGCTTAAGGCGGCAAGCGGCGGACAAGCCTGCGGGGCCGGCACCGACGATGACCACGTCGAATTCCATGTATTCGCGTTCCACTAGGCTATCTCCTACTCAAGGCTCAACGGTTTTTTCTAATTGGAGGTTTGGCGTTGCATCCGCGCTTTCTCCCATCACACATGGGGGGAGGAGGTGAGGATGGCCGACCTTTCTCTCTGGGCGGCGCATTATATCTACACCACTCTCAGCGTCCAATACAAACGTTTGTTTGAATTTGCCGCAGCCCAGATAAATCAAAGAAGCGCGGCTCATGAACGGCTATTTTGCCGTATTGACCGGAAAAGGCGTTCCGGTCAAGATACGGTCGGTTTTGCGCTCGCCGTAGGCTGACTGTTGGTTTCAAGAGCACCTCTAAAGACAGGGCAAAGGCAGTAAAGGTGACGCACCGCGCAGCTTGAAAGTGCGCAGTTTACACGCCGCGATAATGAATGACTCGTCGGTCACCACTGACGAACGGTCATCACCCCGTGAGCAAGGTCAACCTGATGTACGCCAGCGTTTTTGGAGGTGCCCTTGTGCCGATGAGCATCAACCGCCAGGTTCTCGCCTAGGCGACTTTCTTTTCACCGGAGAGTAACGAGGAATCCATGAAGGTTCTTGTAGCTGTCAAACGAGTGGTCGACTATAACGTCAAGGTTCGCGTCAAAGCGGACAACTCCGGCGTCGACCTCGCCAACGTCAAGATGTCGATGAACCCTTTCTGCGAAATCGCAGTGGAAGAAGCCGTACGCCTGAAAGAGAAAGGCGTGGCGACTGAAATCGTCGTCGTCTCCATCGGCCCGTCCACCGCTCAAGAGCAGCTGCGTACCGCGCTGGCTCTGGGTGCTGACCGTGCCATCCTCGTCGAATCTGCCGATGAACTGAACTCCCTGGCCGTGGCCAAGCTGCTCAAGGCTGTGGTCGACAAGGAACAGCCACAGCTGGTGATCCTCGGCAAGCAGGCCATCGATAGCGACAACAACCAGACCGGCCAGATGCTGGCTGCATTGAGCGGCTACGGTCAGGGCACTTTCGCTTCCAAAGTCGAAGTCAACGGCGACAGCGTTGCTGTAACCCGCGAAGTCGACGGCGGTGCGCAGACGGTTTCGCTGAAGCTGCCGGCCATCGTCACCACCGACCTGCGTTTGAACGAGCCGCGCTACGCGTCCCTGCCAAACATCATGAAAGCCAAGAAGAAGCCTCTTGAAGTGCTGACTCCTGATGCTTTGGGCGTTTCCACCGCCTCCACCAACAAGACCCTGAAAGTCGAAGCGCCGGCTGCACGCAGCGCGGGCATCAAGGTCAAGTCGGTGGCTGAACTGGTCGAGAAACTGAAAAACGAAGCGAAGGTAATCTAATCATGACTATCTTGGTAATCGCTGAACACGACAACAAGGCGCTGGCTCCGGCCACGCTGAACACCGTGGCTGCGGCCGCGAAAATCGGTGGCGACATCCACGTGCTGGTTGCAGGCCTGGGCGTTGGCGCCGTGGCTGAAGCGGCTGCGAAAGTGGCTGGCGTGGCTAAGGTGCTGGTGGCTGATAACGCCGCTTACGCGCACCAGTTGCCGGAAAACGTTGCTCCGCTGGTGGTAGAGCTGGGCGCTGGCTACAGCCACATCCTGGCTGCCGCGACCTCCAACGGTAAAAACATCCTGCCGCGGGTTGCCGCTCAGCTGGATGTTGATCAGATCTCCGAGATCATCTCGGTTGAAAGCGCTGATACCTTCAAGCGTCCGATCTATGCCGGTAACGCAATCGCTACTGTGCAATCGAGCGCTGCGGTAAAAGTCATCACCGTCCGCGCTACCGGTTTCGACCCGGTTGCCGGTGAAGGTGGTTCGGCTGCGGTTGAAGCTGTATCTGTTGCCAAGGATGCGGGTACTTCCAGCTTTGTTGGCGAAGAGCTGGCCAAGTCCGATCGTCCTGAGCTGACTGCTGCCAAGATCGTCGTTTCCGGCGGCCGCGGCATGCAGAACGGCGACAACTTCAAGCACCTGTACGCCCTGGCCGACAAGCTCGGCGCAGCTGTCGGCGCTTCCCGCGCGGCGGTCGACGCAGGTTTCGTACCCAACGACATGCAGGTCGGCCAGACCGGCAAGATCGTTGCGCCACAGCTGTACATCGCCGTCGGTATTTCCGGTGCGATCCAGCATTTGGCCGGTATGAAAGATTCCAAGGTGATCGTTGCGATCAACAAGGACGAAGAAGCACCGATCTTCCAGGTGGCTGATTACGGCTTGGTGGCGGACTTGTTCGAAGCAGTACCCGAGTTGGAGAAGCTGGTCTAATCCGGCGGCTTCACTTATAAAGAGCCCGGCCCTTTGGCCGGGTTTTTTTTGTCTGCTGTTTGCTGGGGGAGAGTTTTGCCATGGATCTGCGCCGCATGAGTGGCTGGTCAGCACTGTTGGGCCTGACGTTGTTGCCGTCGCTGTCGATGGCCGCGGGCAAGTGCGAGCGGCTGGTGGTTACGGGCAGTCCTGATGCGCCGCCTTACTTGTGGCGTGACCCGCAGAATCCCAAGCATCTGATGGGTGCCAGCGCCGACCTGTTACAGCAGGTAGCGGGGGAGATGGGGTTGAAGGTCGAGTTGCTGTACGCCGGCAAACGCTCCGAGGCTCTGGAGGAAGTACGTACCGGGCGCATGGACCTGCTTGCCGATGCGCCGTTGACCCTGGATGAACTGGAGTCCCTGGACTACATCCATCCGGCCCTGGTGCAGAACGACTACCTGGTCTGGACCCGCAAGGATTCGACCCTGAGCTACACCCAGCCGGCGGATCTTGCTGGGCATCCTGGCGCTGTATCGGAAAAGGCCCGGTTGACCCAGCCTTTTGTCGCTATGGCCAAGGACCACTTGCAGCTCAAGCGCCTACCGAACCTGACCCAGGTCTTTCAGACCTTGCTTCTGGGAGAGGTGGATTATGTCCTGGCGCCGCGTTATGCCGGCATGGCCATGGCCCAGTCCTTGGGCATGGAAGCGGATCTGGCAGCATTTCCCCAACCTATCGACAAACCGGGACTGTTTCTCGCGCTCTCCCACAACTCGGCCTGCAATGACCCATGGTTGCGCGGACAGTTGGCAAAAAAGATGACAGAATTGCCGGCGTCCGGTCTGACGGAGGCCTTGCTGCAGCGCAATCTTGAGCGCTGGAAGGCCCAGTTGCAGCAACCCGTCAACAGCCCAAAACCGTAGGAATCTTGTGTGACTATTCGACCTCTTTTCGCTGCCGTGGCCCTGTTGGCCATGGCGGGTTGTGCAACCGATCCAGCACCCAACGAGCAGATGCGCCTCACTGCCCAGGCGTTGGAGCAAGCCAAGGCCGTAGGGGCCTCTAGCGAGGATGTGCCTGAGTTGAAACTGGCCGAAGACAAGTTCTCCCGAGCCCAGGGCAACATGCAGGATGAGTCCTACAAGAAGGCGCGGATGCGTGCCGAGCAGGCCGAACTGGATGCACGCTTGGCCGAGGCCAAAGTCCTGACCCAGAAGAGCCAGGAGCAGGTAGACGTACTCAATACCCGCATCACTCGCCTGCGCAAGCAATTGGGAGATGCCCAATGAAGCTCTTCAAACCCATGTTCGGCGCTACAGTGCTGTTGGCCTGCGCCAGTCTCTATGGCTGTGCCGGTCAGCACAGCGAGGAAGCCTTGCAGCAAGCCAGTATCGACTTCCAGAAGGTCAAGGAAGATTCCAATGTGCTGCGTATAGCGCCCAAGGACGTGATCCGCGCCGGTGAGTCCCTGGCCCGTGCCGATCGCCTGTCGACCTATTGGGGCAGCGGTGGCGACGTTGAGCACTATGCCTATCTGAGCCGCCGTTACAGCGAAATTGCTCGCGAACACACCGAGCAGATGTTGAATCAGGAACGCGCGGCCAAGCTTGAGCTGGAGCGCCAGCGCCTGCAACTGGCCCTGCGTGAAGCCAAGCTGCTGAGCGTGCAACAGCAGGGCAAATGGCTGGAAGAGCAGATCATCAGCCTGGCCACCACCCAGACTGATCGTGGCCTGGTGATGACCCTGGGCGATGTGCTGTTCGATACCGGGGAGGCGGAGCTGAAGAATTCGGCCAACCGTACTGTGCTCAAGGTGGTGCAATTTCTCCAGCTCAACCCCAAGCGCGTGGTGCGTATCGAGGGTTACACCGACAATACCGGCGAGCGCCAGAGCAATCTGCAACTGTCCCGGGATCGCGCTCAAGCGGTGGCGGATGTGCTGGTGGACCTGGGGATTGATGAGAAGCGGATCCAGGTCGAGGGTTATGGCGACGACTATCCGGTTGAAGCCAACGCCTCCGAACGGGGCCGGGCGCAGAACCGTCGGGTAGAAATCGTCTTCTCTGACGAAAAGGGCCAGCTCGGCGCTTCTCGCTGAAACCAACCTGTTGCCCTGGGAAAACCCGACGCCTCGCAAGCGTCGGGTTTTTTTATGCCTGCCACGGGGTTCGCAAAAACCCTACAGTTCTACTTTTCACTGCCCCACATCCTCGACTATTGTAGAAACTGTCCCAGTACACTTCTAAACTGTGCCGGTATTGTTTCACACAAGAATAAAACGCCGTGAAATCGAGTGCTGCGCAATGACCAATCTCTTGCTCTATCAACGTATCGCTCAGCAGTTGGCTGAGGATATTCGCCGTGGTGTCTACCAGCCGGGCGAGCGTGTACCGTCGGTGCGCAAGATGAGCTCGCAGCTCAATGTCAGCCACGCCACGGTGCTCCAGGCTTACGCCAACCTGGAGGATCAGGGGTTGATCCGTGCGCGCCCACAGTCGGGTTACTACGTGCACCAGACGCCGGCGCTGACCGCGTCGACGCCGGACATCGCTCGGGTCGAGCGCCCGGGACTGGTGACCCGCAGCAGTATTATCCAGCAGGTGTTGGTGGAATCCCGTCGCGAAGGGGTCTTTCCTCTGGGCGCTGCAGTACCCAGCGTCGACTACCTGCCGGTGCGGGCGCTGCACCAGCAATTGGCCAAGGTCACGCGTTTTCATAGCCCTCGGGCATTCAGCTATATGTTCAGTCCGGGGTTCGAGCCCTTGCGGCGCCAGGTGGCAATTCGCATGCGCGATGCCGGGGTGGTGGTCGATCCTTCGGAAGTGGTGATCACCCACGGTTGCGTGGATGCGCTACAGATGTCGCTGCGGGTGCTGACCCGGCCGGGTGATCTGATTGCCGCGGAGTCGCCGACCTACTACGGCTTGTTGCAACTGGCGGACCTGCTGGGGCTCAAGGTCATCGAGATTCCCAGCGATCCCTCTACCGGCATGAGTCTTGAGGCCTTGCAGCTGGCGGCCAACCAATGGTCGATCAAGGCCCTGGTGCTGACCACGCGCCTGAGCAACCCCCTGGGCGGCACCATGCCGGAAGAGCGGCAGAAGCAACTGCTGCGCCTGGCTTCGGACTTTGATATCCAGGTGGTCGAGGACGATATCTACGGTGAGTTGATGTTCGAGGTGGGGCGCACCAAGGCTCTTAAGGCCTATGACCGCCTGGATCGGGTGATCTACTGTTCGAGCTTTTCCAAGACCCTGTCGCCGGGAGTGCGCATCGGTTGGATGATCGCCGGCAAGTATCAGCAGGAGATCCAGCGCCTGCAGACGTTCAGTACCCATTCGGCGTGCAGCGTGACTCAGATGGGCGTCGCGGCCTATCTGGAGAACGGTGGTTATGACCGGCATCTGCGCTACATTCGCCAGGAATACCGCAAGAACCTCAGTGCCTTTCAACTGGCGGTGCAGCAGTACTTTCCTGAGGGTACGCAGATCACTCGGCCCAATGGGGGGTTCATCTTGTGGGTCAGCCTGCCGGGCCGGGTCAACACCCAGGAGCTGCATGTGCGCGCCTTGCAGCAAGGCATCAGTATTGCCCCCGGATTGATATTCAGTAACACCGAGCAATTCAATCACTGTGTGCGCTTGAACTGTGGCACTCCCTGGAACCGTGAAGCCGAACGAGCGTTGATGACCTTGGGAATGCTTGCCAGCCAGTTATGCCAGGAAGCGGCCGGCGGATTTTAAACAATCAAGCCCCGTGCTTGTCATGGGGCTTGCAACAAGCGAGCATAGGGCACCTTTTGTCGATCTACCTGCCTTTATGAAAGCCTTTCTTCCTGCCTTCTGGTTATGCGTCTGCCTGTTGGGAGTTGCCCCCGTCACGTCCGTCCAGGCAGACTCGGCTTCGGACAAACCGGCAGCCAGTAGTTCCCACCCGAGCAAGCCGACTACCACCAAGAAAACGCCTGCGAGCAAAAACAAGGCGCCAGCCAGTGCCGCAAAGGCCAAGCCGGCGAACAAGAAGGCCACGTCGAAATCCAAGTGGGCCTATCAAGACATCAAGACGCCTTTGACCAGCCCCAAGCTGGATTTGAGCCTGCCGCCGGAGATGGTCAAGCACCTGCAACCTGTCGGTAGCGTGCCACTGCCCAAGCGTGAGCCGCTGCTGCCGCAGATGTTCGGCGAGAAACCCAAGGAAAGCAGCCCGTTCCAGCTCAATGGCCGCTTGCTCAGCAACGAAATGCAATTGCAGTTGCGCAATGAGGAGCGTCGGGAAATCGAAGGCGCTGCCCTGGATTTCGAGTTCAAACAGTAAAAATTTCAGCATTGCCGTGACTGGCTGGGTCGACACTTTGTCGGAGACTGATCAGTCACGCACGGTTGTGCGTCAAATCCGTTCTTTGAGTAATTTAAAACGGCTGTTTTAGCGGTTACTCTTACCGGGAGTCATTCGACACTTTGCTTGTCGCGAGGAGTTTTTCGTCATGAACTGCCGTGAAGGTTGTGGCGCCTGCTGTATTGCCCCCTCCATCAGTACACCGCTTCCCGGAATGCCCCAGGGCAAACCGGCGGGAGAACGCTGCCTGCATCTTTCTGTCGAACACCTGTGCGGTCTTTTCGGCATGCCAGAGCGACCAGCAGTGTGTGGCGCGTTCCAGGCAGATCCTGAGGTTTGTGGCGAAAGTCGTGAAGAAGCCATCCGCTTGATCGGTTGGTGGGAACAAATGACAGCGGCTTAAGGTGTTCTCAATGAACGGAACTTCAACAATAAGGAATAAGACAATGGGTTCGCTGCATCGAATTGCTGTGCTCTGTGGTTTAACCGTGCTGTTGGCGGCAACGGCTCACGCCGAAGACTGGCAAACGGCCAAGGATGAAGACGGCATCAAGATTTCCTTGAGCGAAGTGGCCGGCTCCAAATACAAGGCCTACCGTGGTGTGACTACCATGAAGACCTCCATCGCCAAGCTCCGCGCACTGCAGGAAGACGTGGCCGGCGCCTGTTCCTGGATTCACGAGTGCAAGACCCAGAAACTGCTCAAGCATGAGGGCGATCAAAGCTGGACCTATACCCAGTTCAATACCCCGTGGCCGGTCACCGCCCGTGATTCGGTGCTGCACATCACCACCAGCGAGGCCGCTGACGGCAGTCTTACCCGCAAGCTTGAAGGCGTGCCGAGCTACATCCCCGAAGAGAAAGGCTTCGTACGTGTGGCCCAGGTTGAGGGTTACTGGAAGTTCGTCCCCAAGGGGGCCGACCAGGTTGAAGTGACCTACCAGGTGCACACCGAGCCGGGTGGCAGCGTGCCGTCCTGGTTGGCCAACAAGTTCGTGGTGGATGCACCCTTCAATACTTTGAAGGCGCTGAAGGCCCGTGCTGAAAAGCCGTGATCGGCTAAGTATTCACCGGGTTCACCAAGGCCGCCTTCGGGCGGCCTTTTTATTGGTGTCCGCAGGCCCGCCTGGTGGAACGATTGCCCAAGGCTCAAGGTCGAGATGTTGTAAGCCCACTCTTGGGGCTATCGAGGAGGCACTGATGCAAAAGTGGCAAGTCACTTTCGTTGATGATCATGGTGTCCAGTCCGTCGAACACTTTGATTGCGACCAGCAACCGACGCTGGAGCGAGCCGCACAACTGGTGCGGGCCAAATTGCTGCCCGTGAGTGCCGAGTTGGATCTCAACGATCTGGATGGGCGTATCGAGGCGCCCACGCTCAAGAGCCTGAAAGAGCAGAACAGCATTCAGATTCTCGGCATCACGCCGATCTAGAGAGGGCAGAGGTCGTTCCGGCAGCAATTTCTGGCGGCGTCCAGAGGTTGGCGCTAATCTGCAAACGAGATCAGCGAATTCTTCGCTAAGCTCTGATCTTGTCAGCTCCATGCTTGTTTCCTGACGACCCGCCCAGGGTCGTGATGCCGGTTACTTTGGCCGGCGGGTCGGGAAGCACGGAAAGTCTATCCATCGGTTTGAGGAGGACGTTTCATGAGCACAGCCTTTCAAGAAGACATCAGCAGCAGTGTGCTGCGCCGCATGAAAGAAGGCGGTTTTGACTTTTCACGATTCCATCCCATCGAGTTCTACGCCATTTTCCCGGATGAGGAGCGGGCGCGCAGGGCGGCAGGACATTTTCGCGGTGAATCCTTGAATGCCCAGATCAGCGTGCGTGACGATGGCGCCTGGTATCTGGAACTGAGCAAGGTGATGTACGCCACCCATGGCGGCATCGGGGAT
Source organism: Pseudomonas sp. Fl5BN2 (assembly GCF_009908205.1). Classification (NCBI taxonomy): domain Bacteria; kingdom Pseudomonadati; phylum Pseudomonadota; class Gammaproteobacteria; order Pseudomonadales; family Pseudomonadaceae; genus Pseudomonas; species Pseudomonas sp. Fl5BN2. The sequence continues at coordinate 166,977 of NZ_JAAARL010000002.1, read as the reverse complement.
TTTGAACAGGACTTCGAGGCGGTGGTCGAGCCCCTGGGCGGCATTATTGAGGGGTGGGGAGTGAAGCAGGAGGTTCGAGGGCGGCTGGTATAGCCTGCGCAATCTTCTCGAGACTGACAATTGGCTGACCCCTGGGTCGGCCAGTTGCGTTTTATGGGGGATGAAAAAGGCAAAAAAAGCCACCCGATTGGGTGGCTAAAAGGGAAGGTCGGTCAGGAGAGGCAGCCGGTAGGGAGTATCCGGATCCGCTTGTCATCAACGTTGCAGCAGCGGCTTCATCAGGCTTGGTGAAGTGTTTGCTCGATGGAGGCGATTATCTGCATGTGCGACCGGGCAGTGAAATCAACTCTGACTATGCTGGTGATAGCCAAAGCCTTGCTTCGCCATGGTGCGGGGAGGGCGAGATTGACGCACCGGCTGCACTGAACGGGTGGATGGATGCCGCGCAGTCAGTAACTATCTGATACCAAAGCGCTTATGCCGATGGCACGGGGCTTGTGAAGCCCAAGTGCCCGGGTGGCAAGGAGCACGGCATGATCCGCCGCGGTTTTGATGAGATGTATACGGCCGATGGCCAGGTCCGCGAACACTATCGAGAGTTCGCTCGCTGGTTGGCGCATACCCCCGACGAGCTCCTGGCTCAGCGCCGCCGTGAGGCTGACCTGTTATTTCACCGCGCCGGTATCACGTTCACCCTGTACGGCGACGAGCAGGGCACCGAACGCCTGATTCCCTTCGACATCATCCCCCGCAGCATTCCGGCCAGTGAGTGGCGGGTCATCGAGCGTGGCTGCATTCAGCGGGTGCGGGCATTGAACCTGTTTCTCGCCGACCTCTATCACCAGCAACGGATCATCCGCGCCGGAATCATTCCCGCCGAGCAGGTCCTGGCCAACGATCAGTATCAATTGGCGATGCAGGGTCTGGATCTGCATGGCGACGTTTATGCGCATATCTGCGGCGTGGACCTGGTGCGCGACGGCGACGGCAGTTACTACGTACTGGAGGACAACCTGCGCACTCCCAGCGGCGTCAGCTACATGCTCGAAGACCGCAAGATGATGATGCGCCTGTTTCCTGAGCTGTTCGCTGCCCAGCGCATCGCTCCCGTCGATCACTACCCTAACCTGTTGCTGGATACCTTGAAGAGCTCCAGCCCGCTGGACGATCCGAGTGTCGTGGTACTGACCCCGGGCCGCTTCAACAGCGCCTTCTTCGAGCACGCATTCCTGGCCCGGGAAATGGGAGTGGAGCTGGTGGAGGGTGCCGACCTGTTGGTGCGTGATGATCGGGTCTTCATGCGCACCACCGACGGCCCTCAGGCGGTGGATGTGATCTACCGGCGTCTGGACGACGCCTTCCTCGATCCCCTGGCGTTCAACCCGGATTCCATGCTGGGCGTGCCAGGGCTGCTGGCGGCCTACCGTTCGGGCAATGTGGTGCTGGCCAATGCGATTGGCACGGGGGTAGCGGATGACAAGTCGGTGTACCCCTTTGTTCCAGAGATGATCCGCTTCTACTTGGACGAGGAGCCGATCCTCAAGAATGTGCCCACCTGGCAGTGCCGCAAGCCTGATGAGCTGTCCCATGTGCTGGCGCATTTGCCGGAACTGGTGGTCAAGGAAACCCAGGGTTCCGGCGGCTACGGCATGCTGGTGGGGCCGGCCGCCAGCGCCGCGGAGATCGAAGCCTTCCGCGCGCGGATCAAGGCCCGGCCCCAGGCTTATATCGCCCAGCCCACCTTGTCCCTGTCCACGTGCCCGACCTTTGTCGAAAACGGCATTGCTCCACGGCATATCGACCTGCGTCCGTTTGTCCTTTCCGGTCGTGAAACCCGCGTGGTGCCTGGAGGTCTTACCCGTGTGGCCCTGCGTGAAGGTTCTCTGGTGGTGAATTCCTCCCAGGGCGGCGGCACCAAGGACACTTGGGTGGTCGAGGATTAAGGAAGCCTGCCATGTTGAGTCGAACCGCTTCGGATCTGTACTGGATGTCGCGTTATCTGGAGCGCGCGGAAAACCTCGCGCGAATGCTCGATGTCAGCTATTCGCTGTCACTGATGCCCCAGGACGGACGGGGCGACGGTCTGCACGAACTGGCCATGCCGCTGCGCATCACTGGCACCCTGGAGGATTACCTGGCCCGTCATGGCGCGTTGCACGCCGAACGACTGTTGCAGTTCTTCGCCCTGGACGCGGCCAACCCCGCCAGTATCTACAGCTGCCTGGGGTCGGCCCGCAGCTGTGCTCATGCAGTACGTGGGCGCATCACCGCGGACATGTGGGAAAACGTCAACGCCACCTGGCTGGATATTCACCAGATTGCCAGGCAAGGACTGGGTGCCTATGGCATGCACCGCTTCTGTGAGTGGATCAAGGAACGCTCCCATCTGTTTCGCGGGGCCTCCTACGGCACCATCATGCGCAACGATGCATTCCGATTTATCCGCCTGGGAACCTTCATCGAGCGCGCCGATAACACCTTGCGCCTGCTCGATGCCCGCTACGAGATGGCCGGCGATCAAGCTGCCGCGGTCAGCGATGGTACCGCCCACGCGTATTACCAGTGGAGTGCCTTGCTTCGCGCCCTTTCGTCCTTCGAGGCCTATACCGAGATCTACCGCGAAGCCCCCGGCGCACGGCATGTCGCGCAATTGCTGCTGTTGCGTGCCGACGTACCGCGCTCGCTGCGGGCCTGCACCGAAGAGATCGATCAGATCCTCGCCAGCCTGCCCGGGATCAATGGACGCCCGGCCCAGCGCCTGGCAGCGGAAATCGACGCGCGCCTGCGCTACACCGGAATCGACGAGATCCTCGACGAGGGCCTGCATGCCTGGCTGACCGACTTTATCCCGCTGGTACGCCAGTTGGGCAACGCCATTCACCGTTCCTACCTGGAGGCTGCATGAGACTCTCCATTAGCCATGAAACCGCCTACCACTACGAAGACCCGGTACGTGCCAGCATCCAGTACTTGCGCCTGACGCCCCACGACAGCGAGCGCCAGCAGGTGCTGAGCTGGCAGCTCGACCTGCCTCGGCCGGTACGAGCGCAGTTGGATCCTTTTGGCAATATTCTGCACGTGCTGACCCTGGATGAGCCCCACGATTCGGTGATTATTGGCGCCCGTGGTCAAGTGGATATCGATGAGTTGCGCGAGGCCGAGCATGAGCATCAATCGGCCCTGCCGTTCCTGCGTTTCACTCGTCTGACCGAAGCCGATGAGGCATTGCGCGCGTTCGCCGGCCAACAGTGCAGGCAACGACGTGATCGCACAGGGTTGATCGACCTGATGCACGGGCTAAACCAGCATATGACCTACACGCCGGGGGCGACGGATGTGGCCACCAGCGCCGCCCAGGCCTTCGCTGGAGGTTGCGGCGTTTGCCAGGATCACACCCATACCTTTCTCGCCTGTGCCCGCAGCCTGGGGATTCCTGCACGCTTTGTCTCCGGCTATCTGTACCGTGAAAACAGTGCGGCACTGGCCAGCCATGCCTGGGCCGAAGCCTGGCTGGACAATGCCTGGTACAGCTTTGACGTGACCCACCAGTTGGTACGACCCGAGCGTCACCTGAAGCTGGCGGTGGGCTTGGACTATCTGGATGCCTGCCCGGTCCGGGGCATGCGCCGAGGCGGCGCTGGCGAACAGATGCATGCCAAGGTGTTGCAGCAGTGATGCTGCTCTTCAGCTAGGCGCCAGGGTGCGGGCGAAACGCATCCAGGGCGCTTCCACGATCCTCAGGGAGTCTGCTTGCGCCCGGCCATGTGCTTGAGATACCCCAGCAACAACACCAACTCTTCATCCGGCAGGACGCTGTTGTTGAACCCAGGCATCTTCGCCTGCGGCCAGCGCCTCAGGCTTTGTGGGTCGCGGATATAGCGCTTGAGAAAGTCACTGCCGAAGTACTCGGTGGGACTGTAGGGAATATTCAGATCCGGACCGAATTGCGAGTCGCCGGCACCATTGAGGCGGTGGCAGGCCAGGCAGTTCTTCTGGAACAGGGCAAAGCCCTGGTTGATCGGATCATTGGCCGCCAGCTTCGGGTCTGGCGCCAGGGCCGGGAAGCGCTCCGCCACCGGTGCCAGGCGCTGGATCCGCGCAACCTGGAACGGCCATTGCTCAGGGCTGACATGCCCGGCTGCAGGATCGCTCCACACCAGATAGAAGGGCCCTGCGCTGGGCTTGTCTGGCGCTAGCGTCGGCCAGGGTTTGCTCGGGTCTTCAATGGCCAGCCAAGCCTGGGCACCCTTGCGGTTGAGCAGGGGCCCCGCGTTCAGCTCCGCGGCAAAGCCGTCAAGGGCCACGGCTTGCAGATGATCCTCAGCCTTGAGGCCCTGGAGCAGGGCGGCCATGGGCACGGCGCGGTACTGCATGTCGCGTTTGTAGGACACGTCGTCCTTGATGGTGATGTTTCGGGCTTCAGGGTGCTTGAGTAGTTCTTCGGTCCGCCAGGCATGACTGCCTGAGCCTAGGTCGATCAGCAGTTGCGCGGCATACAGCGGGCTGCTCAACAGCAGAGCAGCACCCAATAGGAAAGCTTTCAATTGATGGCCGTCGGGTTGTCGTCAGTGGGTTCGTCGCCGGGAAGCACGTCGTCTGGTCGCGACACGTGGTCGAACAGGGCGTCCCGGAGTTCTTCGTAGTTACCGCCGTTCACGATACCGAAATAGCCGTGCTTGACCAGGGTGTCTTCAGCTTCCAGTGCGTGTTGGTCGGTGTCGCTGTAGATCACCACCGTGGCGTTGGGGTCCAGCACCACCTTGCGCAACTGATAGGCCAGGCCCTCGGCGCTGATGCCGGTGCCGTCCTCCAGCTCGAGATTGACCTGCAGTGAGTTATGAACGTTGCCGGCGGCAAAGTCACTCTCGTTACGCAGGTCTAGGATCAGTGCACCGTCATTGATTTCATCCACTGCGCGGTTGACGTCAATGATTCCGGCGTGAGCGTTGAAAGCGCTCAAGAGCGCGGCAAATGCAATCCAATGGCGCATGAATCTTCCCCGTGGTGTTCCTCAGGAAGACTGGCACACAAGTCGGTACCCCGGTAGGAACCGGGGACAATTTTTTGACCCGTTAATCGAGTCGCCACGGATCAGCCGATCACTTTGGTGAGATTCGGCAAGATCAACAGCAGTGTGGTTGCGAAGAGAATGAGCCCCGCCTGACGTACTTTCGAATGTTTGAACATGGCTGAATGCCTTTTGTTGTTATTCCTGAGCATCAATGCAAACCGGTTGGCGTACTTCACTATGAGCCGGCAATGTGTCCTTTTTCTTACCTGTCCCAGCGCAGCATCCGTCTGAGACCTCCTGCAGTTTTCACCTTAGGGGCCTTGAATCCTCTGGCTTAGATCCAATTCGTATGAAGTTATAGTTGAGCTTGATTAAAAAGCTATAAATCAGTCCGAATACTGCTTTGCCGACCCTTGGCTAGACGGTTCGTGACCCTTCATCGGAGCATCCCTTAGCTGCCTACCGTTCGTCTGAGCGTCACCGTCAAGGCGGCTGAGCGCATCGGTCATTGAATCCAGGGCTGCCACGCCTAAGGTGGGAGCTCGACATTTCCCCTGCACAGCGGTTCGAGGACGTCATGACCCAAGCTTTGATATTCGATGCGTTACGCACGCCCCGCGGCAAAGGCAAGGCCGATGGCGCTTTGCACAGCGTCAAGCCGGTAAACCTGGTGGCAGGCCTGCTACGGGCTTTGCAGCAACGCTGCGAGCTGGATACCAGCCAGGTGGACGATGTGGTCCTGGGCTGCGTGACGCCCATCGGCGACCAGGGCGCCGACATTGCCAAGACTGCGGTCCAGGCGGCGGATTGGGATGTGAGCGTGGCCGGGTTGCAGATCAACCGTTTCTGCGCTTCGGGGTTGGAAGCGGTCAACCTGGGGGCAATGAAAGTACGCTCGGGTTTTGAAGAGTTGGTGGTGGTCGGGGGCGTCGAGTCCATGTCGCGGGTGCCCATGGGCAGCGACGGTGGTGCTTGGGTGCTGGACCCCGAGACCAATATGCACAGCCATTTCACCCCGCAGGGGATCGGCGCCGACCTGATCGCAACGCTGGAAGGCTTCTCGCGCCAGGATGTCGACCGGTTCGCCCTGCAATCCCAGCAGAAGGCGGCGCGGGCGCGGGCCAGTGGCGCTTTCGGCAAGTCCCTGGTGCCGGTGCTGGATCAGAACGGCATTGTGCTGCTGGACCATGACGAATTCATTCGGGCCGATTCGACCCTGGAAGGCCTGGGCAATCTCAAGCCGAGCTTCGAGATGATGGGGCAGATGGGCTTCGACGCCACCGCATTGCGGGTCTACAGCCACGTGGAGCGGATCAATCACGTGCACACCCCGGGCAATAGTTCGGGCATCGTCGACGGTTCGGCGCTGATGCTCATCGGCTCCGAAGCCAAGGGCCGCGAACTGGGGCTCAAGCCCAGGGCGCGGATCGTTGCCACGGCGGTCACCAGTACCGACCCGACCATCATGCTCACCGGTCCCGCGCCAGCTACCCGCAAGGCCCTGGCCAAGGCTGGGCTGCGGGTCGAGGACATTGACCTGTTCGAGGTCAACGAAGCCTTCGCGTCGGTGGTGCTCAAGTTCATCAAGGACATGGCCATCGATCCGGTCAAGGTCAACGTCAATGGCGGCTCCATCGCCATGGGCCATCCCCTGGGCGCCACCGGCTGCGCGATTCTCGGCACCTTGCTCGACGAGCTGGAAACCCGGCGCCAGCGCTATGGCCTGGCGACCCTCTGTGTCGGCGGCGGCATGGGTATTGCCACCATCATTGAACGCCTCTGAGCCCCGATTTCAAGGAATCTCCTTCATGACCGATGCCATTCGTTACGAAAAAGGCCAGGACCAGATCGTCGTCCTGACCATCGATATGCCGGGCCAGAGCGCCAACACCATGAACGCTGTGTACCGCGATGCCATGGCGGGTGCCGTGGCTCGCCTGCAGGACGAGCAGGAGTCGATTGCCGGGGTAATCATTACCTCGGCGAAAAAGACCTTCTTTGCCGGCGGCGACCTCAATGAGCTGATCAAGGTCGGCAAGCCCGAAGCCAAGGCCTTCTATGCCATGGTGCTGACCCTCAAGGGGCAGCTGCGGGCCCTGGAGACCTTGGGCAAGCCAGTGGTCGCCGCGATCAACGGCGCGGCCCTGGGCGGGGGCTGGGAGATCTGCCTGGCCTGCCATCACCGCATCGCCATCGACGACAAGGCGCTGCAGATCGGCCTGCCGGAAGTCACCCTGGGCTTGCTGCCTGGTGGCGGTGGAGTGGTGCGCATGGTGCGTATGCTGGGCTTGGAAAAGGCCCTGCCGTATCTGCTGGAAGGCAAGAAAGTCCGCCCGCAGCAAGCGTTGCAGGCCGGTTTGATCGATGAGCTGGCAACCGACCGAGACGAGCTGCTGGGCAAGGCGCGGGCCTGGATCCTGGCCAACCCGGCGGTCAAGCAGCCTTGGGATGTACGCGGCTACCAGATTCCCGGAGGGACGCCTGCGAACCCGAAAGTCGCGCAAATGCTGGCCATTGCCCCATCGATCCTGCGGGCCAAGACCCAGGGTTGTTTCCCGGCGCCGGAGAAGATTCTCTGTGCCGCGGTCGAGGGTGCCCAGGTGGATTTCGACACCGCGCAATTAATCGAGACCCGCTACTTCACCGAACTGACCACTGGCCAGGTGGCGAAGAACATGATCGGCACCTTCTGGTTCCAGCTCAACGAGATCAATGCCGGTGGTTCGCGTCCTCAAGGCATACCGACTCAGACGACGAACAAGCTCGGAGTCCTCGGTGCCGGCATGATGGGCGCGGGCATTGCCTACGTCAGCGCCGTGGCGGGCATCGACGTAGTGCTCAAGGACATCAGTCGCGAAGCCGCGGAGAAGGGCAAGGCTCATTGCGCAGCACTATTGGAGAAAAAGGTCGCTCGCGGGCAACTGAGCAGTGAGCAGCGGGATGCGACCCTGGCGCGGATTCTCCCCACTGTCGAGGACGCCGATCTGGACGGTTGCGACCTGATCATCGAAGCGGTGTTCGAAGACCGTGAACTCAAGGCCAAGGTGTCCAAGGCTGCGCAGCGAGTGGTTGGCGCGGGGGCGGTGATCGCTTCCAATACCTCGACCCTGCCCATCACCGGGCTGGCCACTGCCGTGCCTAATCCGGACAAATTCATCGGCCTGCATTTTTTCAGCCCGGTGGAGAAAATGCCCCTGGTGGAAATCATCAAGGGCACGCACACCAGCGATGAAACCCTGGCGCGGGGTTTTGACTTCGTCCTGCAGATCAAGAAAACCCCGATTGTGGTCAACGACAGTCGCGGTTTCTTCACCTCCCGGGTGTTCGGCACCTTTACCAACGAAGGCATCGCCATGCTTGGCGAAGGCGTTGCGGCGCCGATGATCGAGACCGAGGCGCGCAAGGCCGGGATGCCGGTGGGGCCGCTGGCGATTTCCGATGAAGTCTCCCTGAGCCTGATGAGCCACATTCGTCAGCAGACCGCCAAGGACCTGCAGGCCGAAGGCAAGCCACTGATCAAGCACCCGGCGTTTGCCGTGATCGATCTGCTGCTCAACGACTACCAGCGTGCGGGCAAGGCTGCCGGCGGCGGTTTCTACGATTATCCGGTTGGCGGCCAGAAGCACTTGTGGCCGGAGTTGCGTACGCACTTCTATAAGGCCGATGGACAGATTTCAGCCCAGGATGTGCGCGACCGTCTGCTGTTCATCCAGGCCATCGAAACCGTGCGTTGTGTGGAGGAGGGCGTGTTGCAGTCCACCGCAGACGCCAATATCGGCTCGATCTTCGGCATAGGCTTCGCCGCCTGGAGCGGTGGCGCCCTGCAGTTCATCAATCAGTACGGGGTGCAGGATTTTGTCGCCCGTGCACAGTACCTGGCGGAGCAATATGGTGAACGTTTCACCCCGCCGACCCTGCTCCTGGAAAAGGCCCGCCAAGGTCAGCTGTTCTGACCCGGGCAGGCAATAAATGACCCGCTCCGGGGCTTGCCTTGCCGTAGTATTTCAAGGCAGGCTCTGGGGTGTTCATTATTGCCATCGCCTTGTCAGGAATTTTTTATGTCGCTACGCATCTGCATTCTTGAGACCGATATCCTGCGTCCCGAGCTGGTCGATCAATATCAGGGTTACGGGCAGATGTTCCGGCGCCTGTTCTCGCAACAGCCCATCGCCGCCGAGTTCAGCGTCTACAACGTGGTTCAGGGTGAATACCCCGCTGATGAACTGGCGTTCGACGCCTACCTGGTGACCGGTAGCAAGGCCGATTCCTTTGGCACCGACCCCTGGATTGAAACCCTCAGGACCTACCTGCTGGGGCGCTATGAACGTGGCGACAAGCTGCTGGGCATCTGCTTCGGCCACCAATTGCTGGCGTTGCTCCTGGGTGGCAAAAGCGAGCGTGCGAGCCAGGGTTGGGGCGTTGGTACCCATAACTACACACTGGCTGCCAAGGCGCCGTGGATGAGTCCGGTGGTGGAAGAGCTGACGTTGCTGATCAGTCACCAGGACCAGGTCACCGCCTTGCCGGAAAACGCCACGGTGATCGCCTCCAGCGATTTCTGTCCTTATGCTGCGTATCACATCAATGACCAGGTGCTGTGCTTCCAGGGCCACCCTGAGTTCATCCACGATTATTCCCGGGCCCTGCTGGACCTGCGCCAGGAGTTTCTCGGTGAGCAGATCTACCAGAAGGGCGTTGCCAGCCTGGAGCATGACCACCACGGCGCCACCGTCGCGGAGTGGATGATGCGTTTTGTCGCTCACAAGCCCGAAGCGGCCTGACAATGGCTGTGGCCCTGCTTAAGTGTGCAGGGCCGCTATCCCTTCAGAGCCAGCCTGAACGCTTGAAGCTGGCCCAGAGGCCGACACAACCTACGCTGATGAAGCCCAGGACGCTGAAGTAGCCGTAGTGCCAACTCAACTCCGGCATGTTCTGGAAGTTCATCCCGTAGATCCCTGCCACTGCTGTGGGAAACGCCAGGATTGCCGCCCACGCGGCGAACTTGCGTTGCACGATGCTCTGTCGCGAAGCCTCCAGCAGCACGCCGATCTCGATGGTCTGGCTGGCGATATCGCGTAGGGTCGAGAGATCTTCCATCTGCCGGGTGACGTGAATCTGCACGTCACGGAAATACGGCCGCATATTTTTGTCGATGAACGGAAAGCTGAGCTTCTGCAGCTCCTCGCTGATCTCCACCATGGGCGCCACATGGCGGCGCAGGCGCAGTACGTCGCGGCGCAGGCCGTGGAGATTCTGGATATCCCGCTCATTCAACGAATTGCACAGTACGTTGCGCTCCAACTCGTCGATCTCTGCGTGGATCGCCTCGCTGACCGGCTGGTAGTTCTCGGTGACGAAATCCAGCAGGGCATAGAGTACGAAGTCTTCGCCGTGCTCTAGCAGCAGTGGGCGCGCCTCGCAGCGCTGGCGGACGTAACCGTAGGAAGCCGAGTGGCCGTTGCGGGCGGTGATGATGTAGCCGTTGCCAGCAAAGATGTGGGTCTCGATGAACTCCAGCTTGCCCTCGGTCCGCACCGGCGAGTAGGTGACGATGAACAGCGCGTCGCCGAAGGTTTCCAGCTTGGGCCGGCTGTGTTTTTCCAGCGCGTCCTCGATGGCCAGTTCATGCAGGTTGAACTGGCGTTGCAGGTTGGCCAGTTCATGGGCGTTGGGTTCTTCCAGGCCGATCCAGACAAAGTGCTCGGGTTTTGCGGCCCAGGCGGCCCCCTCGTCGAGGCTGATATCAGTGACTTTCTTTCCGCCGCTGTACACGGCGGCCGCAACAACTCTACCCATGGTTCCGATTCACTTCTTCTTATCAAGGAGGGTGGTGACAGACGATGTGCAGCTTAGCCTGCAATGCACCATCAGAGTCACAGTCGAGGCCTGAGTTCGCAGACAAATAAAAGCCCGCACAAGGCGGGCTTTCTGGCGTTGATCGGGCTCAGGCCGATTGCAGCTGGCGATCCATGCTGGCGATGCAGTCGCGCATTTGTTCGCGACATTGGGCGATCAGCAGCGGCATGTCGTCCAGGGTCAGTCCGGCGGTGGGGATTGCCGGCAGCGAACGGATCAGGATCTTGCCGCTGTTCCAGCGGTTCAGGCGCATCTGCTTGATGTAGCTGCTGACGCACACCGGCACGATCGGCACGCCGGCAGCGATGGCCATCTGAAACGCACCCTTCTTGAACGGCAGCAGATCTTCGCCGAGGTTGCGCGTGCCCTCCGGGAAAACCCAGATCGAAGTGTCTTTGTGTTGCAGGGTGTGGGTGGTGGTGAGCATCGAGTTGCGGGCTTTTTGCGGGTTGCCGCGGTCGATCAGGACGTTACCCGCCAACCAGAACAACTGGCCGAACAGCGGCACCCATTTCAGACTCTTCTTGCCGATGCACACGGTGCGTCGTGGCACCACGTTGCCGAACACGAACAGGTCGTAGTTGGATTGATGGTTGGCGATGATCACGCAACTTTGCGGCTTGTCCATCAGCGGACCGACTTCGGCCTTGACCCGCAGGCGCAAGATGCACATGGCCGGCCAGGCGTAGAGGCGGGCGCACAGGCGGCTGTTGTCCGGGTTGAACGGTCGGCATAGCCCGAGCAACAGGCCCAGGCTGCCTGCCACGATAAAGTGCAGGCTCATCAACGACATGCGAAACAGATACAGCATCTAAACGGCCCACCTGGGACAAAAGGTGGCGCAGTGTACGGATGTGCACTATTTTCGGCAATTGCCGTTCTCAGCCCGGAGATGGGCGATGTTTAAGTGCATGTTTCCAACTGCGAGCGACAGCGGCGGTCTAGAGCCTTTTGACGATGGATTTTGGTGCGCCAGGAAAAAGCCCGACACGCAGGTCGGGCTGATTGATTCACGGCCGATGGCTTCAGCCTATGTGTTGCTGATCAAGGAGGATGGCGTTGTCGAGGCTTTCCAGCAGGGCCTTGCGCACCTTCAACTTGGTGTTCTTGTGGGCCAGCATGTTGATCTTCTTCAGTTGGCGCGCAGCAGCCAGGGCTGCACCTTGCAATGCATCGGCGCTCACCACCTTGTCGAGGAAGCCGGCATCCACGGCGCTTTGCGGATCGAACATCTCGCCATTGATTACCGAGCGATGGAAAGCCGAGCGCCGCAGGCGGTCACGAGCCAACTCGATCCCGGCGTGGTGCATGGTCATACCGATCTGCACCTCGTTGAGCCCAATGCTGAAGGGGCCTTCAACCCCGATCCGGTAGTCCGCCGACAGCAGCAGGAAGGCACCTTTGGCCACCGCGTGCCCGGGGCACGCGACGATCACGGGGAAAGGGTGGGACAGCAGGCGGCGTGCCAGGGTCGAGCCCAGGGTGACCAGCGCCACGGCTTCCTTGGGGCCTGCGGTCATGACCTTGAGGTCGTAGCCGCCAGAGAGAATCCCCGGCTGACCGGTGATGATCACAATCGCGCGATCAGTGGTGGCCTGATCCAGCGCGGCATTAAAGGCGGCAATCACGTCCGGGGAGATGGCATTGACCTTGCCATTGCTCAAGGTCAGGGTCGCGATACCGTCTTCGAGATGGTAGGAAATCAATTCACTCATGACGCAATTCCTTATGTTGAAGTGCAGCAGAAGTTACCCACCACGACAGATCTGGTAAAGCGCCGTGACTGACTGATGAGTCAGGCTTTGGCCAGGATGTTGGCTTGCATGGCGCAGCGGACAGCGCATGGTTTCTTCTATATAGCTGTGGGCAAGGCTGGAGAATGGCTGGTTTGCCTTGTTCCCGTCTCAGGTTGAGTCACCCTCCAGGACGGAACGTTCTTAAGCGCATGAAAATTCTGAAAAAAATGTTTGCCATCAGAAAAGCTTTCGACTACATTAGCGCGCCTCGACAGACAGAACATGTTTGAAGAGATACGGTGAAGTGTCCGAGTGGCTTAAGGAGCACGCCTGGAAAGTGTGTATACAGGAAACTGTATCGAGAGTTCGAATCTCTCCTTCACCGCCACATTCTGCAAACACAGACCCCTGATTTTCCTAGTGAAAGTCGGGGGTTTGTGGTTTCTGGCGTCTGAAAAACTCTCATATGGGACAGATCTGGGACGGATGGGTGGTTTTCCGCTCTTCAGAATCAGCGTCAGCATGCGCCACAGAAAGGGCTAATCTCTGCCATCGCTGTGCTTCTAAGTTGTGGTCTGCTGAATCGCCCCGGATTTTCTAGAGATCTTTTCACTTAGCCCGGCAAGGTTATTCGGACACGATGAGTTCTTTCGCCGGTCTGACTATGAGTACCGGCGGGCACCTTCAAACTAATAATTGCAGGGTCTTAAACAGCTCGCGATCCTCCTTTTTCGCTGAGCGGGCGTGGCGCCGAATTACCCCTATTAGGCAGTCGGTGAAACACTGTGCGGCATTGCTCAGCGAGCCATTGCGCCGTGTGACGATGCTCAACTGCCGCGGCTCGAATGCTTCGCTCAACTCCAGGGCAACAATGCGCCCCAGGAAGGGGGGGGCCGTGCTCATGATGGTCGGCCCCCAGGTGCACATGTCGGCTCGCTCCACCATCATCTGCAGGATCGCCAGTGAGTGTGCGCGCACGATGCGATTGCTATCAATCTGTGCGTTGTGCCTGCCGAACAGCTCCTGCATCAGGACGTCACGGCCGTCTGGGGCATAGTTCAGCGTCCAGTTCTGGTCCAGCAGATCGTGGATGGATTGCGCTTTTTGTCGAGGGTGGCCCTCTCGAATCAATACTGAGGTTTGGTAGTCCAGCAACGTTTCGCAGGTAAATTCCGGGGTCGCCTGCGCCGGATGTAACTGGCCAATGGCGAAGTCCATGCTGCCGTCACGCAGCAGCGGTTGGGCCACCGCCATCAGGCTTTCGAACAACTCCAGTTGGATGTCCGGCATGCGTTGCCGAAAGTCCAACACCACTTCCGGTAGAAACGTCAGTGCAATCCAGGGCGTGACGCCGACGCAGAGTCGCCCCTGGGCTTTGCCGCGCAACTGATCAAGCTCGGCCTGCGCATGTTCCAGTTGCTTGAGTACCAGCTTGGCGTGGGTCAGCAGCACTTTTCCGTATTCAGTGAAGTTCAAGCCACTGGGGGTCCTGACGAACAGCGGCAACTGCTGAGCCGTTTCCAGTTCACGCAGGGCTTTGGTCACGGCGGCCTGGGAGATATCCAGCGAGCGCGCGGCCGCTCGTATGCTGCCGGTCTCGGCACTGGCAATCAGCGCTTGCAGTTGATGCAGCTTCAATAGGTTCACCTTTGGGACAACCAATGGTTGTCATCATAACCAAACTGAGTCTTCCTGGCTCAGGGCCTGCTCCTTAAGATCGATTCGGCAGCACCCACCGGACTCACCACTGAGCCAGGGGTACTGAATGATCTTATCGAGGAGTACAACCGTGCATGCTAACCATGTCCTGCCGGGAATAGCTGCATCTCAAAATGAGATGATTGCCCTGCGTCACCGTATTCATGCCCACCCCGAGCTGGGGTTTGAAGAGTTCACCACGGCTGAACTGGTGGCGCAGTGTTTGACGCAGTGGGGGTTTGAGGTGAGCCGAGGGGTGGGCAAGACCGGTGTGGTCGGAACCCTGAAAAACGGCCTCGGACGCGCTATTGGGTTGCGCGCGGATATGGATGCGCTGCCGATTCAGGAAACCACCGGCTTACCGTATGCCAGTCGCAATGATGGCGTGATGCATGCCTGCGGTCACGACGGTCATACGGCCACGTTGCTGGCAGCGGGGCAATACCTTGCACAAACCCGAGCGTTCAACGGCACGGTGCATCTGGTGTTCCAGCCGGCCGAAGAGGGGCTGGGTGGTGCCCGGAAAATGCTGGAGGATGGGCTGCTCGAACGTTTCCCCTGCGATGCGATATTTGCCATGCACAACGTCCCGGGTTATCCGGCCGGGCATTTGGGCTTCTACAGCGGGCCGTTCATGGCGTCTGCCGATACGGTGACAATCACGGTCATCGGTACGGGTGGTCATGGTGCGGTCCCGCACAAGGCGGTTGACCCGGTGGTGGTCTGCTCGTCCATCGTGATGGCGTTGCAAAGTATCGTAGCGCGCAACGTCAACCCTCAAGAAACAGCGATTATCACTGTTGGCAGCATTCATGCCGGGACCGCGTCGAATGTCATTCCCGCCTCCGCTGAAATGATCCTGAGCGTGCGAGCGCTGACGCCGCATATTCGCCAACTGCTCGAAGCCAGGATCACTGAACTGGTCAAGGGCCAGGCGGCGAGTTTCGGTGCACAGGCGCATATCGACTACCAGCATTGCCATCCGGTGTTGATCAACGATCCCGAGCAGACGGCGTTCGCGCGTGAAGTTGCCAGCGAGTGGTTGGGCGACGAGCAATTGATCGAGGACTTGCGGCCCTTTACCGCCAGCGAGGACTTTGCCTTCATCCTGGAAAAATGTCCGGGCAGTTATCTGGTGATAGGCAATGGCCAGGGCGACAGTGGGTGCTTGCTGCATAACCCCGGTTACGACTTCAACGACGTCTGCCTACCCATCGGCGCCAGTTACTGGGTCAAGTTGGTAGAGCGGTTTCTGCGCTAAGCAGAGCTGCATAGATGCTATCGGTAACCTGGCTCTGCGAGCCATCGAGGAAGATAACAATGAATAAGATAATCGCGGCTGTTTCCCTGGCGTTCTTGACCGCATCCGGCTTGGCTGGCGCGGCTGACTGGAGCGGGAAAGTACTGAAGTTGGGTGTTGATCCGACGTATCCGCCACTGGAGTACAAAAACCAGGATGGCACGCTGACGGGCTTTGGGGTCGATATCGCCGAGGCGCTCTGTGCAGAGCTGCACGCCAGGTGCATCTGGGTTGAAAGCAGCTGGGACGGGATGATTCCGGCATTGCTGGCTCGCAAGTTCGACGCAGTGGCCTCATCGATGACCATCACCCCCAAGCGCCAGGGCCAGATTGCGTTCACCGACAAAATCTCAAACGCCCCGGCACGTTTGGTCAGCAAGCGTGGGTCGGGGTTGGAACCCACCGTCGAGTCGCTCAAAGGCAGGCGTGTCGGCGTGGAGCAAGGCTCGACCCAGGAGGCTTTCGCGAAAGCTGTCTGGGGTTCCCAGGGCGTGGATATTCTCTCTTATCAAAATCAGGACCAAGTCTACGCCGACCTCACGGTCGGGCGGCTTGATGCCTCATTGCAGGGCTCCATTCAAGCCAGCTACGGTTTTCTGGATAAACCGGCAGGCAAGGACTACGAGTTTTCCGGCGGTACCCTGGATAACCCAGAGTTTTTCGGCGTAGGTGACGGCATCGGTGTGCGCAAGGAGGATGTCGAGTTGCGTGAAGACTTGAACAAAGCCCTGGCGACAATCATCGCCAATGGTACCTACGCTCGGATCAACAAAAAGTACTTCGATTTCGACGTCTACGGCGCGAAATAACCCCCGCTCGAAACCCTGTGCAGAGCAGTCGCCCAGGCTGCTCTGTTACCGCTTTACCTTCACCTCAACCTAATAAAAATAAGGAGAGTGAAATGCTTCTGGAAGGTTTTGCTCCACAGATTCTGTTGGGCACCCTGGCCACGATCAAACTGGCGTTAGGATCATTAGTGTTCGCCGTTTTGATAGGGCTGATGGGGGCCAGTTCGAAGCTGTCTTCAAACCGTGTACTGCGTATGTCTGCGACGAGCTACACGACGCTGATCCGCAGCATGCCGGACCTTGTGATCATGCTGTTGTTGTTTTTCAGCCTGCAAATGTTGCTCAACCAACTGACCGATTGGCTGGGCGTTGCCCAGCTCGATATCGAACCTTTTATGGCCGGTGTCGTGACCCTGGCATTTATTTATGGGGCGTACTTTACCGAGACCTTTCGCGGTGCTTTTCAGGCGGTTCCAGCCGGCCAGATTGAAGCCGCCAGGGCCTACGGAATGACGCGAGCACAAACCTTTCGCAAGGTCTTGTTCCCGCAGATGCTACGCCATGCGTTGCCGGGGATTGGCAATAACTGGCAAGTACTGATCAAGTCGACCGCGCTGGTGTCGATCATTGGCATGACCGATGTGGTCAAGGCGACGCAGGATGCGGGCAAAGGCTCAATGCAGTTCTTCTATTTTACGCTGGTCGGCGGCCTGATCTACCTCGCGATCACTACCGTTTCCAACGTTCTGTTGATGTGGCTCGAACACCGCTATTCCGTGGGTGTCAGGAAGGCCGCGCTATGACCACGATTCTCCAGGACTACTGGCAGGCCTACCTTTGGAGCGACGGAGCACATCTGTCCGGGTTGGCGGTGACCTTGTGGCTGCTGATCCTTTCGGTTTTGATCGGTTTTCTGTTGGCCGTTCCGCTCTCCATTGCCCGCGTCAGCGCCAACCCGCTGATTCGCACACCGGTCTGGTTTTACACCTACGTATTTCGCGGTACGCCGTTGTACATCCAGTTGCTGTTCTTTTACACCGGGGTGTACAGCCTGCATGTGATTCGGGCGCAGGATTTTCTCAATGCGTTTTTTCGTGATGGCTTCAACTGCACGGTCCTCGCGTTCGGGCTCAATACCTGTGCCTACATGACCGAGATTTTTGCCGGGTCCATCAGAGCCACCCCGCACGGTGAAGTCGAGGCCGCCAGGGCCTATGGGATGACCCCGTTCACGCTGTACCGGAGGATTGTGTTGCCCTCAGCGTTACGTCGGGCGCTGCCATTGTTCAGCAATGAAGTAATCCTGATGCTGCATTCAACCTCCGTCGCGTTCACCGCCACGGTGCCTGATTTGCTGAAGGTTGCCCGGGACGTCAACTCGGCGACCTACGCCTCGTTTGCTGCATTCGGGATTGCCGGGGTGCTGTATGCCTGTAGCTCATTTTTGCTGATCTGGCTGTTTCGCCGTGGCGAGCTGCATTGGCTGGCCTACCTGAAACCCCGCACGCACTGACCTCACTGGAAATGCTCGTATGTATAAATTGATCGTTGATGATGTACACAAGAACTACGGCAGCCATGAAGTATTGAAAGGCGTATCACTCAAGGCCAAGGCGGGCGATGTGATTAGCATCATAGGTTCTTCCGGGTCGGGAAAAAGCACCTTTTTACGCTGTATTAACTACCTCGAACAACCCAGCGTCGGACGCATTATCGTTAATCAACAAGAGCTGTTGACCCGCCGGGACGCAAAGGGTGAGCAATGTGCCGCCGACCCCAAACAACTGAGAATCATGCGTAGCAAGTTGTCGATGGTTTTCCAGCATTTCAATCTATGGAGCCATATGACGGTGCTGGACAACATCATCGAGTGCCCGATCAGGGTGCTGGGGATCAGTCGCCAGCAAGCATTGGAGCGTGCACGCAAGTACTTATCCAAGGTGGGACTGGCGGAACGGGTCGAGGCACAGTATCCGGTTCAGTTGTCCGGTGGTCAGCAGCAGCGCGTGGCCATTGCCCGAGCGCTGGCGATGGAGCCGGAGGTCATGCTGTTCGATGAGCCGACTTCCGCGCTGGACCCAGAGCTGGTGGGCGAAGTACTCAAGGTCATGCAGCAACTGGCCGAGGAGGGCAGGACGATGATTGTGGTGACTCACGAAATGGCCTTTGCACGGCAGGTCTCCAATCACGTTATGTTTCTGCATCAGGGACGAGTGGAGGAGCAAGGTTCACCCAGCAGCGTGTTTGACCATACCCAAAGCGAGCGGCTGAAGCAGTTTCTGGCAGGCTCTTTAAAATAACAATATGGGACTTTTAGGGAGAGTAGTTTGATAAGCGGAGTTTGGTGGGTGTGTATTTTATATGGTGCTAAAAAGTCCTGCGTAGCGTCCGGAGTTTAGTAAATATCAATGCATAAAAGATTTAATAATGTCATTTTGGCGCTAAATCTAAAGGTTGGTATAACTTGGTGTCCTATATATGGCTTTGATAGGGCTCATGAGTGTTTCATTTGGGGCGCTATGCATAGATAAATGCGTAAAGTGCTCGTGTGCCTTCTGATGTATTTGAGTATTTCACGGAAAAACTATTTGATCGGTTTGTAAGGAACCTTGTGCGGAGCTTCGCACACGTTCTCTGCTCTCCTAAGGGAATCACGGTAATAATTCCACGCTGGGAGCTTCGCAGGCTAGCTAGTTTCCGTCCGGCTCTGAAAGGAGTGAAGAAAGCAAGTCTTCGTTGGGTATGGTTGATTTGTCGCAGAGTGAATGGCGTAGCAGTTGGTGTATATAGGTGATTATGTTCAGTCGAGCTGACACCGGAAAAGGATGCATGACTTTTTGTGCGGCTCTCTTACACTTTTGCAAGCTCTTGTGAGTATTTTTGTTGCAACAAGTGCGAGGAGATCTGCCCTCTTGCAGGGCCTGTAGTGTGATTGCGCACATACTAGAGGTAACAGGAGGGTGAGCTGGAAGCACTCTTGTAACTAAAAGAGAACGTGCTTAGTTGTAAGCAAGCACAACGCTCATCGTCGCATCAACTCACACGTGGCCGCAGTTGGAATATTAATCTCAGCGTTCCTGGTAGTAGCTTTGGCCTGCTTCACAATGTGGCGCAAATCAAGTGCTCGACCTAGATGAAAACCGGCGATATGCGTACTGGCAGGAAGGATAAAAGAAAGGGTTTGTTTTTCGGGTTTCTGTTTGGTCAACGAACCTGCGGAGTGAAGTAAAGTCGCTCGGCTTTGTCTGTCGTCGGCGGTAAGCGTAAGCAAACCCGCCGCGAACGGTTTCTCGCCGAGATGGATCAGGTTGTGCTCTGGAGTGGCCTGCTGGGCTGATCGAGCCGTTCGAGTCTTAATGGCCCAGATGAGTTACAACACCTTAAGCACTTCGGGAGTGTCTATGTCTTCGGCTGACAGCTTGCCTATGTGATCAAACGCATACGGCTCCAGCTTTCGCAACCACCCTTTACGCGGCTTACCGGCCACACCGCTTGGTAAATATCACGGTATTCCGTTGCGAGGGTTTTGAATTTTAGTTGCTTGGCTTCCCCTTGAACTACGCGCTCTACGTCTCTTGCTGCCAAGGGATCGATGTCATCACTAGTTGGCTGCGATTAGCACTGGCATCTCGTCTGACCTTCTTGAGGCTCACTTCAGGGAATGAACCCAGACCCTTCTCTCTACGGCGGCCCGCCAGTTGAATTACACCCAGTTGGTTTGATGACCAACCTTAGCCCATCACCATCTTCATAGGTGGCCAGGTTCTGTCAGGTTTTCGACTTGTGTCGGTATCAGATTACCCTTTGGATTTCCCCTAGCGTCCCTTTTGTCCCCCCGACCTGTCTCCTCGCTTCATCATCGGATGAGGCGTTCGCCTTTCCTCCCTGCTCGGTCAGCGCTGACCTGTATCAACGTAGCGCCGTTGTTCCTCGCTTAGTCTGGATGCTAGAGGGGGAGGTCGCCGAGTCGGCTGCTGACTCTTGTCAATCTATAGACTGAAGAGGGAACGCCCATGATCCGTGAAGTCGAAGGTGACATTTTACTGAGCCAAACTCAGGTCATTGCACATGGCATTGCACCTCAAGATCCGTTCGATACAGGTCTGGCACTTGCTTTGCGCGAGCGCTGGCCTTCTTTGGTTGCCGATTATCGTCATGCTGCCCATGGCAAGGCCCATCAGCCGGGTGATATCTGGTGTTGGTCAGGCGTTGATGACAAAGGCGGTGTGCGCAGTATCGTCAACCTGCTGACACAGGACTCTTTGCACGCGGGGCATTCGGCTAAGCCTGGAAAGGCAACCCTGAAAAACGTGGGTCACACGCTACGCGAGCTTGCCAAATACATCACCAGTGAAAATGTAAAAAGCGTGGCTCTGCCACGCTTGGCGACGGGGGTGGGCGGTCTGGATTGGAGTGATGTCAAACCGTTGATTGAAAAGCATCTGGGCGAGCTCAATGTCGATGTGATCGTCTATGAGGTCTATCGTAAAAATTTCCAGGCTGATGAGCGTCTTGGCTAACCACCGTATTGCCGTAATCGAAGCCTTTTGTTGAGGCACTGCGGTTAATGAAAGCCGGTATTCGCTGCACGCTTACAGTTGTACCTTCGGGGTCTGTCTATGTTCTGGCGAATGAGGTAGCGCCAGAGCCTCAGGTGCAACTGACGGCGAGCATCAATCAGTGGCTCGAGAGACCTCCGGTATGGCTGGGTCAAGGACGACTGCCCGTACTTGGCTAACCCACTGCTAGCGTCAGTCGCTCAGCTCGACGACGTTGGCACATAGGCTCAAGTACTGAGCTAGAGGCTCAGTCGGCCTCTGCTGATTATCCATAGCGTGACTAATGCAAGGGCCAGCACCAGCAGGCCGATGACGCGTTCGGTGGTGTTGCCGAATGATGGCGGGCCGCGCTGGCGGTGGGCGTACATGAAGCCATCGAGCTCCGGCGCGTAGAAAATCATCGACAGCAGCAGGTATTCCAGCCCGGCGGCGTAGATCAGCCAGACGTCGTAGATGGTTCCCAAGGAGGCCATTGCCAGCGATGCCGGGACGGCCCGCGAATGGCGTGCGGCCAGCTAGCAGGCAGTGCCATTGAGGTGGCCGGCCGGATCAGGGCGTTGTAGCTCGAGGCATTGAGGAAGGCGAGCAGGAACAGCATCGAAATCAGTGTGTTGGTCAGCCAGAGCGCTGGCACGGGAGTTTCCACCGCATTGATGCGGCTGAGCTGCGCCGGGGCAGTGTGATTGTCACCGCAACTGGCCAGATAGAGCATCTCCACCACCAGCATTGTCCAGGCCAGCAGCGCCCAGCCCACCCAGATGATCAGGCCGATGTTGACCAGGATCGCTGCCCTGGGGCCGACTACCGCGGCATTGCCATGAGCCATGGTCGGATTCTACATCTACGCCAGTTCATGCTGGGTGCGCGCGCCAACGTCCGCTCAAATGACGCGGACAGCATCACCCTTGGCCTCGGGCTTAGGCAGGCGTGCCGACCTGCCGCTGACTTTGTTGCGCCAGATCCGGTAAGCACGAATGCCCTCGCGTACTGAGCCGAACAACAACTTTTGCTCCATCTCGCGTGCCAGCCCTGAGCGCACCAGCATCCGCAGAAACTTCCCACGGGCTCGGGCGATACTCAGTTCGATCCCTCGGGCGCGGAGAGTGTCGCGCACCTCCCTGAGTGCGGCGATGCCGCTAACGTCGATTGAGGTTACCGCCTCGGCGACGAACAGCACTGCACGGGGTGCAGGGTCTCGCTCGATAGCCTCCAGGATGCGTGACTTGAAGTAGTCTGCATTGAAAAACAGGATGGCGTCATCGAAGCGATAAACCACCAGCCCCGGTAGCGTGCGCGCCTCTTTGTACTGGCTGATATCCACTTGGCCTTCAATTCCACGCACCCAGCCAAGTACCGCGTCGGTAGGTTGATAGGTGCTTTTGAGCAGGCGCAGGATCGCCAGTGTCACCGCGATGATAATGCCCGGCAGCACGCCAGCGCCGAGTACGCCGACGGTGGTCAGCACGCACAGCCAGAATTCGAAACGGCTGAGCTTGCGGATGGCCTGCATCGCCTTGATGTCGATCAGGCTCCAGCCAGCCATTAACAGCACGGCTCCCAGTGCCGCCTGAGGAATCCAGGCCATGGGTGCGGTGAAGAACATCAGGATGAGTGCAATCACCAGGGCAGCGACAATCCCTACCAGTTGGCTCTTGCCGCCGACCATGTTGTTCACCGCGGTACGCGAGTCGGCGCCGCTGATGGCGAAGCCCTGGGAAACCCCGGCAGCAATATTGGACACGCCCAGCGCAAGGAATTCGTGGTTGGCATTGATCGAGTAACCGTTCTTGGCGGCGAAGCTGCGTGCGGTCAGCATCGCACTGCAAAAACTCACCGTGGCGATACCCAGTGCATCGCGCAACAGGCTTTTCATTTCTGCCAGATTGGTTTCGGGCCAGGCCAATTGGGGAATGCCTGACGGTACCGAGCCGAGCACGGAAATCCCGTAGCGATCCAGACCCAGGAGCCCGACGCACAGCGTGGCGACGGCCACCGTCACCAGTGCGGCAGGGAGCTTGGCGAAGCGCTGCGGCAGCCAGATCAACAGTGCCAGGGCGCTGGCCCCGACGGCGAGGGTCGGCAAGTGCGTTTCTCCGAGCCGCTGCAGCATGTTCAGCAGGCTGAGAATGAAACCATCGCCTTCGATTTTATAACCCAGCACCTTGTCCAGTTGCCCGGCCAGTAGGCTCAAGCCGATTCCATTCAGGTAGCCGATCAGAATAGGGCGCGAGAAAAAGCTCGCAATAAACCCCAGGCGCGCGACGCCAGCACCGATCAGCATCAGGCCGACCAGCACGGTAACGATCACCGCCAACTGCGCCAGACGCTCGGGGTCGCCCAACGCCAGGGGGGCGATCGCTCCGGCCACCATCGCGCAGGTGGCCGCATCAGGTCCTACCATCAACTGCCGCGAGCTTCCCACCAATGCATAGACGATCATCGGCAAAATGCAGGCATACAAGCCGTACTGCGGAGGGAGCCCGATGATCTGCACGTAGGCGATGGCAATGGGAATCTGAATGGCTGCGACCGAGAGTCCGGCCATAAGGTCGTACCTGAACCATTCGCGGCGGTACTGCAGGAGGTTGGCCAAACCTGGCAACCAGCGGGCAAGTGACATGAGAGGCCTTTACGATGCGCTGACGGAGAGGGGCGTCGTGGGTGAAATAGTCGCGCCCTAGTGTGAGATAAATAGACTGATTTTTCTTTGCATCCATTGCAACAGGATTGTAGTAGTCAGGGATTAGTTGACAACTAGAGTCAGGTTTATGGTCCGCTTTATAATTGGCGTCCCAAGGAAACTCAATCACCAGAGGTTGTTGGCCCAAAGAGTTTTTCCACCACTTGCTCCTCTCAATGAATGTGGGAGCAAGTGGATGAACTCGGGATACAGTCCTTGAATTATCTAGGAGTGGTATACCCCGCTGGGTATCGTCGGGCACTAAGTCGTCGGCAGTCTCCTTCACCGCCATATTCGATACAAGCAAAACCTCTGAGTTTCTTGGAGAAGATCAGGGTTTTGTCGTGTTAGAGGGTTAAAAAAGTCTATGGCGGTACGAAGGAACTGGCCTGAAAGATTGAAGGCGCACTGCAGCATTGTGATGACGCCAGGGTCGTTTTCAGTGGGTCGCTTCAGTAGAAGATGTTGGCCGTGTCTTTGACACGCGAAGGCAGTTGACTATTAAGCGCCAGGACTTTATCCAGTATTTCTGCTGCGGGAGTGCCCTTGGCTCTTGCCGTTTGTACGAGTGCCGTACCTTCTTTCATCGATGATGCGTTGATTTGTGCAAAGTACTTCATCGATTCCGGAGTTTGTGCCTCCCCGATGACGGAGTCGCTGACCGCAGGCCAATTGGAAATGTCGATCAATGGCTGGAAGGGGCTTTGGGTAGTGAAGCCCAGCAGTTTTCGGCCTCGGCACCATCCGCTCTGGCGATATTGACCCGATCGTTTCGATAGTTGCCGACACTGACCTGAGGCTGGAAGGGGGGATTGGTTGTTGGGGCTTTTGCTGCAGGCGGGGTGGCCGAGGTGGAAGCCAGTACTTGAGCTAAGGCCGATGGGTTGCAGTCAGGTGTTCTGGCAGCGGATTTTTTTCTTGCCCGCTGACGGTTTAAAAGAGCGGCTGATCCATTGTCAATTTTCAGGTTATCTCCAGTCCTATGTCCGTAAGGAGTGGCAGATGTTCTGCGGTAAGCACGCTATTCGGTATGGACGAATTTCCCTTCGCTATCCAGCTTGTTGGCTGTCTGGCACACAGCAGAGGTTGTGCCATTTTTTTGAGCGGAGTCATCTTTGTTGCCTTCAGCACATTCTTTGTTGTCGAGGGCACTTGAGCCTGGCTTTGGCGGTAAAGGTTGGTGGGCGGAGGACGAAACAGCGGCAAGATACAGCCGTTCGATGGCCGCGCCTGCAGGTCCTGGCGGGTGAGAGCAAGAACCCTCTGGGTCAGGCCACGATAATGGTGGCCGGAGTGACGGGCTGACCGACTTCGCCACCTTGCAGGCCGACTTGAGTCCTGGCGAAGTTTTTTGTGCGGCCAAAGGTGATGCACTGGCCTTCATTGGTTCCGCTGCTGAGAACCGTGGCACGCAGTTCGAGCAGGCGCTGTGTGCCTGTCGCTCGATGGATGTCGCGCCTGAGATGAATCAAATGCAGCTGGCGCAAGCCCTCGCTGTCTTGCCTTGGGATTTGCTGTTGCAGCACTACCTCAGCGCGCACCGTTGATGTGGATCAGCCTTGAGCACCGACTTGTAGCCGCCTGTCGGCATCGGCTGTTTCTGGACGGCAGGTCGATAAGTGACCGTCTAGTCTGAATCGCCATGACGACGCGTATTTCTCAGGCAACCAGGAGCTTGCCGGTACGCGTCGGTGGCTGAAGGGAGCTGGGATATGAGGGGTCTTGCCTATATCGAAGACAATGGGGATGAGTTTCCAATCAACAATTTGGTGCGCTGTGGCCAAGCCGCATTTGAAGCCGAAGTTAAATCTCCTGGCGGTATCGTCAGCAAGAAAAAAACTGCGACGGTGCCGGTAGCCAGTAATACGATGTTCTTTCCCAGCGCATTGCCGAAGAGAAAGTAAAATTGAGTTCTGAGAGCCCCGCTTTATGCGGGGCTTTTTATTGCCTGGAGATTATCAATGAGCGTTGTTTATGAAAGTCCAGGCGTTAATCCGAGAGCGCCAATAGTTCGAGAATATTAAGGTGTTGGCGGCAGGCTCTGTCGGCGACAGGGGTGGGTTTTTCAAGCGTGCGCTTTGCCTGGATCGACTCTGGAACGTTTTGTCGAAGAGCACTTCATGAGCTGTTTTGTACTGTTTTGGTGGCAGGAAATATTTTTGCGCAGTAGCCAGGCTCACTGGAAATGCTGGTTGATGTAAGCGTTTTTCTAGCTGTTGTTTGCGTATTGGTTTTTTATTGATTTTGAGTAGCCGTATTAATTGTTTTTTGCCAATGAAATGGATGGATTAAGAATGTTCTTTTATATTTTTCGGAATTTTCTTATCTCAATTGGTGATAACTGAAGATATGTTCTTTATCCCGATTAAAGCGGGGCTGCGCATCCAGCGATGATGCCTTTATATGAAAAGCGATAAGGAAATAAACGTGAAAGCCATTTTCAAGCTCCTCGCACTGTCCACTCTTGTAGCCGCAGCCACAGGTTGCACCAGCTATAACATCAGCCAACCGTCTTCGCCCATCGACAGCCAGGTCAAAGCCGACCTGAAGGCAGACGTGGCAGTGGGTGAAGCGATTTCGGGCCAGTCGTCGGTCAACATCCTGTTTGGCTTCCTGCAGTTCGGTGGTGACAGCCAGTTTACTGACGGTGTGGCTTACGGCGGTGACGGCGGTGGTGCTCTGGGTGGCCTGGGCTTCGACCCGGTCAGCTCGGTCAAGTCCGCTGCGGCCTTCAAGGCGGTCAAATCTTCGGGTGCCGACCTGATCGTTGCTCCGCGTTATGAAGTGAGCGAAGAAAACTACTTCGTCTTCAAGAAAGTTTCCGTCACGGTCAAAGGTAATAAAGGCAACATCCGCAGCATTCGTTAATTGCTGCTGCGCTCGAGCGTCTGAGGTGGATATCGGGTTGATGCAGGAGCCACCTTCCAAGGGGCTGCCTGCAACCGATTCGGTCTGAACATCTTCGGTAAGGTGAGCTGAAGATGCCTCGGGATTGGTGGAATTCGGGATCGGCTTGTGTTGCTCCCATGTGCCGATTCTTTTCACATAATCTTCACATCTGCCTGAGTACGCTCAAGCCATCCGTTAAAAAGCAATACCCCTAGCCCGTTCCCCAGCGGGCTTTTTTTTGCGCGATGATAAAACTCTTTTAAAATCAGCGGTCCAAGCCACCGGTAAGTAACCGAGTGTCGCTGTGACAGTCCATATCGGGCGTTGCGGCGCTGGGCTTTCATGTCAGTTCGACAATCTTTTCTTGAGGTTCAAGTCATGCGTTTAACTCTACCTGCCCTGGTTGTGGGCCTTTTGCTGGCTCAGGGTGCAATGGCCGGTGATGGCACCGCGGCTATTGGCGGCGGTCTCGGCGGCGCGCTGGGTAACGTGGTCGGGCAGAAGCTCGGTGGTAGCACCGGGGCGGCTATCGGCGCGGGTGTTGCCGGGGCTGCGGGCAGTGCGGCTGGCGCGCGCAAGGGCAGCCGAGCCAAAGCGGCGATTGGTGGTGGGTTGGGTTCAGCCGGTGGTTCGCTGATCGGCAATCGCCTGGGTGGCAGCACCGGCTCCACCGTGGGCGCCGGTATCGGCGGCGCGGCGGGCGGTGCTCTGGGTAGCAGCATGGGTCACAAGAAGCGTCATTGATCGTCGCGTGACGTTGGCAAACCCGGCCTGGTGCCGGGTTTTTTGTGCGCGCCTTGTGGGGGCGGAGCCATACTCCAGTGGGCCTGTCCCGTAGACCCAGGAGGCGAGCATGCACCGTGAAATCCCAGGCGATGAAGAGCAAGATCCGGAGGATCTGTCGAATATCAACGACCCGGGGAATGAAGACCCAGGGTCCTTGATGGATGATGCGCGAGTGCCACTGCTGGAGGAGCAGCAGGCGCCGCAAGAGGGCGACAGCGAGTCGCTCGGTCCGGTTTGACTCCTGAACCGTATCTGCCTGCCCCTTGGTTGCTCCTGGCCTCGCCTCGCCGCTATGCTGCTGAATCCTTTAATTGCTGACTCACCGCGAAAACGGGCCGTACCTGGGCCGCTCCCTGGAATGTATTTTTGCTAACGGATCCGATGCGATGAATGCACAGTTGAACGATTTGGCGCCGATCAAGGCCGTTATTTTCGACATGGATGGCTTGCTCCTGGACACCGAGGGCATCTACACCGAGATCACTCAAATGATCGCCGAGCGTTACGGGCGTACCTACGACTGGAGCATCAAGCAGCACATCATCGGCCGCGGTGCCGCTGATCTGGCGCAGTACGTGGTGCAGGCCCTGGACTTGCCGATCAGCGCCGAGGAGTTCCTGGTCATGCGCGAGCCCTTGATGCGCGAGCGTTTCCCGCGGGCCCAGGCGATGCCCGGGGCGCAGCAGTTGGTCCGGCACTTGAAGGCGCACCGTATCCCCATTGCGGTGGGTACCAGCTCGTCGCAGATGTCCTTTACTGAGAAAACCACCCGGCATGGCGAATGGTTCGCGCTGTTCGACACCATCGTTACCGCAGACGATCCGGAAGTGACCGCAGCCAAGCCGGCGCCGGATATCTTCCTCACTGCCGCCCGTCGCTTGGGGGTCGCGCCTGAGGAGTGCCTGGTGTTCGAAGACTCTCCCTTCGGTGTGACTGCGGCCAAGGCGGCTGGCATGAGCGCGATTGCGATACCCGATCCGGCCATGGCGGATACCAAGTTTGCTCATGCCGATGCGATCTTGCGTTCGTTGATGGCTTTTCAGCCGGCGGCTTGTGGCCTGCCGAGGCTGGACTGGCCTGATTAACCTTGAGCGCCTGCTGTAAACCAGCCGGACCCGGTGATGAGACCGGGTCCGGCTTTTTTATCCCGGCAGCGGCTCAGGCGCTGAAACCGCCGTCGATGGTCAGGCTGGCACCGGTGATGTAGGCGGCTTCAGGGCCGGCCAGATAGGCAACGAAACCGGCAATCTCTTCAACTCGTCCATAACGACGGACGGCCATGAAATCCATCAGGCTTTCGGCGAAATCGCTGTCGGCCGGGTTCATGTCGGTGTCCACCGGGCCAGGCTGGACGTTGTTGATGGTGATGCCCCGTGGGCCCAGGTCCCGCGCCAGGCCCTTGGTCAGGCCTACCAGCGCAGCTTTGCTCATGGCATAGGGACCGCCACCGGCGAAGGGCATGCGATCGGCGTTGGCGCTGCCGATGTTGATGATGCGTCCACCTTCGCCCATGTGTCGCGCAGCTTCCTGAGTGGCGATGAACACACTGCGGACGTTGACGGCCAGGGTCTGGTCGAAGTCTTCCAGCTTGAACTCGTCCAGCGGTGCGACGGCCAGGAAGCCGGCGTTGTTCACCAGGATATCGAGGCGTCCGAAGGTTTTGACGGTGCTGTTCACGGCGTTGCGAATGGCCTCGGCATCGGCGCTGTCGGCGTGGATCGCCAGAGCTTTGCCACCCTTGGCGATGATGCGCTCCTGGAGCTCCTGCGCCTTGCTTGCCGAACTGACGTAGGTGAAAGCGACGCTGGCGCCTTCGGCCGCCAGGCGTTCGACGATGGCTGCGCCGATACCGCGGGAACCGCCTTGGATCAAGGCCACTTTGCCGCTGAGGGTGTGCTTGTTCATGTATCTCTCCAGAGCTTCAAGGCCGGGTTGCCTTGTGCATGGGGTCGAGTATCGACCGCTGATTAACCTCTGTGTAGCGGGTAATTCCTATACTCTGTGTAAACCAAAAGTTTAGAGTCGGCGTTTATGGAAGCCTTCAGCAGTATCGAGTGTTTTGTCCGCAGTGCTGAAGTTGGCAGTTTTGCCGAGGCCGCCCGCCGCCTCGGCTTGACCCCGGCGGCAGTGGGCAAGAGTGTGGCCAAGCTGGAAACCCGAGTGGGCGTCAGGTTGTTCCAGCGCAGTACCCGGCGCCTGACCTTGACCGAGGCTGGGCGAGTGTTTCTTGCTGAAGTCGCCGACAGCCTGCAGACCATCCAGAATGCCGTGAGTACCTTGTCCGATGCTCAGGGGCGCCCGGCGGGAACACTCAAGGTCAGCATGGGCACGGTCTTTGGAGGGTTGTACATCGTGCCCATGCTTGGCGCTTTTCTGCAGCGTTACCCGGATATTCACCCGGACTGGCATTTCGACAATCGCCAGGTGGACCTGATCGGCCAGGGTTTCGATGCCGCCATCGGCGGCGGTTTCGAATTGCCGCAAGGAGTGGTCGCTCGCCGACTGTCACCTGCTCATCGGGTGCTGGTGGCGAGTGCAGCCTATCTCAGGGAGCGCGCGCCAGTTCGCGAGCCCGAGGACCTGCGGCATTGTCGTGGGATCCTTATCCGTTCACCGCAAACCGGGCGCATCCGCACCTGGCAGATGACTGGGCGGGCGGGGGATATGCGGCCATTGGAGCTCAAGGCCAGCATGACCATGAGCGATTCGGAGGCGGCCTGCATCGCTGCGGCCCAGGGGCTGGGCCTGGCCTTGGTGAGCATGCCGTTTGCGGTCAATTACCTGCGCTCCGGAGCGCTGCAACGAGTCCTGCCGGATTGGTACGTGGATGATGGCTTCACCTCAATCTATTACGCCGAGCACAAGATGCTGCCGGGCAAGACCCGGGCCTTTGTCGATTTCGTCATCGAGCAGTTCGCCGAACAGGGCTTGGCCCAAGCCTTCAGCGCCCTGTAGTCGTCGGTTTGCCGCTGAGCCCGGGCGCCGCCGTGGGCCTCAGCGCCCCAGGCGCAGCGGCCAGCCAAGCACTTTCTTGGTCCGCGGCGGTGCATAGGTCCGCACCTTCGAGGTCGACAATCCCAGGCGCACCAGGGATTCGGCGATGGTCACTGCTGCGGTCACCCCGTCCACCACTGGCACCCCGGTGCGCTGGCGGATCTGTTCATCCAGCCCGGCCATGCCGCCACAACCCAGGCAGATGACTTCCGCCTTGTCCTCGGTCACCGCCAACTCGGCCTGGCGCACGATGGACGCTACTGCGCGCAGCGGATCCTCTTCCAGCTCCAGCACCGCCAGGCCGCTGGCCCGCACCGAGGCGCAGCGCTCATACAGACCGGAAAGTTTCAGTCGATCTTCGATCAGCGGCACGGTGCGATCCAAAGTGGTCACCACCGAGTAGGCGTGGCCGAGGAACATCGCGGTGCTGGCGGCGGCATCGGTGATGTCCACCACCGGTACGTTGAGCAATTCCTGCAAGCCTTCACGACCGTGTTCGCCATAACCGGCCTGGATCACCGCGTCGTAGGGCTGGTCGTAGGCCAGTACCCGATCCATCACGGCGATGGCCGCCAGATAGCTTTCGAAGTTGCCTTCCACCGATTCGGCGCCGAAATAGGGGGTCAGGCCGACAATCTCGGTGCCGGGTGCCGCCACGCTTTGTGCCTGCCGGGCGATGGCCTGGGTGATGCTGTCGGTGGTGTTGACGTTGACCACGAGAATTCGCATGAGGGTTCCTTGCCGGTTGGATCATTCAAGGCCCGGGGTAACCGGGCCGTTCAAATTCAATCAATGACTGACGTTGTCCACAGCGATCGATTCGCCGCTGACATCCGCGTACTCGGGGTGGCGCTTGGCGATGATCAGGTACAGCAGGCCGGCGATACCGGCGCCGATCAGCCAGGAAAATGGCGAGACACTGGCAAAGCCTGGCATCAGGGCCTGGACAATGGCGATCAGCGCCGCCGGAATAAACGCCGCTACCGCCCGCAGATTGACTCCGCGGCTGTAGAAATAGGCACCTTGCGGATCTTCGCTGTACAGCTGTGGGACGTCGACCTGGGTTTTGCGCAGGAGCCAGTAGTCCACCATGATCACCCCGTACAGCGGGCCCAGCAGCGCGCCGAGACCGGACAGGAAGTACACGATCACCAGTGGGCTGTTGTAGAGATTCCACGGCAGGATCAGCACCGCGATGGCGGCACTGATCAGGCCGGCGCGGCGGAAGTTCAGGTACTTGGGCGCCAGGTTGCTGAGGACAAAGGCCGGGGCGACGAAGTTGGCCATGATGTTCACCGCCACAGTGACGATCAGGAAGGCCAGGCAGCCAAGGACCAGGAACAGCGTGTTGGGGATCGAGGCGATGATTTGCGTAGGGCTTTCGATGATCCGTCCGTTGATCTGGAACTGCGCGCCGCACAGCAGCACGGTGATGCTGGCGAACACCAGGATGTTTACTGGCAGGCCCCAGAAGTTGCCGACCCTGATGGTCTTGCGGCACGGCGAGGAGCGGGAGAAGTCGCAGAAGTTGAGAATCAGAGTGCCGTAGATCGCCAGCCACAGAGCGCCGCCGGCGAAGATCTGCCGCCACATTTCGCCTCCCGTCAGTGGCTCGCGGATCGACCAGGCGATCCGTCCGTCGGCCTGGGTGTACATCCAGGCGGCGAGGCAGGCGACCGTCAGCAGGATGATCGGCCCGGCGAAGGCTTCGTAGCGCCGGATCATCTCCATGCCGTAGGCGAGGATTGCCAGCTGCACCAGCCAGATCACCACGAAGCAGGCCCAGCCCAGGGTCGACAGGCCGAGGATCGAATTGTGGTCATAGTCGGCGAAACCCGGATGGATCGCCGTAAGCAGCACGCGAAACACCACCGAGGCCAGATAGGTCTGGATGCCGAACCAGGCGATGGCAATCACCGCCCGGATCAGCGCCGGAATCTGCGCGCCATGGATGCCGAAACTGATGCGGCTGATCACCGGGAACGGCACCCCGGTCTTCTGGCCCATGTAGCCCGACAGGTTCATGAAGCAGTACACCAGCGCTGCACCTATCCCCAGCGACAGGAGAATCTGCCAGCCACCCAGGCCCAGGGCATACAGGCCAATGGCAAAGGAGTAGTTGGCGATGTTGTGCACGTCGTTGGTCCATAGGGCGAAGATGCTGTAGCGGCCCCAGCGACGGCCCTCGATTTTGGTGGGTGCCAGGTCGCGGTTGTGCAGGCGCGGGCTGAGCGTGATGCGGTCCGGATGGGTTCCGGCGAGGGGCTGTTGAACGGTGTGCGAATGCAGCGTGGCGGGCAGATCCAGGGCGATTTTTTTCGAAGAGCTGGTGTGCATTCCGGCAGGCTCCTGACTCTTTCCCTGGATGACTGTGCTTGAGCGCAGGCTCGACAATCTTCGTCGCAGGTGGGAATCACTGGGTTCGGGGCATCTGCAGCTTGAATCGAGGAATCAGGCATGCGGACATTAAGTGTATGTATGTTTTGATTGATTTTGTATACAAAACATAAGTTCACTAAAGCCACTTCTATGCCAGTTCTGAAACTATAAAACCGCTTACTGATTTTGCTTTGTTATTGATTGTTCATAACTTGCTGAAATACAGAAATTAAAAATTGACAGATTGAACAGGTATTTATTTTTCACCAGACGAAAGAGTGTGCCGTGCGGATATCGACGGTCGAAAGGCGTGTAACTTTTTGGGGCGACAATTATTTGAAGTGCACACAAAAATGGCACTTTTGGTGAGGTTATTGTGTACACATTTGTCGATTGCGCAGGCGTGCGCATGGACAGCGCAAGGCCCAAGGGCCTTGCGCTGGCAAGCCGGTTCTTGCCGGGGGAGGGGTCAGGCTTTGCTGATGATGTTGCCGGCGTGCAGGCCGCATTCCTTCTGGGTGGCTTCCTCCCACCACCAACGGCCTTCACGCTCGTGCTGGTTCGGCAGCACCGGACGGGTGCAGGGTTCGCAACCGATGCTGATGAAGCCGCGTTCGTGCAGGCTGTTGTACGGCAGCTCGAGCATGCGGATGTAGCCCCAGATCTCTTCGCTGCTCATCTGTGCCAGCGGGTTGAACTTGTAAAGAGGGCGTTCCGGGGTGGAAAAGGCGCTGTCGATTTCCAGCGCCGCCACCTGGCTGCGGGTGCCCGGGCTCTGGTCTCGGCGCTGGCCGGTGGCCCAGGCGCGGACGGTGGACAGCTTGCGCCGCAGCGGCTCGATCTTGCGGATGCCGCAGCATTCGCCATGGCCGTCCTTATAGAAGCTGAACAGGCCTTTTTCCTTGACGAAAGGTTCGAGCTTGCTGTGGTCCGGCGAGATCAGTTCGATGTCGATCTTGTAGTGTTCGCGCACCTGATCGATGAAGCGATAGGTTTCCGGATGCAGGCGACCGGTGTCGAGGCTGAACACTTTGACGTTCTTGTTCAGCTTCCAGGCCATGTCCACCAGCACCACGTCCTCGGCGCCGCTAAAGGAGATCCACAAGTCATCGCCAAACTGGGCGAAGGCCAGCTTGAGGATGTCCTGGGCGGACTTGTTGGCATAGGTCGTGGCAAGTTCAACGACGTCGAATGGTTGGCTCATCAGGGCGGTTTCCTACAAGTCGGTGGCGCTGTGCGCTCTATAGGGGAGCGATCTTAGCAAAATCCATGGGGCCCTGGCGCGCTCGTCTGCGTTGCGCCTGCGGGGGCGAATCGCTAGAGTTCGGCAGTCCTTTTACTCGCTCAATTTAAATAATCAGAACCAATGGGAGTGTCTTGTGGAAATTGCCTGTCTCGATCTGGAAGGTGTGCTGGTCCCGGAAATCTGGATCGCCTTTGCCGAAAAAACCGGGATTGAATCCCTCAAGGCAACCACCCGGGATATTCCCGACTACGACGTACTGATGCAGCAGCGCTTGCGGATTCTCGACGAGCACGGCCTGAAGCTCTCGGACATCCAGGAAGTGATCGCCACCCTCAAGCCTCTCGATGGTGCGGTGGAGTTCGTCAACTGGCTGCGGGAGCGTTTCCAGGTGGTGATCCTTTCCGACACCTTCTATGAATTCTCCCAGCCCTTGATGCGCCAGTTGGGTTTCCCGACTCTGTTGTGCCACCGCCTGATCACCGATGACGGCGGCCGGGTGACTGGCTATCAGCTGCGCCAGAAGGACCCCAAGCGCCAGTCGGTGCTGGCCTTCAAGAGCCTGTACTACCGGGTGATTGCGGCGGGGGATTCCTACAACGACACGACGATGCTCGGCGAAGCCGATGCCGGCATCCTGTTCCATGCGCCGGACAACGTGATCCGCGAATTCCCGCAGTTCCCGGCGGTGCACAGCTTTGCCGAACTGAAGCAGGAATTCATCAAGGCTTCCAATCGCCCCCTGAGCCTGTAAAGCCGTTCTCGTAGGAGCCGGCTTGCCGGCGAAGGGGTCCTTGGATTTTGCGCAAATCCTGCCGACGCCTTCGCTGGCAAGCCAGCTCCTACGGGCTGGTGAACGACGTGCTCTTGTAGGAGCCGGCTTGCCGGCGAAGAGGCCCTAAAGCCCCTGCAGGGTTTCCAGCAACACCCGCACCTTGGTGATGGATTCCTGGTACTCCTCCTGCCAGTCCGAGTCCGCAACAATCCCGCCGCCGCCCCAGCAGCAGATTTGCCCGTCCTTGGCCAGCAGGCTGCGAATGGCAATCGAGCTGTCCATTTCCCCGCGTACGTCCAGGTACAGCAAGGAGCCGCAATACAGCGCCCGCCTGGTGGGTTCCAGCTCGTCGATGATCTGCATCGAGCGGATTTTCGGTGCGCCGGTGATCGAGCCGCCGGGAAAGCTGCCGGCGATCAGGTCCAGGGCGTCCTTATCGTCCGCCAGCTCACCGGTGACGCTACTCACCAGGTGGTGCACGTTGGGGTAGCTCTCCAGGCTGAACAGCTCCGGCACTCGTACCGAGCCGGTACGACAGGTGCGTCCCAGGTCATTGCGCAACAGGTCGACGATCATCAGGTTTTCCGCCCGGTCCTTGGGGCTGGCCAACAGCTCGGCGGCATTGGCCGCGTCTTCGACGGCGTCCTGGCCGCGAGGACGGGTGCCCTTGATCGGCCGGGTTTCCACCTGCCCCTGGCTGAGGTGAACGAAGCGCTCCGGTGACAGGCTGAGCACCGCGCCGCCGTCCGGCAGGCGCTGGAAGCCCGAAAAGGGTGTTGGGCAGGCGGCGCGCAAGGCGCAGTAGGCGACCCAGGGATCACCTTGGTACTGGCCGCGAAAACGCTGGGCGAAGTTCACCTGATAGCAGTCGCCAGCCTGGATGTAGTGCTGGATGCGCTGGAACGCCTGGCGGTAGTCGTCGGCCGTCAGGTCGGCAAGCATGGGGCCGCTCAGCTTGAACGAGCCCGTCGTGGTTGCCGGCGGCTGGCTGAACAGCTCAATCAGCCGCTGGCGCTCGGCTGCCTCCAGGTGGGGGTGGAACAGCAGTTGGCTGGTGCCCGCTTGGTGGTCGTTGATCAGTGCCCAGGCATACAGGCCAAAGCGTGCGTCGGGCAGTTGCAGATCGTCCCGGGCCTGGCTCGGCAGGCGCTCCAGATGACGACCGAAGTCATAACTGAGGTAGCCGATCAGGCCGCCGGCGAAGGGCAGTTCATAAGGTGCGGGCACTTGCGCCTGGCCCAGCAGCGTCAGGTTGTCCCGCAGGCGCTGCAGGAATCCGCTACCGTTTTCGTCGGCGGCCACCGTCAGTTCCGCCAGGGGCCAGGCACTGAGCAAGTCATACCGGCCCCGCTCGGCGCTGGGTCGGCCACTGTCCAGCAGCACGGCGCCGGGGGCGTGTTCGATGGCCGCGAAATACTCGGCGGGGTTGGCGCGATAGGGAAGCGGGTGTACGGAACAGGTCAACATGCGGGGCAGATCAGCCATCGGAGCGCGGCTGGCGATTGTAATCCTCTGCTGGAGTTGCTCCTAGAGGGATGCGACGTATTGATTGACCTGTAGCTGCTGTCGCTGGCTCGGACAAGGTCCGCTAGAGCGGTACCTGCTGCGGATTTGATCGTCCGAACGTGGTCCGAGCCAGCGGCTACAGGTATCAGCCTTCGACGGCAGGGATGTGGCCGAACAGCTCTTGGGCGAAACGCACCCGTTGTTCAACGGTTTCCACGATGCCACGGGCCTTGAGTTGTTCCAGGTGGGCTTCGATGGCATGGGTGCGAAGGGTCAGACCGCAATCGTTGGCGATCTGGATGTTCAGCCCCGGCCGGGCGTTGAGCTCGAGAATCAGCGGGCCTTTGTCTTGGTCCAGCACCATGTCCACGCCGATGTAGCCCAGGCCGCAGAGTTCGTGGCAGCCGGCCGCCAGCTTCATGAAACCGTCCCAGTAGGGCAGTTGCACACCGTCCACGGCATTGGTGGTGTCCGGGTGCTTGGTAATGATGTTGTTCAGCCAGGTGCCGCGCAGGGTCAGGCCGGTGGCCAGGTCGACGCCGACGCCGATGGCGCCCTGGTGCAGGTTGGCCTTGCCCCCGGATTGGCGGGTCGGCAGGCGCAGCATGGCCATCACCGGGTAGCCCATGAGCACGATGATGCGGATGTCCGGCACGCCTTCGTAGCTGATGCTCTTGAAGATCTGGTCCGGGGTCACCCGGTACTCGATCAGCGCCCGGTCGCGGTGGCCGCCCAGGGAGTACAGGCCGGTGAGGATGCTGGAAATATGGTGCTCGATTTCCTCGTGGCTGATGATCTTGCCCGACACCGTGCGATAACGGCCCTCGAAGCGGTCGGCAATCACAATGATGCCGTCACCGCCGGCGCCCTGGGCCGGCTTGATCACGAAGTCGTTGCGCTCGCCGATGATCTCGCCGAGCTTGTCGATTTCCTTCTCGGTGGAGATCACCCCGTACAGTTCCGGCACATGGATGCCGGCCTTGATCGCCCGCTCCTTGGTGATGATCTTGTCATCGACGATGGGGTACAGGCTGCGCTTGTTGTACTTGAGCACGTAGTCGGCATTACGCCGGTTGATGCCCATGATTCCTCGCGCTTCCAGGGCTTTCCAGGTCTTCCACAGGCCGAACATCAGGAGTCAGCCTTGAGGAAGGCTTTGAAACGCACCAGTTCCGTCAGGCGGTAGCCGCGGTAGCGACCCATCGCCAGCATGAAGCCCACCAGGATCAGCAGTATCGCCGGGAAGGTGAAGACGAAGTACGTAAGCTCCGGCACGCTCATGATCAGGTGTGCCAGGGAGGCGGCGAACAGGGTGCCGATGGCGACTTTCATCGCATGGCCGCCGCCGCGCTCTTCCCAGGTAATGGACAGGCGTTCGATGGTCATGGTCAGGATCACCATCGGGAACAGCGCCACCGACAGGCCGCGTTCCAGGCCCAGCTTGTGGCTGAACAGGCTGATGGCGGCGATCAGCACCACGACGAAGGTCAGCACCACCGAGAGTCGCGGCAGCATTTGCAGCTTGAGGTGCTCAAGGTAGGAGCGCAGCGACAGGCCCAGGGCGGTAATCACGGTAAACAGCACGATGCCGAAGCCCAGCTGCGTCTCGCGAAAGGCCAGGGCGATCAGTACCGGGGTAAAGGTCCCCAGGGTCTGCAGGCCGATCAGGTTGCGCAGCACCAGGATCACCAGTACGCCAATCGGGATCATCACCATGATCATGAAGGTCTGCTGGGTCTGCAGCGGCAGGCCATACAGCGAGTATTCGAGGAAGTTGGCGTCGGTGTTCTCGTCGGTCAGCTTGGCCAGGCGAATGGCGTTCATTTCGCTGTTGTTGAGGCTGAAGGTGACGTTGGCTTTCTTGCCGCCATCGACGCTGATCAGGTTGTCGTCACCGGTCCACCACAGCAGGCGGTCGCTGGGCATGCCCCGTTCACCGGTTTCCGGGTTGAAGTACAACCAGTCGGTGCCGTTGAAGCTGCGCAGCCAGAGTTCCGGGGTTTGCGGCTGGTCGGCCACCAGGCGGATGGTGTGGACCTTTTCCATTGGTACGTGGGCAATGGACAGCAGCAACTCGACGATCTTGGCCTTGTTGGCGCTGGAGGTATCTCCGGCCAGCAGCAGCTTGGCATTGTCGTCGCTGCTGTTGTTGACCCGCTTGATGGCCTCGCTGATGAAGGTCTCGACGTCTGCCGAGTGCTGGCGGATCGGCGCCAGCAGGGCGTCGGCGGCAATTTTTTCCGGGCCTTCCACGGCCATGCTGTCGCGGAATGTCGGGCCCTTGACCTTGGATTTCTCGGCGCTGTAGCGCTTGGTCAGTACCAGGCGGTAGTACAGGGTCTGGTTGCCCTTGGCTCGGCGTGCCGACCAAGTGACCTTGCGGTTGCCGTCGACGCGGTTCACCGCGACCCCGTAGTTATTGGAAATGAAGCTCTCGTTGAGGCTCACATAGTCGCGGCTCAGGGGTGGCACGAACATCTGGATCTTGATCGGGTCCTTGCCGTTGGCGACGAACTCGACCTTGGCATCGATGTTCCACAGATCGTCGGTGGCGTCTTCAGTCACCGGAATGCCGAGCACGAAAATCTGATAGGCCGTGATCGAAATGCCCAGCACCACCAGGATCGCGATCAGGACTTTCAGATGAAGGGTAAGAGAGCGCATTGGAATTACTCTGCGGTATGAGCGTCGGTGGCGCAGGCGGGTTTGCCAGCAGCGTATTTAAGACTGGGGTCGACCAGCGCATCGAAGCGTTTCAGAGCCTCGGAGCCAATCAGGAGCGGGTATTGGAATGCGCTGCGGTCGGTCAAGTTCACTTCGATGCTGCGTAAAGCGCTGCCCATGCAGACATCCAGGGCGATCACAGGCCGTGCGGTGTAGTTCTTGTCCTCATCGGGGTCATAGTCGCCGGCGCGGCGCTTGATTTTGCTGACCCGGGCCAGAGGCCGTTCGATGGGGTGGGAATGGGCGGTGTCGATGGCCAGGTAGAAACGCACCCAGGATTCGCCATTGCGCTTGAAGCGCTTGATGTCGCGGGCACTCAAGGAAGCGGTCTTGGCGCCGGTGTCGAGTTTGGCGGCGACCTCCAGGTCGATGCCCGACAGGCGCGCGTATTCATTCAATCCGTACACGGTCTTGCCGGCGGCGATGCTGATGCCGGGCAGGGCCAGCAGGCAGAGCAGAGGGGGGAGTGCCTTGAGTCTCATAGATCCTGATGCATGACATGGGTTCTTCAGTTCAAGGCGACCGGCACTGCTGCGCAAGCTCCCTCGTGTGCTTGCCATAAAAAGATGACAGGCCGATGCGGGCGGCATTCTAGCATGCTGGTTTTATGGCGCCAGCGTCGGGAACGGGCCTTTTGTTGCATCTTGGTGCAAGAGCCTATTAGACGATTGTCGACAATCTGCATTTTTCCTTTGACTGTTATGGGGC
Organism: Pseudomonas sp. Fl5BN2; assembly: GCF_009908205.1. Classification (NCBI taxonomy): domain Bacteria; kingdom Pseudomonadati; phylum Pseudomonadota; class Gammaproteobacteria; order Pseudomonadales; family Pseudomonadaceae; genus Pseudomonas; species Pseudomonas sp. Fl5BN2. Next base: position 127,345 of record NZ_JAAARL010000002.1, on the reverse strand, counting down.
TATTGGCTAATTTTTGCCTCATTGATTTTAAAGGTGTCGACAATATGCTGGATCAACTCGAACACCCGATGCCGGTGCAGGACGATTCGGAAACCTTGTCTGAAAACGTCTTTCGGCGTATCCAGGCCGCCATCGTCAAGGGCGAGATCGCCCCGGGCAGCAAGATCTCCGAGCCGGAACTGGCCCGCACCTACGGCATCAGCCGGGGTCCGCTGCGCGAGGCCATCCACCGCCTGGAAGGCCAGCGCCTGCTGGTGCGAGTGCCCCATGTCGGTGCCCGGGTGGTCTCACTGAGCCATGCCGAGCTGATCGAACTCTACGAAATCCGCGAATCCCTGGAAGGCATGGCCTGTCGCTTGGCAGCGGAGCGCATGACGGCCGAGGAAATCGACGAGCTGCGCCAGGTGCTGGATACCCATGAGCGGGACGCGGCGTTTCAGGCTGGCGTCGGCTATTACCAGCAGGAAGGGGATTTCGACTTCCACTACCGGATCATCCAGGGCGCCGGCAACCGCACCCTCACGCAAATGCTCTGCGGCGAGTTGTATCAGTTGGTGCGCATGTACCGCATCCAGTTCTCCGCGACCCCCAATCGCCCGCGCCAGGCCTTTGCCGAACACCACCGGATTCTCGACGCCATTGCCGATCGCGACGGCGAACTGGCCGAGTTGTTGATGCGCCGCCACATCGGCGCTTCGAAACGCAACATCGCGCGTCACTATCAGGACAGCGCCCATCAGACAGCCACTCCACGAGGTGAGTCATGAGTTTCAACAAAAGCACTCCAGGTCAGCGTTTCCGCGATGCGGTCGCCAGCGAACAGCCACTGCAAGTGGTCGGCGCGATCAACGCCAACCATGCCCTGCTGGCCAAACGCGCCGGTTTCAAGGCGATCTACCTCTCCGGTGGCGGGGTCGCCGCCGGTTCCCTCGGCGTGCCTGACCTGGGTATCACCGGCCTCGATGACGTCCTCACCGACGTACGCCGCATCACCGACGTCTGCGACCTGCCCTTGCTGGTGGACGTGGACACCGGCTTTGGTTCCTCGGCGTTCAACGTGGCACGCACCGTCAAGTCGATGATCAAGTTCGGCGCCGCGGCGATTCACATTGAAGACCAGGTGGGCGCCAAGCGCTGCGGTCATCGGCCCAATAAAGAGATCGTGTCCCAGCAGGAAATGGTCGACCGCATCAAGGCTGCGGTGGATGCCCGTACCGACGACAGCTTCGTGATCATGGCGCGTACCGACGCCCTGGCGGTGGAAGGCCTGGAGTCGGCCCTGGAACGCGCCGCGGCGTGCATCGAGGCCGGCGCCGACATGGTGTTCCCGGAAGCCATCACTGAACTGGAGATGTACAAGATCTTCGCCGATCGGGTGAAGGCACCGATTCTGGCCAACATCACCGAGTTCGGCGCCACCCCGCTGTACACCACCGAACAGTTGAAATCTGTGGATGTTTCCCTGGTGCTGTACCCGCTGTCGGCGTTCCGTGCGATGAACAAGGCGGCAGAAAACGTCTACACCGCGATTCGTCGTGACGGCACCCAGCAGAACGTGATCGACACCATGCAGACCCGCATGGAACTGTACGAGCGCATCGACTACCACAGCTTTGAGCAGAAGCTCGATGCATTGTTCGCACAGAAGAAAGGCTGATCCGCGAACCACGACCTGACCGTTGATGAAGTTGCCACATCCCTAACAAATTCAAGATTGGAGAGAGCAATGGCCGAAGCAAAAGTATTGAGTGGCGCAGGTCTGCGCGGCCAGGTGGCCGGGCAAACCGCGTTGTCCACCGTGGGCCAGGCCGGTGCCGGGCTGACCTATCGCGGCTATGACGTACGCGAACTGGCCGCCGATGCGCAGTTCGAAGAAGTGGCCTACCTGCTGCTGTACGGCGAACTGCCGAACACCGAGCAATTGGCGGCCTACGTCAGCAAACTGAGCAAACTGCGGGATCTGCCCCAGGCCCTGAAGGAAGTGCTGGAGCGTATTCCCGCCCAGGCTCACCCGATGGATGTGATGCGAACCGGTTGCTCGTTCCTCGGCAATATCGAGCCGGAGAAGGATTTCTCCCAGCAGCATGACGTCACCGACCGCCTGCTGGCGGCCTTCCCGGCGATCATGTGCTACTGGTATCGCTTCAGTCATGAAGGCGCGCGCATCAACTGCGTCAGCGACGAGCCCTCCATCGGCGGCCACTTCCTGCACCTGCTGCACGGCAAGAAGCCCAGCGACCTGCACGTCAAGGTGATGAACGTATCGCTGATCCTTTACGCCGAGCACGAGTTCAACGCCTCGACCTTTACCGCCCGGGTTTGTGCCTCGACCTTGTCCGACCTGTATTCCTGCATCACTGCGGCCATCGGTTCACTGCGCGGCCCGCTGCACGGTGGCGCCAACGAAGCGGCGATGGAAATGATCGAGCGCTTCGGCTCGGCGGAAGAGGCGATCAAGGGCACCCTCGGCATGCTTGAGCGCAAGGACAAGATCATGGGCTTCGGCCACGCGATCTACAAAGACAGCGACCCGCGTAACGAGGTGATCAAGGGATGGTCGAAAAAGCTTGCCGACGAAGCGGGTGACAAGGTGCTGTTCCCGGTCTCCGAGGCCATCGACCAGACTATGTGGGAGCAGAAGAAGCTGTTCCCCAACGCCGACTTCTACCACGCTTCGGCATACCACTTCATGGGCATCCCGACCAAGCTGTTCACGCCGATCTTTGTCTGCTCGCGCCTGACCGGCTGGGCCGCCCACGTGTTCGAGCAGCGTGGCAACAACCGCATCATCCGTCCAAGCGCCGAATACATCGGCGTAGAACAGCGCAAGTTCGTGCCAATCGAACGTCGCTGACCGGGAGGGCGCCGACACTGCTGCTTGAATGAACCACAAACCCTGTAGGAGCGAGCTTGCTCGCGATCGCCATGGATCAGCCAACGGCGATGCCGGAGCTGATCGAGTCATCGCGAGCAAGCTCGCTCCTACAAGGGATGGAGGCCATTCAAGCCAGTGCCAGGCGCTCCCTTTGAAACTACCGTGACCGAGCCCAGACCATGAACACTGAATTTCGCAAGACGCTGCCCGGCAGCCGGTTGGACTACTTCGACACCCGGGCGGCGGTCGATGCCCTCCAGCCCGGTGCCTATGACAGCCTGCCTTACACCTCGCGGGTGTTGGCGGAAAACCTGGTACGCCGCTGTGATCCGGCAACCCTGAATGCTTCCCTGAGCCAGTTGATCGAACGTCGCGATGACCTGGACTTCCCCTGGTTTCCGGCCCGTGTGGTGTGCCACGACATTCTCGGCCAGACCGCGCTGGTGGACCTGGCCGGCTTGCGCGACGCGATCGCCGATCAGGGCGGCGACCCCGCCTTGGTCAACCCGGTGGTGCCGACCCAACTGATCGTCGACCACTCGTTGGCGGTAGAGTGCGGGGGCTTTGATCCGGATGCCTTCGACAAGAACCGGGCCATTGAAGATCGGCGCAACGAAGACCGTTTCCACTTCATCAACTGGACCAAGAAGGCCTTCAAGAACGTCGATGTGATTCCGCCGGGCAACGGCATCATGCACCAGATCAACCTGGAGAAAATGTCTCCGGTGATCCAGGTGCGCGACGGTGTGGCCTTCCCCGATACCTGCGTCGGTACCGACAGCCACACGCCCCATGTGGATGCCCTGGGGGTGATCGCCATCGGCGTTGGCGGCCTGGAAGCCGAGAGCGTCATGCTGGGCCGCGCGTCGTGGATGCGCCTGCCGGAAATCGTCGGTGTCGAGCTCACCGGCAAGTTGCAACCGGGCATCACCGCCACCGACATGGTGCTGGCGCTGACTGAGTTCCTGCGCAAGCAGAAAGTGGTCGGGGCCTGGCTGGAGTTCTTCGGCGAAGGCGCTGCGGCGCTGACCCTCGGTGACCGCGCGACCATCTCCAACATGGCCCCGGAATACGGTGCCACCGCGGCGATGTTCTACATCGACCAACAGACCATCGACTACCTGAAACTCACCGGTCGTGAAGATGAGCAGGTGCGCCTGGTGGAGTCTTACGCCAAGCACACCGGCCTCTGGGCCGACAGCCTGAAGAGTGCCCGTTACGAGCGCGGCCTGCAGTTCGACCTGTCGTCGGTGGTGCGCAACATGGCCGGGCCGAGCAACCCTCACGCCCGGGTCGCCACCAGCGATCTGGCGGCCAAGGGTATTGCTGGGCAATGGTCCGAAACCCCGGGGCAGATGCCCGACGGTGCGGTGATCATCGCAGCCATTACCAGCTGCACCAACACCAGCAACCCGCGCAACGTGATTGCCGCCGGCCTGCTGGCGCGCAATGCCAACCGGCTGGGCCTGGCCCGCAAGCCATGGGTCAAGTCGTCCCTGGCCCCAGGTTCGAAAACCGTGGCCATGTACCTGGAAGAGGCCGGCCTGGATCATGAACTGGAGCAGCTGGGTTTTGGCGTGGTGGCTTTCGCCTGCACCACGTGCAATGGCATGTCCGGCGCGCTGGACCCGGTGATCCAGAAAGAGATCATCGACCGTGATCTCTACGCCACTGCGGTGTTGTCGGGTAACCGCAACTTCGATGGACGCATCCACCCGTATGCCAAGCAGGCGTTCCTGGCGTCGCCCCCCCTGGTAGTGGCTTACGCGATTGCCGGGACCATCCGCTTCGATATCGAGAAGGACGTGCTGGGCCTGGATGCCGCAGGCCGGGAAATCCGTCTCAAGGACATCTGGCCGAGCGACGAGGAAATCGACGCGGTGGTCAAGGCCTCGGTGAAGCCGGAGCAATTCCGCAAGGTCTATATCCCGATGTTCGCGATTCACCCAGACACCGGTCCGAAAGTCGAGCCGCTGTACGACTGGCGCGAAATGAGCACCTACATCCGCCGTCCGCCGTACTGGGAAGGGGCCTTGGCCGGTGCACGCAGCCTGACGGGCATGCGTCCGCTGGCGGTGCTGCCGGACAACATCACCACTGACCACTTGTCGCCGTCCAACGCCATCATGCTCGACAGCGCGGCGGGCGAGTACCTGGCGAAAATGGGCCTGCCGGAAGAGGACTTCAACTCTTACGCGACCCACCGCGGCGATCATTTGACCGCCCAGCGCGCGACCTTCGCCAACCCGAAGCTGTTCAACGAAATGGTCAAGGAAAACGGCCAGGTCAAGCAGGGTTCCCTGGCGCGGATCGAGCCGGAAGGCCAGGTGACGCGGATGTGGGAAGCCATCGAAACCTACATGCAGCGCAAGCAGCCTTTGATCATCATTGCCGGTGCCGACTACGGCCAGGGCTCGTCCCGCGACTGGGCAGCCAAGGGCGTACGCCTGGCCGGTGTGGAGGCCATCGTCGCCGAAGGCTTCGAGCGTATCCACCGGACCAACCTGGTGGGCATGGGCGTGCTGCCGCTGGAGTTCCTTGCAGGCACCAATCGCAAGACCCTGGGCATCGACGGCACTGAAACCTACGACGTGATCGGCGGGCGTACGCCCCGGGCGCAACTGCTCCTGGTGATCAACCGCCGCAACGGCGAGCGGCTCGAGGTGCCGGTGACCTGCCGCCTCGACACCGCCGAAGAGGTATCGATCTACGAGGCGGGTGGTGTGTTGCAACGCTTCGCCCAGGACTTCCTGGAATCGGCAGTGGCCAGTTAAGTGACGTACCGGGGGCGGGCCGCCAGGCGCCGTCCCCGGTCTTTATCGGGATCTGAAAACCATGGCATTTGTAGCGCAAATCAAGATTCCCGCCACCTACATGCGTGGCGGCACCAGCAAGGGCGTGTTCTTCAATCTGCAGGACCTGCCCGAGGCGGCGCAGCTCCCGGGCGCGGCCCGCGATGCCCTGCTGCTGCGGGTGATCGGCAGCCCCGATCCCTACGACAAGCAGATCGATGGGATGGGCGGTGCAACCTCCAGTACCAGCAAGACGGTGATCCTGTCCAAGAGCATCAAGGCCGATCACGACGTGGATTACCTGTTCGGCCAGGTCGCGATCGACAAGGCGTTTGTCGACTGGAGTGGCAACTGCGGCAATCTCTCGGCGGCAGTGGGTTCGTTTGCCATCAGCAGCGGTCTGGTGGATGCCAGCCGTATTCCACAGAACGGTGTGGCGGTGGTGCGCATCTGGCAGGCCAACATTGGCAAGAGCATCATTGCCCATGTGCCGATCACCGATGGCGCGGTCCAGGAAACCGGTGATTTCGAACTGGATGGGGTGACTTTTCCGGCGGCCGAAGTGCAACTGGAGTTCCTTGATCCGGCGGCCGAAGAAGAGGGCGGTGCTGGCTCGATGTTTCCCACCGGCAACCTGGTGGATGACCTGGAAGTGCCCGGCGTTGGCACGTTCAAGGCGACCCTGATCAATGCCGGGATTCCGACCATCTTCGTCAATGCGACAGACATCGGTTATCACGGCACCGAGTTGCAGGGCGATATCAACGGTGATCCCAAGGCCCTGGCGATGTTCGAAAGCATTCGTGCCCACGGCGCTCTGCGCATGGGCTTGATCAAGCACCTGGATGAAGCCGCCCAGCGCCAGCACACACCGAAAGTGGCTTTCGTCGCCGCGCCGGCGGATTACCAGGCTTCCAGTGGCAAGGCGATCAAGGCTGCTGATGTCGACCTGCTGGTGCGGGCCATGTCCATGGGCAAGCTGCACCACGCGATGATGGGCACGGCGGCGGTGGCCATCGGTACTGCGGCGGCGATCCCGGGCACTTTGGTCAACCTCGCGGCCGGCGCCGGTTCGCGTAGCGCGGTGCGTTTCGGTCACCCTTCGGGCACCTTGCGAGTGGGCGCCGAGGCGACCCAGGCCAAGGGTGAGTGGACGGTGCTCAAGGCGATCATGAGCCGCAGCGCCCGCGTGCTGATGGAAGGCTGGGTGCGGGTGCCAGGCGACAGTTTTTAACCTGGCGGACGTGGATTGATCGGAGCCACCGGGGCAGGACTTGCTTGGGCAAGCCCTGCCCGATAATTGAATTGCTGAGCAGGCGCAGACCTGCGATGCCGTTATTGACCTGAACCTGTAGCTGAGGAATCACACGCACCTTCAACCCTGTAACAGGAGTGAATCACTCATGAGCGCCAACGTTGACCTGAACAACCGTCCCGATTACGACCAGGTCCTGCAGGACATCGCCGACTATGTCCTGAGCTATTGCATCGACTCACCAGAAGCCCTCGACACTGCCCGCAATTGCCTGATGGACACCCTTGGCTGTGGCCTGCTGGCCCTGCGTTTCCCTGAATGCACCAAGCACCTGGGGCCCATTGTCGAAGGCACCGTGGTGCCCTTCGGCGCTCGGGTTCCGGGCACCAGTTATCGCCTGGATCCGGTCAAGGCTGCCTGGGACATCGGCTGCATCGTGCGTTGGCTGGATTACAACGACACCTGGCTGGCGGCGGAGTGGGGGCATCCTTCGGACAACCTCGGCGGCATCCTGGCGGTGGCCGATCATCTTTCGCAAAAACGCGTGGCCAATGCTGAGGCGCCTCTGACCATGGGGGATGTGCTGAAAGCCATGATCATGGCTCATGAGATTCAAGGCGTGATCGCTCTGGAAAACTCTTTCAATCGGGTCGGTCTCGATCATGTGCTGCTGGTGAAAGTTGCCTCCACTGCGGTCTGCGCCAAGCTGATGGGGGCCAATCGCGAGCAGTTGCTGGCTGCGCTGTCCCATGCGTTTGTCGACGGTCAGGCGCTGCGTACCTATCGCCATGCGCCCAACGCCGGTTCACGCAAGTCTTGGGCTGCGGGGGATGCCTCGAGTCGCGGGGTGCGCCTGGCCGACATCGCCCTGCGCGGTGAAATGGGCATTCCCGGGGTGCTCAGTGCGCCGCAATGGGGGTTCTACGATGTGCTGTTCAGTCACACCAACAAGGATCTGGCGCTGAAGCCCGAGGATCAGCGGCGCTTCAGCCTGTCGCAGAAATACGCCAGCTACGTGATGGAAAACGTGCTGTTCAAGATCAGCTTCCCGGCGGAGTTCCACGCGCAAACCGCCTGTGAAGCTGCGGTGACCTTGCACCCGCTGGTACGTAATCGCCTACATGAGATCGAGCGGATCGTGATTACCACCCATGAGTCGGCGATTCGCATCATTTCCAAGGTTGGCCCGCTGGCCAACGCCGCTGATCGTGACCACTGCCTGCAATACATGACCGCCGTGCCCCTGGCGTTCGGCACCCTGGTGGCTGAGCAGTACGAAGATGATTTCCACGCTGCGCACCCGATCATCGATCAGTTGCGCGGCAAGATGGAGATCGTCGAAGACCCGCGTTACACCCGCGAATACCTGGAAGCCGACAAGCGTTCCATTGCCAACGCGGTGCAGGTGTTTTTCAAGGATGGTTCGAGCACCGAGCAGGTGGCGGTGGAGTACCCCATCGGTCACCGGCGCCGGCGTGCCGAAGGCATTCCGCTGCTGGAGGACAAGTTCAAGGCCAACCTTGCCACGCGCTTCACCGCCCAGCGTTCGGCGCAGATCTTTGCCCTGTGCAAGGACCAGGTGCAACTCTCGGCCACGCCGGTGCAGCGGTTTGTCGATTTGCTGGTGATCTGACGTTGTTGGTGGTGACGGAAAAGCCCGCATGAGCGGGCTTTTTCATGGGCGCTATTTCAGTGTTTCGTTCGTCGGGACAGCCATTTTTCCAGGGGCAGTTTGGTGATGGCGAAGCCGCCGAGCAGGGTCGAGGAATACAGCAACAAGTCACGGGACAGGCTCTGGCCTTCGTACCAGGCGCCGATCATCACCGCGAACACCGGGAAGATGATGAAGACAAAGGACAGGATCACCGGGCTGAGGCGTTTGAGCAAGAAGAAATAGACGATGAACCCACCCACCGAGGCGGCGAGTCCCAAGTACAGCAGGGCGCCCCAGGAGCGTGGGCTGATGGCGCTGAAGTCAGGGCTTTCCAACCAGAGTCCGGACAGGCACAGCAATAGCCCGGCGATGCCGATGGGCAGCGTGTTGTAGGTGATGACGCTGATGGCGCTGCCGTGTTTCTTGGTGACCACGTAGCAGAGGGCGTGCATCAGTGCCGCCGCGAGAATCGCCAGTATTCCCGAGAGTCCGCTGTGCTCCAGGTGCAGGCCTTGGCCACGGATGATCTGGTACAGGCTGGCAAAACCGATGGCGATGCCGAGCATCTGCGTGAAGTGGATTTTTTCCCGCAGCAGCAGGGCGGAAAAGATCAGGATGAACACCGGCATGCAACTGAACAGCAGCGCGGTGAGGCCGGAAGAGACGTGCAGTTCTCCGTAGTTGAGCAAGGTGTAGGGCAGGCTGAAATAACACAGGGTGACGAACACCAGGAAGCCCCGGCTGCCCTTGGGAAACATCAGCGGCTCGCGGCGCATCCAGGCGAAGCAGGCAAACAGTGGGAAGGCGATCAGAAAACGCAGCCCGGCAGCGGTCAGCGGCGGCACGCTTTCCACTGCAATCTTGATCCCCAGCCAGGTGGTGCCCCAGCTCAGGCAGACAACCAGGAACAGGACGCAGGTCACCAGGGTGCCGAGCCAGTGACGGGGTAACGCCTCGTTATTCGGTACGGCCGTGGTAGTGCTCACGCTGACATTCCTTCCGTGATTGGTAATTGACCCCTATATTGAGCGAGTCATTTTCGGTAATTGAACCCGTTAACCAAGCTATTGGGTGAATTGATGGCTGTCAAAGTAAGTATTGACATGGTGTCAATGTTGCGTTCTGCGCTGCAGGATGGCGTTGGCGCCAAGTACAAGCGACTGGCTGAAGCCCTGGACCAGGCGATTGACCAGGGCAGCCTTGCCGCAGGCAGCAAGCTGCCACCGCATCGCCTGCTGGCAGACCAGTTGGGGGTGACGATTGGCACCATCAGTCGGGCCTACGCCGAGCTGGAGCGCCTGGGGCAGGTGGTGGCGCGAGTCGGGGCTGGCACTTATGTGCGCCAGGACGGTTTGCAGCGCCAGCGTGATTCAGGGTTTCGCAACGTCGATGATGAGCCGCCAGCGGCTTTCGACATGAGCCGCAACACCCATATTCCCGGGCCGGAGAGCCACTTCATCGCCCAGAGCCTGCGTGCGCTGGCGCAAGACCCTGATGGCTTGCTGGAGATCAGTCGCTACAGTCCCGAGGCCGGGTTGGCGCGTTACCGTGAAGCGGGAGCACGCTGGTTGGCGCAGGAAGGACTGCAGGTTGATCCCGGGCAGGTCATTTGCGTCAACGGCGCCCAGCACGGGTTGCATATTGCCTTGCTGGCGCTGCTCAAGGCCGGGGATACCCTGGCCACCGAGCACCTGACTTATCCGGGGTTGATCAGCACGGCGCGGATGCTGGGCATCAAGCTGCTGGGCTTGGCCATGGATGAACAGGGCTTGCTGCCCGAGGCGCTGGATGAGGCCTGCCAGCATCACCGGGTATCGGCCTTGTACTGCACGCCGACGTTGCAGAACCCCACCACGGCGGTGCAGTCGGCGGCGCGGCGTGCGGCGATTGCCGAGGTCTGCAGGCGGCATAATCTATTGATCCTGGAAGATGAAACCCACGCTGTGCTGGTGGATAAACGCCCGGCGCCGCTGGCGTATTTCGCGGCGGAACGTACGGTGCTGATCAGTAGCCTGAGCAAAGCCGTGGCTTCGGGACTACGGGTCGGCTTTGTTCATGCACCACCGTCTCTGGTGGGGCGATTAGCCGCAGCGCTGCGCGCCACCTGCTGGATGGCTACGCCGTTGCCGCTGGAGTTGGCGGCTGGGTGGATCGACACTGGGGTTGCCGAGCGCCTGCGACAGCAGCAGATGGCCGAGATCGCCCGGCGCAAGGACCGGCTCACGGGCCTGCTGGAAGGGCTGGAATGGCGCAGCCCGAATGGATGTCCGCATTTCTGGATCAGGGTTCCCGAGCCGTGGCGAGCTTCGGAAATCGAGCAGCAGTTGAAGCGCCAGGGGTACCTGGTGGCGACTGCCGAAGCCTTTGCCGTAGGGCAGGCGGCAGTGCCGCAGTTCATTCGGGCGAGTGTCTGCAACACCACGGCGGATGATCGGAAATTGATCGAAGGGTTTGCCGCGCTGGCTGCGGCCTTGAGCCAGGAGCGTGGAGTAGCGGGTTGGTAAGGTGCGGGAGCGGGCAGTGGTGAGGGCAATGACTCGTACACGAGTGTGAAGCAGTCGCAGTTCCTGAGTCTGCGATCTGCCTGGAGAGCCCGGTTGACCGCTCCGGGTGATAAGCCCTTCGCCACGATACATAGCCAGGGAAGGGGCTTGGGGGGTTACTTGAAACGCCGCTCCACGCCTTTTTCCACCAGGATCTTGGCCGAGATTTCCTCCACCGAGAAATGTGTAGAGTTGATGTGGGGAATATTCTCGCGGCGGAACAGGTTTTCCACTTCGCGGACTTCGAACTCGCACTGGGCGTAGCTCGAATAGCGACTGTTGGGTTTGCGCTCGTTGCGGATCGCGGTGAGGCGGTCGGGGTCGATGGTCAGGCCGAACAGCTTGTGTTTGTGGGCGCGCAGGGCATTGGGCAGTTGCAGGCGCTCCATGTCCTCTTCGGTCAGCGGGTAGTTGGCCGCGCGGATGCCGAATTGCATGGCCATGTACAGGCAGGTCGGAGTCTTGCCACAGCGGGATACGCCCACCAGGATCAGGTCGGCCTTGTCGTAATAGTGGGTGCGGGCGCCGTCGTCGTTGTCCAGGGCGAAGTTCACCGCCTCGATCCGCTCCATGTAGTTGGAGTTGTGGCCGATGGAATGGGATTTGCCGACGGAGTAGGAGGAGTGCTCGCTCAGCTCCTGTTCCAGGGGCGCGAGGAAGGTCGAGAAGATGTCGATCATGAAACCATTGGAGGTTGCGAGAATCTCACGAATGTTCTGATTGACGATGGTGTCGAAGATAATTGGTCGATGACCGTCTTTTTCGGCGGCTATATTGATTTGTTGTACCATGGCCCGCGCTTTTTCCATGCTGTCGATGTACGGGCGCGTGAATTTGCTGAAGGTAACGTTTTCGAACTGCGCCAACAGGCTCTGGCCGAGGGTTTCCGCTGTGATACCGGTACCGTCGGAGATAAAGAAAGCAGATCGTTTCATTTGAGGCTTGGGCCTTAAGCTAGTGACGATTCTTGGATATGATAGGCGCGATTTGTCGGCCGGGAATGGCCCGCATTCTCACTTATTTTCCAGGTCCAGGCCATATAGCGGGCAAATGCTCCATAGAGCAGCCGGCTTCTGAGCTTTTCCAACACAGTTAGTGGAGAGATCACCTTGGTAGAGTACGTAGTTTCCCTCGATAAGCTCGGCAAACACGATGTTGAGCATGTGGGGGGCAAGAACGCATCCCTGGGCGAGATGATCAGCAACCTCGCAGGTGCGGGCGTATCGGTCCCTGGTGGCTTCGCCACGACAGCTCAGGCTTATCGTGATTTTCTTGAATTGAGTGGTCTGAACGGCCAGATCCATGCGGCGCTCGACGCGCTGGATGTCGATGACGTGAACGCTCTGGCCAAGACCGGCGCGCAGATCCGTCAGTGGATCATGGAGGCCGAGTTCCCCGAGCGCCTCAATGCCGAGATCCGTACGGCTTTCGCCGCGCTGTCGGCAGGCAATCCCGAGATGGCCGTGGCCGTGCGTTCTTCGGCCACCGCCGAAGACTTGCCGGATGCCTCTTTTGCCGGCCAGCAGGAAACCTTCCTCAACATTCGTGGCGTGGAGAATGTGATTCGCGCCGCCAAGGAAGTGTTCGCTTCCTTGTTCAACGACCGCGCCATTTCCTACCGCGTGCACCAGGGTTTCGACCACAAGCTGGTAGCCCTGTCTGCTGGCGTGCAACGCATGGTGCGTTCGGAAACCGGCACTGCCGGCGTGATGTTCACCCTCGATACCGAGTCGGGCTTCCGTGACGTGGTGTTCATCACCGGTGCTTACGGCCTGGGTGAAACCGTGGTCCAGGGGGCAGTCAACCCGGACGAGTTCTACGTTCACAAGAACACCCTTGAAGCTGGCCGCCCGGCGATCCTGCGTCGCAACCTGGGCAGCAAGGCGATCAAGATGATCTACGGCGACGAAGCCAAGGCCGGCCGCTCGGTGAAAACCGTGGACGTGGACAAGGCCGATCGCGCACGTTTCTGCCTGTCCGACGCGGAAGTCAGCGAGCTGGCCAAGCAGGCCATGATCATCGAGAAGCACTACCAGTGCCCGATGGACATCGAATGGGCCAAAGACGGTGACGACGGTAAGCTGTACATCGTTCAGGCGCGTCCGGAAACCGTGAAGAGCCGTACTTCGGCCAATGTCATGGAACGCTACCTGCTCAAGGAAACCGGCACCGTGCTGGTGGAAGGTCGTGCCATTGGCCAGCGCATCGGCGCCGGCAAGGTGCGGATCATCAAGGACGTTTCGGAAATGGACAAAGTCCAGCCCGGCGACGTGCTGGTCTCCGACATGACCGACCCGGACTGGGAGCCGGTGATGAAGCGCGCCAGCGCCATCGTCACCAACCGTGGCGGTCGTACCTGCCACGCGGCGATCATCGCTCGCGAGCTGGGCATTCCTGCGGTGGTGGGTTGCGGTAACGCCACTCAGTTGCTGAAAGATGGCCAGGGCGTGACTGTTTCCTGCGCCGAAGGCGACACGGGTTTCATTTTCGAAGGCGAACTGGGTTTTGATATCAAGAAAAACTCCGTGGATGCCATGCCGGAACTGCCGTTCAAGATCATGATGAACGTCGGCAACCCTGATCGTGCCTTCGACTTCGCGCAGTTGCCGAACGCCGGCGTGGGCCTGGCCCGTCTGGAGTTCATCATCAACCGCATGATCGGTGTGCACCCCAAGGCACTGCTGAACTATGCCGGGCTGCCACAAGAGATCAAGGACAGCGTCGACAAGCGCATCGCCGGCTACCACGATCCGGTGGACTTCTATGTCGACAAGCTGGTTGAAGGCATCAGCACCCTGGCGGCAGCCTTCACGCCGAAGAAAGTCATCGTGCGCCTGTCGGACTTCAAGTCCAACGAATACGCCAACCTGATCGGCGGCAAGCTCTATGAGCCGGAAGAAGAGAACCCGATGCTGGGCTTCCGCGGTGCTTCGCGTTACATCAGCGAATCCTTCCGTGACTGCTTTGAGCTCGAATGCCGTGCGCTGAAGCGCGTGCGCAACGAGATGGGCCTGACCAACGTTGAAATCATGGTGCCGTTCGTACGTACCCTCGGCGAAGCCAGCCAAGTAGTTGACCTGCTGGCTGAAAATGGCCTCAAGCGCGGCGAAAACGGCTTGCGCGTGATCATGATGTGCGAACTGCCGTCCAACGCCATCCTCGCCGAAGAGTTCCTCGAGTACTTCGATGGTTTCTCCATCGGCTCCAACGACCTGACTCAGTTGACCCTGGGCCTGGACCGTGACTCGGGGATCATCGCCCACCTGTTCGACGAGCGTAATCCCGCGGTCAAGAAACTGCTGGCCAATGCCATTGCTGCCTGTAACAAGGCCGGCAAGTACATCGGCATCTGTGGCCAGGGGCCTTCCGACCACCCGGACCTGGCCAAATGGCTGATGGAGCAGGGCATCGAAAGCGTTTCGTTGAACCCGGATTCGGTGCTGGAAACCTGGTTCTTCCTGGCTGAAGGTCAGGGCGCGGCGTAATCGCTGAATGCAGAGCCGATCGGTCGTGAGGCTGGTCGGCTCTTGAAGATTCAAGCAGGGCGTGCTTCTTCTGGATGCCGCCCTTTTTTGTGCAAGAAGAATATGCAAAGCAGCAGCAATCTATTTCCCGTCGCCTTGACCAGTGCCGAGCGTCGAGGCGACCTCAGCGAAGATGTCTATCGCTTAAAACCTGGCAACAGCCCTGATCCTTCAGTGGAACTGGCAGTCACCCGCCTGGGGCTGGCCGATGAGGCCGAGCCTCGGGGCGTTCCGGTGATCCTGCTACATGGCAGTTTTTCCAACCGACGCTTCTGGTATTCACCCAAGGGCATAGGTTTGGGGGCCTATCTGGCTCGCGCCGGTTTCGATGTGTGGATCCCGGAAATGCGCGGCCATGGTTTATCGCGACGCAATGCCGATTACCGCAAGAACCGAGTGGCCGACTACGCGCGTTACGATCTGCCGGCGATTGCCGCTTTCGTTCGCGAGCAAAGCGCGCAGATTCCCCACTGGCTCGGTCATTCCCTGGGCGGCACTACCTTGGCGGCGGCCCTCGGCGGGCAGTACCTGGGGGATGCGAGCGTAGCCTCAGCGGCATTTTTCGGCACTCAAGTCAGTCGTACCTATTGGCCCTTGAAGGTTCCTTTGGTGGAGTGGGGCGGGCGTCTGGTGATCAAGCGTTTTGCCCAGTTGTCCGGTTCTCGGCTCAAGCGTGGGCCAGAAGACGAACCTATTGGCCTGGCGTTGGAAAGCATGCGCTGGCACGGGCTGTTCGGACGCTTTGGCGACGCTGACAAAGATTGGTGGGCTGGGCTGGCGGAGGTGGCGGTACCGGCGCTGGCGGTCAGTGCTGCAGGGGATCATCAGGATCCGACCTGGGCCTGTCGCAAGTTGTTCGAACAACTGGGAAGCGAACAGAAACAGTTTGTCTGTCTGGGACGTGAGCAAGGGTTCAGCGGTAATTTCGACCATGTCGAGATGCTGGTGAGCAAACAGGCGCAGACTGAGGTCTGGCCGCTAGTGGCGCGCTGGCTCAAGGATCAGCAGACGCCGTTACTGGTTTGTGCTCCAGAGCAGGTGGCTGCAGTTTGACGCGAAGGCTCTGAGAAGGGCATTTCGCTCGATAGCGCTTGCGGCTAAGATATGACGCATTACGCTATTTTGGTCATATTCAGTTGTTGAGTCGGTTTTCCGTTCCGCTGGCATGGCTGTGAAAATACCCGACAGGCTGATCAGGTGCTCAGGCCGCGTGGTTTAAGCATCTGCTGCTTGGGCTCGTATTTCCAGGACTGCCCCTGGAATAACCGACACCCTCTATCGTGTTCTTTCTGTTACAGGAGTTTCTCGATGAACCATTACCTCACTCCCGACCTGTGCGACGCCTACCCGGACCTGGTGCAAGTGGTTGAGCCCATGTTCAGCAATTTCGGTGGTCGCGATTCCTTTGGCGGTGAAATCGTCACCATCAAGTGCTTCGAAGACAACTCGCTGGTCAAGGAGCAGGTGGAACTCAAGGGACACGGCAAGGTGTTGGTGGTCGATGGGGGCGGTTCCCTGCGTCGCGCGTTGTTGGGCGACATGCTGGCCGAGAAGGCCGCGAAAAACGGCTGGGAAGGCCTGCTGATCTATGGCTGCATCCGCGACGTGGATGTCATTGCACAGACCGATCTGGGGGTTCAGGCCCTGGCCAGTCATCCGATGAAGACCGACAAGCGCGGCATCGGCGACCTCAACGTGGCGGTCACCTTTGCCGGTGTGACTTTCCGTCCGGGCGAGTATGTCTATGCCGATAACAATGGCGTGATCGTTTCGCCAAGCCTGCTGAAAATGCCTGAATAAACAATCGGCCTGACAAGGGATGAGGATGTTCGAGGAAGAAAACGCGCAATGGGGGCTGGTGCATGCCCTGGTACTGGATGGTGAAGGCGGTGCGCGTTCAATTGCCCGGACTGAGCTCGACGATCTGCAACTGCAGGCCCACGAGAGCCTGTGGCTGCATTGGGATCGCAGTCATCCGCAAACCCAGACCTGGCTGCGCCGTTCCAGCGGCTTGAGCGAGTTCAGCTGTGATCTGCTGCTGGAGGAGAATACCCGGCCGCGCCTGTTGGCGCTGCCGGACGCGGAACTGTTGCTGTTTTTGCGGGGCATCAACCTAAATCCGGGGGCTGAACCTGAAGACATGGTCTCGGTGCGCATTTTTGCTTCCGCCCAGCGTGTGATCTCTCTGCGTTTGCGCCCCTTGCGGGCCACCGATGAACTGCTTATGCAGTTGGCAGAAGGCAAGGGACCGAAAACTGCCGCCGAACTCCTCCTTTATATGGCCGAGTACCTGACCCACAAAGTGCAAAATCTGGTCAGCGACCTCTCTGAAGTGGTCGATGACGAAGAGGAAAAGCTGGATACCGACGAACGGTATACCCCCGAGCACGGCAGCATTTTGCAGATCCGTCGACGGGCTGCTGGACTGAAGCGTTTTCTGGCGCCGCAGCGGGATATTTTCGCGCAACTGAGCCGGATAAAACTGCCTTGGTTTGCGGCCGATGATGGTGATTACTGGAACGAGTTGCACAACAGCCTGACCCGTTACCTGGAAGAGCTGGAATTGACTCGAGAGCGCGTGGGGCTTGTGCTCGAGGCCGAAGACCGGCGTTTGAGCGTACGCATGAATCGCACCATGTACCGCTTCGGAATCATTACCGGGATCTTCCTGCCCATGAGTTTTCTCACCGGGCTTTTGGGGATCAATGTCGGCGGTATTCCGTTCTCCGCCAGCCCCTATGGATTCGTTGGTGCCTGCCTGCTATTGGTGGCGGTGGCTCTGGGACAATGGTGGTTGTTTCGACGTTTGCGCTGGGTGTGATGAGGCTTCATGTGACCCGAATAAATCTGATCGCGTCTTTTTCAGACATCACCAGAGGTGCGTATGCACGATCCGTTTGAACAGTCTTTGCGTGACATGCTCAAAGCCTCGCCATCGAGCCGCGATGACGATGCCTGCCTGGGCCGCGTATTGAAAACCGCCAACCGTCAGGTGGGTGCGGGGGATCTATTCAGTCTGCTGGGCCGTTGGCTGCCGGCACTGATGATTGCCCTGAATAACGGATCGGCTCATATCGCGCCGGTTTCCCGTCGTAAATCTACTGCTCGCACTGCTGATAAGGCTGATTGAATATGGAACTTGATCTCTGGACGCAGAGCCTCGTCACGGCAATGACTGCCTTGTGGACCAAAGTGGCGAACTTCATTCCGAACCTGTTCGGCGCGTTGGTGGTGCTGTTGCTGGGCTTCGTGGTAGCCAAACTGCTGGATACCCTGCTGTCGAAATTGCTCGCCAAGCTGGGCCTGGATCGCCTGATGGGTGGCACCGGCTTGACCAAGTTGTTGTCGCGTGCCGGCCTGCAAGTACCGATCTCGACCTTGATCGGCAAGATTGTTTATTGGTTTGTACTGCTGATTTTCCTGGTTTCTGCTGCTGAATCCCTTGGTCTTGAGCGAGTTTCGGCTACGCTCGACATGCTCGCGTTGTATTTGCCGAAGGTTTTTGGTGCTGCGCTGGTGTTGTTGGTGGGCGTTTTGCTGGCGCAATTGGCCAACGGGCTGGTGCGCGGAGCGGCAGAAGGTGTGGGCCTGGATTACGCCAGTGGCCTGGGGCGGATTGCTCAGGGACTGGTGATCATCATCAGTATTTCCGTGGCGATCAGCCAGTTGGAGGTCAAAACCGACCTGCTCAACCATGTGATCGTCATTGTTTTGATTACCGTTGGTCTGGCCGTTGCATTGGCCATGGGTTTGGGAAGCCGGGAAATTGCCGGACAGATTCTTGCGGGAATCTATGTGCGTGAGTTGTATCAGGTTGGGCAACAAGTACGTGTTGGTGAGGTCGAAGGCCAGATCGAAGAGATCGGCACGGTTAAAACTACATTGCTGACCGATGAGGGTGAGCTAGTCTCTCTCTCCAATCGGATCCTGCTGGAGCAGCATGTAAGT
The DNA here is from genome assembly GCF_009908205.1 of Pseudomonas sp. Fl5BN2. Taxonomy (NCBI): domain Bacteria; kingdom Pseudomonadati; phylum Pseudomonadota; class Gammaproteobacteria; order Pseudomonadales; family Pseudomonadaceae; genus Pseudomonas; species Pseudomonas sp. Fl5BN2. The sequence goes on along the minus strand of NZ_JAAARL010000002.1, from coordinate 108,754 downwards.
AGCCGCTAACCCGGCAAACCCTGCTAATGTATGCCGCCGCGAAAATACCCCTCACCGGGCAGCGGCGGACATTGACCTGACTGTCGGCACGACTCGTTTTGAATAAAACCCAATCGTTATCCATGCGCTATGACCCCCGTGAGCTCTCTGATGAGGAGTTGGTTGCGCGCTCACATACGGAGCTGTTTCACGTAACCCGCGCCTATGAAGAGTTGATGCGACGCTATCAGAGGACCCTATTTAATGTTTGTGCACGTTATCTGGGGAACGATCGGGATGCGGATGATGTCTGTCAGGAAGTGATGTTGAAGGTGTTGTATGGCCTTAAGAACTTTGAGGGTAAATCGAAGTTCAAGACATGGCTATATAGCATCACGTACAACGAATGCATCACGCAGTATCGCAAGGAGCGGCGCAAGCGTCGGTTGATGGACGCTTTAAGTCTTGACCCCCTCGAGGAGGCTTCTGAAGAGAAGATGCCGAAACCTGAGGAGAAGGGCGGACTTGACCGCTGGTTGGTGTATGTGAACCCGATTGACCGGGAAATTCTGGTGCTACGATTTGTCGCAGAGCTGGAATTTCAGGAAATTGCGGACATCATGCACATGGGATTGAGTGCTACAAAGATGCGGTACAAACGTGCTCTTGATAAATTGCGTGAGAAATTTGCAGGTATTGCTGAAACTTAGTTCGGCGCAAATATCTCTTACGTCTAGGTGAGTTCTGATAGACTTACCGCCGAGTTGTCCCCCGGTATGTGGGACTGCTTTACAATCACCAGATGGGGATTTAACGGATGAAACTGAAAAACACCTTGGGCATTGCCATTGGTTCTATTGTTGCCGTGACTTCGTTCGGCGTTCTGGCGCAAGGCCAAGGCGCGGTCGAGGGTGAACTGTTTTACAAAAAACAGTACAACGACAGCGTTAAGCACGTTGAAGACGGCTTCAACCCTGGCGCATCGATCGGTTACTTCCTGACCGACGACCTGTCGTTGAACGCCACCTACGACACTACCAACCACACCCGTTCTAACGACGGTACTGGTAACCAGAAAATCAAGGGCGACAACTTCGGCCTGAACGCTCAGTACCACTTTGGTACTGTGGGTGACGCTCTGCGTCCATACGTTTCTGGCGGTGTTGCTCACAAGAGCATGACCAACGTTGTGGCCGACGGCCACAGCGGTCGCGACCAGTCGACTTTCCTGACTGCAGGCGCCGGTGTTAAGTACTACTTCACCGACAACCTGTTCGCCCGTGCTGGCGTTGAAGCTGACTACAAGCTGGACAACGGCAAGTGGGACTACGCTCCTACTATCGGTCTGGGTGTGAACTTCGGTGGCAGCGGCGGCAAAGTTGCTCCAGCCCCAGTAGCACCAGCACCTGCTCCAGAACCAGCTCCAGAAGCTCCGGTTGCTGAAGTTGTTCGTGTTGAGCTGGACGTGAAGTTCGACTTCGACAAGTCGGTCGTCAAGCCTAACAGCTACGCTGACATCAAGAACCTCGCTGACTTCATGAAGCAGTACCCACAGACCACCACCGTTGTTGAAGGTCACACTGACTCCGTCGGTCCTGACGCTTACAACCAGAAACTGTCTGAGCGTCGTGCAAACGCCGTTAAACAAGTTCTGGTCAACCAGTACGGCGTTGGCGCTAACCGCGTTCAATCCGTTGGTTACGGTGAGTCCCGCCCAGTTGCCGACAACGCAACTGAAGCTGGTCGCGCTATCAACCGTCGCGTAGAAGCCTCGGTAGAAGCTCAAGCTAAGTAATTAGCTTTGTAGCTTGGAAAAACCCGGCCTAGGCCGGGTTTTTCTTTGTCTGCAGTTTGCTCTGCCGATCAGCGCGGCTCAGGCCTGCAACATGCATGCTTGGCCGGCAGAGGCGCTTGCCGCGACTGCACCAATCACCAGGATCGCTGGGCTCTTGAGTTCGAAGCGCTGGGCATCCTGCTCCATTCGCATCAGATTGCTGCGACATTCCCGTTGTTCAGGCAGTGAGGCATTTTCAATCATCGCCACTGCTGTATCGGCTGCCAGCCCGCCGCTTAGCAACTGCTCGCTGATCTCCGCCAGCTTCGCCACGCCCATGTAGATCACTAGGGTTGTGCCGCTTTGGGCTAAGGCCTGCCAATTCAGGCGGCTGTCGTCTTGAGTGTGGGCAGTCACCAGGGTCACGCCTCGCGCCACGCCGCGCAGGGTCAAGGGAATATCGCATCGAGTAGCGCCGGCCAGGCCTGCAGTGATGCCGTTGACCAATTCCACCTCGATTCCATGCTTTTTGAGCCATTGGGCCTCTTCTCCGCCACGTCCGAAAATGCACGGATCACCGCCCTTCAGACGTACTACGCAGCGGCCCTGGCGCGCATAGCGCAGCATCAGGCGATGGATGAAGGCCTGAGGCGTGGAGCGACAGCCGCCACGCTTGCCCACCGGAATGATCCGCGCGTAGGGGCAATGCACCAGTACCGCGTTGTTCACCAGATCGTCGATCAGCACCACGTCGGCTTCGCCGAGGGCGCGTACAGCCTTCAGCGTCAGCAGTTCCGGATCTCCGGGACCCGCGCCTACCAGCCAGACTTTTGCACTCATGGGGTTTCCTCACACAGGGACGGTGACAGGGTGCACCGGAGCCGCCAGCAGGCGCTTGATCTCCGGCACGCAGGAGCCACATTGGCTGCCGCAACCCAATTGTTGTTTCAGTTGATCGAGGTCCAACCCCGCGGCGATACCGGCACAGACCGTGCGGTAGCTGACGTTCTTGCAGTTGCACAGTGTGCGCTCCCGTGCTCCGCCCAAGCCGCTGGCCTCGGGGGGCGTGCTCATTGGGGCCAGTAACCAGCGCCGCAGTTGTTCATCGGCGCGCCCCTCGAGCCACAGCTCCTGCAACCAGTGCTGGGCCAGGGTTTCCCCTGCCAGGCGGATGGCGGTGATTCGGCCCTGTTCGATACGTACCCGCTTGCCGATGGCCCGGCGTGGGTCGTCGTAGGCCAGCACCGGCCCAACGACGAGCCCCAGCTGCCGGTCGATGGCCTGGAGTAACGGTGCTTGTGGCGCCTCTTGATGGGCCGCACGGATCACCAGTGCCGGGCGCTCGCGACCGACCAGGCTGAGGCTGGCATAGGCAAAGGACTCGCACAGTGGGCGCAGCACGCTGAAGTGAGCCTGTACATCGCCTTCGATCAGTGCGAACAGCTGCCAGGGCAGATGCACCGGCTCCAAGCGCACGCCGCTGTGCTTGAGCTCTGGTTGCTTTGACAGTGGGTCAAAGGCTGGTTGGGTAACGGCGTTGACGCCACCCTTGAGAAAGCGATCCCCCCAGTGCATCGGCAGAAAAGCCTGTCCGGGTCGCACGCTGTCATCACTGGCCACCGCGACAATTACGCTGCCACGACGACTCTTCAGGTTCACCAGGGCACCGTCGCGCAGACGTTGGCGTCGCAGTTCGTCCGGGTGCAGGCTCAGCAGCGCTTCGCTGACATGACCGAACAGCTGCGCGGCGGTGCCGGTGCGGCTCATGCCATGCCATTGATCTCGCAGCCGGCCGGTGATCAGGGTCAGGGGAAAACGTGCATCCCGTTGTTCCTTGGCCGTTACGTAGGGGTCGCTGACGAAACGCGCACGACCATTGGCGGTAGGGAAGCGACCATCTTCATACAAACGTGGAGTGCCTTGTGTGGCCCCTTCTGGGAAGGGCCATTGCTGTGGGCCGAGGCGGTCGATCAGTTCATGACTGAGACCGGACAGGTCGAGGTCCCGGCCCCGGGTCAATCCCTTGTACTCATCGAACAACTGAGCGGCATTGTCGAAGGCAAACAGGCTGGGCCGACCGGGCCGCAGGCGACGTTCCAGGCGTTGGGCGAAATCCACCGTAATCGCCCAATCCGCGCGTGCCTCGCCGGGTGCGATTACTGCCTGGCGTACGTGGGAAACACGTCGCTCCGAGTTGGTCACCGAGCCTTCCTTTTCGCCCCAGCTGGCCGCGGGCAGCAGCAGATCGGCAAACGCGACCGTTTCAGTGGTGGCGAAGGCTTCCTGCAGGACAACAAAAGGGCAGTTCTGCAGGGCCGCACGTATACGATTCTGGTCGGGTAGCGATTGCGCCGGGTTGGTGCAGGCGATCCACAGCGCCTTGATACGGCCATTGTGCAACTGATCAAACAACTCGATGGCCGTCAGCCCGGAGCTCTCGGGGAGCTGGTCCACGCCCCAGTAGGCGGCAACTTCAGCGCGATGCTGAGGGTCGGTGGCTTCGCGGTGCCCGGGTAGCAGGTTGCTGAGGCTGCCGGTTTCGCGCCCGCCCATGGCATTGGGCTGACCGGTGAGAGAGAAGGGGCCGGCACCGGGACGGCCAATCTGCCCAGTGGCCAGGTGCAGGTTGATCAGTGCGCTGTTTTTCGCGCTACCGGCACTGGACTGATTCAGCCCCATGCACCACAGGGACAGAAAACTCGCTGTGGTACCGACCCAATGGGCGCATTGCTGCAACTGTTCGACGCTGATACCGCAGAGTTGCGCCACCATCGGTGGGGTGTAGTCGCGGACCAGTGCCTTGAGCTCGGCCAGGCCCTCGGTATGGGCCAGGATGAAGTCGCGGTCGATCCAGTCTTCCCACAGCAGCAGGTGGAGAATTCCATGAAACAGGGCGACATCGGTGCCGGGCAGAATGGCCAGGTGCAGGTCAGCCAGATCGCAGGTATCGGTACGGCGCGGGTCGATGACGATGACTTTCATCTGCGGGCGCAGGCTTTTCGCCTGCTCCAGGCGGCGAAACAGCACCGGATGGGCATAAGCCATATTGCTGCCGACGATCATCACGCAATCGCTCTGCTCCAAGTCCTCGTAGCTGCAGGGCGGCGCATCGGCCCCCAGGCTGCGTTTGTAGCCGACCACTGCCGAGGACATGCACAGCCTGGAATTGCTGTCGATGTTGTGGGTGCCCACCAAGGCCCGGGCCAGCTTGTTGAAGGCGTAGTAGTCCTCGGTCAGCAACTGCCCGGAAATGTAGAACGCCACGCTGTCGGCGCCGTGTTCGGCGATGGTCTCGGCAAATACCCCGGCGGCATGTTCCAGGGCGCTGCCCCAGTCACAACGATCACGGGCCAGGGTCTTGCCCAGGCGTAGCTCCGGGTACAAGGCCCGGGCAGCGGGGTCGCCGGTCAAGTGCAGGCTGGCGCCCTTGCTGCACAGCTTGCCGAAGTTGGCTGGGTGCGCAGGATCGCCACTCACTCCGAAGATCTGCCGGCCGTCATGCTCGATCAGCACGCCGCAGCCGACCCCGCAATAGCAACAGGTCGAGGCGGTGCTCTGGCGCTTCATCACCCGGCATCCCGCAGGGCCAGTTGCACCCTGCCAGCTTCCACCCGCGCGCAATGGTGATGGGCGCAGCCAGTGTCTGGCGCCTGGGCCGCGCCGGACTCCAGGTCGATCTGCCAGTTGTGCAGCGGGCAGGCCACCCGTTTGCCATAGACCAGCCCCTGGGACAGCGGACCGCCCTTGTGCGGGCAGCGATCGTCGAGGGCAAAGACCTGATCGTCACTCGTGCGAAAAATCGCGATATCGCCCTTGGGGCCCTTGATGATGCGCGAGCCCAGGGTGTTGATTTCTTCCAGGGCGCAGATATCCAGCCAGTTCATATCGACACCTCCAGTTGTTTCACGACAATGGGCTCGTACTCTTTTTTCAACTGCGGTTGGGTCAGTCGCTCCTGCCACGGGTCCTGCTCGAAGGACAGGGAGAATTGCAGGCGCTCGTTCAGCGACTTGCGCCGTTGCGGGTCCTCCAGCACGGCCTTTTTTACGTGCTCCATGCCGACCCGCTGCAGGTAATGCACGGTGCGTTCGAGGTAGAAGGCTTCTTCGCGGTACAGCTGGAGAAAGGCGCCGTTGTACTCGCGCACCTCCTCGGCGGTCTTGAGCTTGACGAAGAACTCCGCGACTTCGGTCTTGATCCCGCCGTTGCCGCCGATGTACATCTCCCAGCCGGAATCGACGCCGATGATGCCCACGTCCTTGATTCCTGCTTCCGAGCAATTGCGCGGGCAGCCGGAGACCGCCAGCTTGACCTTGTGCGGCGACCACATGTTGAACAGGTCATGTTCCAGCTCGATGCCCAGTTGGGTGGAGTTCTGCGTGCCGAAGCGGCAGAACTCACTGCCGACGCAGGTCTTCACGGTGCGAATGGATTTGCCGTAGGCGTGGCCGGAGGGCATGTCCAGGTCCTTCCAGACCCCGGGCAGGTCTTCCTTGCGTATTCCCAGCAGGTCGATGCGCTGGCCGCCGGTGACCTTGACCATGGGCACCTGGTACTTGTCGGCGACATCGGCGATGCGCCGCAGCTCGGACGGGTTGGTCACGCCGCCCCACATCCGTGGGACTACCGAGTAGGTGCCGTCCTTCTGGATATTGGCGTGGGCCCGTTCATTGATCAGCCGCGACTGTGGATCGTCCTTGGCCTCGCCCGGCCAGGTGGAAATCAGGTAGTAGTTCAGCGCCGGGCGGCAGGTGGCGCAGCCGTTGGCGGTGCGCCAGTTGAGGTAGCTCATGGTGCCGGCAATGGTCAGCAGGCGCTGCTCCCGAATCGCCTGGCGGATCTGCCCGTGGGTCAAGTCGCTGCAACCGCAGATGGCTTTTTCGCTTTTCGGTTTGACGTCCGCCGCGCCGCCCACGGTGTTGATCAGGATCTGTTCCACCAGGCCGGCACAGGAGCCGCAGGAGCTGGCGGCCTTGGTGTGTTTCTTGACCTCGTCGACACTGAACAGCCCCTGTTCCTGGATGGCCTTGACGATGGTGCCCTTGCACACACCGTTGCAGCCACAGACTTCGGCGGTGTCGGCCATGCTCATGGCTTTGTCCTGGCCCTGATGGCCGACATCGCCCAAGGCGTTCTCGCCGAACATCAGGTGGTCGCGAATCTCGCCGATAGTCTGTTGCTCGCGGATCTGCCGGAAGTACCAGCCGCCGTCTGCGGTATCGCCGTACAGGCAGGCGCCGACCAGTACGTCGTCCTTGATCACCAATTTCTTGTAGACCCCGCCAATGGGGTCGGCGAGGGTGATGGTTTCGGTGCCATCGCCACCCATGAAATCCCCGGCGGAAAACAGGTCGATGCCGGTGACCTTCAATTTGGTGGACGTTACCGAGCCTTGGTAGCGGGCGAAACCCAACTGGGCCAGGTGGTTGGCGCAGACCTTGGCTTGTTCGAACAACGGTGCCACCAGGCCGTAGGCGACGCCGCGGTGGCTGGCGCACTCGCCGATGGCGTAGATGCGCGGGTCGTAGGTCTGCAGGGTGTCGTTGACCAGGATCCCGCGATTGCAGGGCAGGCCGGCCCGCTCTGCCAGTTCAGTGTTGGGACGGATGCCGGCGGCCATCACCACCAGGTCGGCGGGGATGATCTCGCCGTTCTTGAACTGTACCGAGCCGACCCGGCCATTGCCGGCATCGAGCAAGGCCTGGGTCTGTTCGCACAGGCGAAACTTCAGGCCGCGGTTTTCCAGGGCGTTTTGCAGCAACTGGCCGCTGGTCTGGTCCAGTTGTCGTTCCAGCAGCCATTCGCCGATATGCACCACGGTCACGTCCATGCCCCGCAGCTTGAGACCGTTGGCAGCTTCCAGGCCCAGCAGCCCACCGCCAATCACCACCGCATGCTGGTGGATTTTCGCGGTATCGATCATCGCCTGGGTATCGGCAATATCGCGATAGCCGATCACCCCCTGCAACTGGTTGCCGGGGATCGGCAGGATAAAGGGCGTTGAGCCGGTGGCGATCAGCAGCCGATCGTACTCGGCCTCGCTGCCGTCCTCGGCGATCACCCGGCGCCGGCTCCGGTCGATGTGCAGCACCTTGCGGTTGAGCAGCAGCTTGATGTCGTGGTCCAGGTACCAGTCCAGGTCGTTGAGGACGATTTCCTCGAAGGTCTGTTCACCGGCCAGCACTGGCGATAGCAGGATACGGTTGTAGTTGGGGTGGGGCTCGGCGCCGAAGATCGTGATCTCGTACAGCTCGTCGCTCAGCTTGAGCAGCTCTTCCAGGGTGCGTACCCCGGCCATGCCGTTGCCGATCATCACCAGTTTGAGTTTTTTCATGGGCTGCTCCGGGAGCACAGGCAGAGGGGGTGAGGCCTGGCTCGACAAAATGCGCGCAAACAAAAAAGGCGTCCCGTCAGTGGCCTGACGAGGACGCCTTTGTCCGATCCCGTTCTCTCGGGAAGCCCGTCTTCGTCGTTGAAGGCCGGGCTTTATGTCTGTTGCGTGGAGTAATGCAGTGCCTGTGCCAAGTTGCCGAAGGCCCGGTTTTAAAGGGGCTGGCGCAAGTTTTGCCCTTGTCGATGGTGATGACTGCACCGAATCAAGGCAGCACGCTCTCTTTCGGCGCTGCGTAGGCGCAGACGAAGTCGGCAGTGCTGGTGTGGCGTCACTGGTGCAGCAATAGCAACAACAGCACCAGGTTGAGCAACAGTGCGGCAAGGGCCACCCCGCGCCATACCTTTAACGGCTCGCGCTCCAGCAGGGGCAGTGGGCGCAGGCTCAAGCTGCGCCGCTCGCCTTGTTCCAGTACCAGCAGCCATTCCTCGGCGGTTTCATAGCGCTGCGCCGGGTTGGCGCTGACCCCGCGTTCCAGGCATTGCTCCAGCCATTCCGGCAGGTCCGGGCGGTAGCGGCCGGGGCTCACCGGTAGGCCGAAGCGTGGTCGCTGGAAGGCTTCGATCTCGCCGTGGGGATAGTGCCCGCTCAGCAGGTAATACAGGCAGACGCCCACGGCATACAGGTCTTGCTGAGGGCTGGGAGGTTCGCCGCTGAAGGCCTCGGGGGCGATGAAACTCGGGGTGCCGGGCAGCAGATGCGCGGGATCTGCCGACAGCCCAGGGCAGTAGGCCAGGCCAAAATCCAGCACTCGCAGTTCGCCATCGTCCCCCAATAGCAGGTTCTCCGGCTTGATATCCCGGTGCAGGATTTGTCGTCGATGCAGCAGGCCGACGGCCCGCAGCAGGTGTTCGGCGAGGGTCTGCCATTGGGCCAGGGGCAGCGGCCCGTTCTGGTGAAACAGCTGCGCCAGGGTCAGGCCGGGGTATTCGCGCATCAGGTAATACAAGTGCTGGCGCGAGGTGCCGCCGTGCACCTGGGGAAAGTGCCGCCCGGCGACCCGGCGCAGCAGCCATTCCTCGGACAGCAGCGCCTGGCAGGCTGGTAGGTCGTCGTGCAAGACCGCGGGCAGGGTTTTCAGCAGCCAGGCCTGTTGTTGCTCGTCACGCACGCGATACAGCAGCGATTGCTGACTGTGGCTGATCAACGCCTCGATCTGCCAGCCCTCGAAGCGCTGCCCGGGCTTCAGGGGCGGTGGCAGGGGCCATCGCTGCAGGTGCAGCAGGGCATCGCCAATGCTGCTTTCTCCCAGTGCGTCGACCCGGACCAGCAGGGCGCTGGCGTTGTCCTGGCTGCCGGCCAGGTGCGCCGCACTGACCAGGGTGTTGACCGCGCTGTCCAGGTCCAGCTGGTCCCGCAGGATGGCGGCAATCGCGGTGTCGCCCAGGGTGGCCCAGACCCCGTCGCTGAGCATCAGGAAGGATTCTCCCTGGCGCAGTTCACCATCGCGAAAATCCACTACCAGATGCTGATCCAGGCCCAGGGCGCGCTTGAGCACATGCTGCATGCCCGGTTGTTCCCAGACGTGATCTTCGCTGATGCGTTGCAACTGCTGTTGATACCAGCGATAGACCCGGCAGTCGCCGACGTGGGCCAGGGTGAAGCGCCGTCCCCGCAGCACCAGGGCGCTGAGGGTGGTGAGCAGGGGCTGGCCGCCGCCGTTGGCCTGGAGCCAGCGGTTCTGGGCGATCAGCAGGCGTTCCAGGGCCTCGGCCACGGCCCAGGTTTCTGGCGTGGCGTAGTAGTCCAGGGCCAGGGCCTGCAAGCTCGAGCGCGCGGCCAGGCCACCATCGGCACACTGGCTGACGCCGTCGGCGATGGCGAACAGCAGGCCTTTGCTCGCCGCCAGGGCTGGCGCCGGCGTCACCCGGCGCAGGGCGTCCTGATTCTCCGGGCGAGGGCCGGTGGCGCTGGCCTGGGCGTGGCTCAGTTGCAGGCCCATGACGGTCTCAGACTCGCGCCGCAGTCACAGCGGCGGAACCCCAGGTGGTTCTCCAGCGACGTTTGACCCCATGCAGGCCGAACCAGGCCAGTACCCCGAGGCTGGCGAACAACCACAGTGCCAGTTGATAGCTGCCGGTACTTTGCTTGATTGCGCCCATGCCCGCTGCCAGGGCAAAACCGCCGATGCCGCCGGCCATGCCGATCAGTCCGGTCATGACCCCGATTTCCCGGCGGAAGCGTTGCGGCACCAGTTGGAACACCGCGCCGTTGCCCGCTCCCAGGCCAAGCATGGTGCAGACGAACAGCGCTAGGGCGGCATAGGAGTTGGGCAGGTTGAAACCCACGGCGGCGATGCAGACCACCGCGACGCTATACATCGCCAGCAAGGTGCGGATGCCGCCGAAACGGTCCGCCAGGGCGCCGCCCAAGGGGCGCATCAGACTGCCGCCGAAGACGCAGGCGGCGGTGTAATAGCCGGCGGTTACCGGGCTCAGGCCGTACTGGTCGTTGAAGTAGCCGGGCAGGGCGCTGGCCAGGCCGATGAAGCCACCGAAGGTGACGCTGTAGAAACACATGAACCACCAGCTGTCGCGGTCGCCAAGGGCCTTGAAGTAGTCGCTCATGGACTTGGCCCTGGGCCGTTCGGGCGCGTTTTTCGCCAGCCAGGCAAACAGCACCAGGGTCAGGATCAGCGGGATCAGGGCAAAGCCGAAGACGTTGCTCCAGCCGAAGGCCGCCGCCAGCATCGGGGCGATCAGCGCAGCGAACACGGTGCCGGAGTTGCCGGCGCCGGCGATACCCATGGCCTTGCCCTGGTGTTGCGACGGATACCATTGCGATGCCAGGGGCAGGGCCACGGCGAAGGAGGCCCCGGCCATGCCGAGAAATACCCCCAGGAGCAGGGCCTGCTCATAGCTGTGGATGCCCATCTGCCAGGCGCCGAACAGGGCCACTAGCACAATCACCTGGCCGATCAGACCGGCGGTTTTGGGTGACAGGCGATCGGCCAGCAGGCCCATGATGAAGCGCAATACCGCGCCGGCGAGGATCGGCGTCGCCACCATCAGCCCGCGTTGCTGGGTGCTCAGGTGCAGGTCCGCGGCGATCTGCACCGCCAGGGGGCCCAGCAGGTACCAGACCATGAAGCTCAGGTCGAAATACAGGAAGGCTGCGAACAGGGTCGGGGTATGGCCGGATTTCCAGAAGCTTGAATTCATCGCGCACCTCAGCTGATAAGAGTCGTTGGAGTCGTCATGAGCTTGCAGGTGGAGCGCCGCCCTGGCCGCGCCACCGGCCCCGTGCAGTGGGGCCAAAACGAAAAGACGTCGGCACCTGGCTCGCTGTGGGTGAGCAGGGTGCGCGACGTCTTTGTCGTAGGTGGGCAACCGCCGTTGGTTACCGGTGCGGATCTGACAGCAAGAGCCGGGCCAACCCTTGTCGACCCCTGCAGCAGGAACTGGCTCAGGACCTGGCTGTGGAACTGGCTGTGGAACTGGTTGTGGAGCTGACTGTGGAACTGGCTGTAGGAGCTGGCTGTAGGAGCTGGCTTGCCAGCGAAGGCGCCCTCAAGACTGGCACAAGGTTCAGAGGCCTATTCGCCGGCAAGCCGGCTCCTACCGGGGGGCGGTCAGCCGAGGAGTTCCTGCATGGCGATGATTTGTTCCGCCACCTGGATCAGCTTTTGCTGTTTGCTCATGGCCTGCCGGCGCATCAGGGTGTAGGCCTGTTCTTCGTTGCAGTCCTTCATTTTCATCAGTAGGCCCTTGGCCAGCTCGATGCGCTTGCGTTCCGCCAGTTGCTGGTCCCGGGCCTGCAGTTGCGCGCGCAGGGCCTGGTCGCTTTCAAAGCGAGCCATGGCCACATCGAGGATCGGTTGCAGGCGCTGGACCTGGATGCCTTCGACTATGTAGGCACTGACCCCGGATTTGATCGCCTGGCGCATCACCAGCGGATCGTGTTCGTCGGTGAACATCACGATGGGGCGCGGTTGGTCGCGGCTCACCAGGACCACTTGTTCCATGACGTCGCGGCTGGGTGACTCGGTATCGATCAGGATCACGTCCGGGCGCACTGTTTCGACGCGGCCCGGCAGGTCGATGGTCAGGCCGGATTCGTCGATGACCTCGAAGCCGGCTTCGCTGAGGGCGGCCTTGAGCCGTCCGACTTTTTTCGCGGTGTCGTTGATCAACAGGATACGCAGCATGTTCGCGGGCTCCGGTCAGCGCTGGGCGACAAGGGGAGGGCTGTCGCTCAGGGCGTGCAGGCGAAAGCTGCGGGCATAGGCGGCCGGTTGCGAGCCGTCCCAGACCTTGCCGTCGATCAACTGGCTGCTGCGCATGTCCTGGCCCCAGGCGGCGACGCCCAGCGCGGAGGCTGCGTCTCGATAGAGTTCAAGCTGTTGCACCTGGCGGGCGACGCCCAAATAGTCTGGATCTTCGCGCAGCAGGCCCCAGCGGCGGAACTGGGTCATGAACCACATGCCGTCGGACAGGTAGGGCAGGTTGACCGCGCCGTGGTCGTGAAAGCGCAAGGCGTGGGGATCCTGCCAGCGATTGCCCAGGCCGTCGGCGTAGTCACCCTGCAGCCGCGGCTCGATGCAGTCCAGCGGGGCATTCAGGTAGTCCGTGGCGCTCAATAGCTGTGCGGTACTGCGGCGGTTTTCCGGGCTTTGCTCGATGAAGCGGCTGGCCTCGAGGATCGCCATCACCAGGGCGCGGGCGGTGTTGGGGTTCTGCTCGACGAAGGCACGGGTACAGCCGAGGACCTTTTCCGGATGGTCGGGCCAGATCGTCTGGCTGGTGGCCAGGGTGAAACCGAGATCCTGTTGCACCGCGCTGGCGCTCCAGGGTTCGCCGACGCAGAAGCCATCGATGCGTCCGGCCTGCAGGTGGGCAACCATCTGTGGCGGCGGCACCACTACGCTGTCGACATCCTGCAACGGGTGGATGCCCTGGCTGGCCAGCCAGTAGTACAACCACATGGCGTGGGTGCCGGTGGGGAAGGTCTGGGCGAAGGTCATTCTTGCCCGGCTTTGGTGCACGTGGCGATCGAGTGCTTCAGGGCTGGTCACCTTCAGCGCTTGCAGTTCCCGGGACAGGTTGATGCTCTGGCCGTTCTGGTTCAGGCCCATGAGCACTACCATGTCGCAGGGGTTGATTCCGCCGATGCCCAGGTGCACGGCATAGATCAGGCCATACAGGCTGTGGGCGGCATCCAGTTCGCCGCTCACCAGTTTGTCCCGCAGATTGGCCCAGGAACTCTGGCGCTTGAGGTTCAGGGTCAGCCCGTAGGGCTGGGCAAACCCCTGGGTGGCGGCGACCACTACCGAGGCGCAATCGGTCAATGCCATGAAGCCCAGGTTGATCACGGATTTTTCCACGGCATCGCTGCCGTTGACCCAGGCCAATGGGTCATGTGGGAGTTCGCTCATGGGGCACCTTGCATGAAAAGGCGTCGTCCCCGCGGCCGGGCAGAGCCTGGACGGGTGACGACGCCGTTGTCCTTTGACCTGGACCGCCATTGGCCGAGGCTTGATGGGGCAAGTGGGTGCAAGGCATATGCCATTGCTGGGGGATTTCACTCTGCGCCTCGCCTGCAAGCCTCGGGCGCGGCTATAATCGGTGCCTTAATTTCGCCGCCAACCGAGTTCACCCCGCCCATGTATACCCTGGCCCGCCAGCTGTTGTTCAAACTCTCCCCGGAAACCTCCCACGATCTGTCCCTGGACCTGATCGGCGCGGGCGGGCGTTTGGGCCTCAACGGTCTGTTGTGCAAGGCACCGGCGCAAATGCCGGTCAAGGTCATGGGCCTGGAGTTTGCAAACCCGGTGGGGCTGGCTGCCGGCCTGGACAAGAACGGTGCGGCCATCGACGGCTTCGCCCAACTGGGATTCGGTTTCGTCGAAATCGGGACCGTCACTCCGCGCCCGCAGCCGGGCAACCCCAAGCCACGGATTTTCCGCCTGCCCCAGGCCGAAGCCATCATCAATCGCATGGGCTTCAACAACCTCGGGGTCGACAATCTGTTGGCACGGGTCGCCGCCGCACAATACAAGGGCGTGCTGGGGATCAATATCGGCAAGAACTTCGACACACCGGTGGAGCGGGCGGTGGATGACTACCTGATCTGCCTGGACAAGGTCTATGCCCATGCCAGCTACGTTACGGTCAACGTCAGTTCGCCCAATACTCCGGGTCTGCGCAGCCTGCAGTTTGGCGAGTCGCTCAAGCAGCTGTTGTCGGCCTTGAGCCAGCGCCAGCAGGAGTTGACGGCGATTCACGGCAAGCGCGTGCCGCTGGCGATCAAGATCGCCCCGGACATGAGCGATGAAGAAACCATGGATGTGGCTAGGGCCTTGCTGGAAACCGGCATGGATGCAGTCATTGCCACCAACACCACCTTGAGTCGTGAAGGTGTCGAAGGTATGGAGCACGGTGCCGAGGCGGGCGGTCTGTCTGGCGCCCCAGTTCGCGAGAAGAGCACCCACACGGTCAAGGTCCTGGCAGCTGAACTGGCCGGGCGTTTGCCGATCATCGCGGTAGGCGGCATCACCGAAGGCAAGCACGCGGCTGAGAAGATCGCTGCAGGCGCCAGCTTGGTGCAGCTGTATTCGGGGTTCATCTACAAAGGCCCGGCATTGATTCGCGAGTCGGTGGATGCCATCGCGGCCATGGGCTGAGAAAATTTGCTGCTGACGGGCTGAAAGCGGGCAATAAAAAAGGGCTCCTTGAAGGAGCCCCTGGGCCGAAGCCCGCCGCCCGGATGGGGCGTGCGTGGTTAAGTCGTCATCTATTCAAGTTTTAGGTGTCGGAGTGTGCCCTGATCAGCCGACAGCGCGAAGTTCGTTGAGTCTGTGGATGCCCGCAGTGCCTGTCATACCGTCCCAGTTGTCGCCGCGTCCTTCTCGCCAGCCGTTGATCCAGGCTTGGCGTACCGACGGTAGAGTAAATGGGCAAAGCTCACGGGATTTGCCATTAACGCCATACTGATATCCGCGTAAAAATGCTTTTTCCAACGGATCACGCTTTAGTCTTCTCATAGGGTGTTTCCCTCACTTGTTGACTGTCTTATGTCCTATCGACCTTCGTTTAGGGTCGGGCAGATTGCTTCTGCCGTTGGTGCTCGCTGCCGGCGTCGCGAGCCTTGATGTTGACACCGTTGCGGCGCCAACCTGTGTTGAGTTCTAACCAATAGGTCACAGCAAGTGAATGATCGTTTTGTCATAAGGACGTAACGTTAATGTTGTCCCGGCCATAAGCCGGGAATGGTTTTGTATCCGCGTTGTCATGCAAAGCCTGCTGTGATCGGCCTCTCACTAGATGATGAGGTTAATGCTTTAGTGAGAATGTCGAGCGGTTGCACTCAACTACTATTCGACGAAGGGTCGACTTATGTCATTTTGTTGCCCTGACTTTTTATCTGCCCTGGCCTCTAAGCTCTTTTGCCCTGCAAGACAGCTTTCCAGCCGGGGTGGGACGGCACAGTTTCGTGCCACACGAGCGCTCTTGAAGAAAAGCGCTTGATTGAAAACCGAGCGGGCGATGCGTTGCCCGTTCATTAATTGCCAAAGGCCCTGGAATTCCCATGTCGGATCGTTACGAACTCTTCCTCACTTGCCCCAAAGGCCTCGAAGGCCTGCTGATCGAGGAAGCCGTCGGGCTTGGCCTTGAGGAAGCCCGCGAGCACACTTCCGCGGTGCGCGGCATGGCCGACATGGAGACGGCTTATCGCTTGTGCCTGTGGTCACGCCTGGCCAACCGGGTGCTGCTGGTGCTCAAGCGCTTCCCGATGAAGGATGCCGAGGATCTCTATCACGGTGTGCTGGACATCGAGTGGCAGGACCACATGCTGGCTGACGGCACCCTGGCAGTGGAATTCAGCGGCCACGGTTCGGGAATCGACAACACGCACTTCGGCGCCCTGAAGGTCAAGGACGCCATCGTCGACAAACTACGTACGCCGTCCGGCGAGCGTCCGTCGGTGGACAAGCTCAACCCGGACCTGCGCATTCACCTGCGCCTGGATCGTGGCGAAGCCATTCTCTCCCTGGACCTCTCCGGCCACAGCCTGCACCAGCGCGGTTATCGCCTGCAGCAAGGCGCTGCGCCGCTGAAGGAAAACCTGGCGGCGGCGATCCTGATCCGCGCGGGCTGGCCGCGAATTGCCGCTGACGGCGGCGCGCTCGCTGACCCGATGTGCGGTGTGGGTACCTTTTTGGTGGAAGCGGCGATGATCGCCGCCGATATCGCGCCGAACCTCAAGCGTGAGCAATGGGGCTTCACTGCCTGGCTCGGTCACGTGCCGGCCCTGTGGCGCAAGCTGCACGACGAAGCGCAGGCCCGCGCTCACGCAGGCCTGGCCAAGCCACCGCTGTGGATTCGCGGCTATGAAGCCGACCCACGCCTGATCCAGCCGGGGCGTAACAACGTCGAACGTGCCGGTTTGAGCGAGTGGATCAAAATCTACCAGGGCGAAGTGGCGACCTTTGAACCGCGCCCGGACCAGAACCAGAAAGGCCTGGTGATCTGCAACCCTCCCTACGGCGAGCGCCTGGGAGACGAGGCCAGCCTCTTGTACCTCTACCAGAACCTTGGCGAGCGCTTGCGCCAGGCCTGCCTGAACTGGGAAGCCGCGGTATTCACCGGTGCCCCGGACCTGGGCAAGCGCATGGGGATCCGCAGCCACAAGCAGTATTCGTTCTGGAACGGTGCGCTGCCGTGCAAGCTGTTGCTGATCAAGGTGCTGCCGGATCAGTTCGTCACCGGTGAGCGCCGCACCCCGGAACAACGCCAGATCGAGCGCGAACAAGCCCAGGCCCAGGCTGAAAGCCAGGCCGACACCGCGCCGCAAGAGCGTCAGTACAACAAGAATGGCAACCCGATCAAACCGGCTCCAGTGCCCGCCCCGGTGGTGGAACAGGCGCGCTTGAGTGAAGGCGGGCAGATGTTTGCCAACCGTCTGCAGAAGAACTTCAAGCAGTTGGGCAAGTGGGCCAAGCGCGAAGGCGTGGAGTGCTATCGGGTCTACGACGCCGACATGCCTGAATACTCCCTGGCCATCGACCTCTACCACGATTGGGTCCACGTCCAGGAATATGCAGCCCCCAAGTCGGTGGATCCTGAGAAGGCCCAGGCGCGCCTGTTTGATGCCCTGGCGGCGATTCCGCAAGCGTTGAACGTCGACAAGAGCCGGGTGGTGATCAAGCGTCGCGAACGCCAGAGCGGCACCAAGCAATACGAGCGCCAGAGCGCCCAAGGCAAGTTCACCGAGGTCACCGAGGGCGGGGTCAAGCTGCTGGTCAACCTGACCGACTACCTGGACACCGGGCTGTTCCTCGATCACCGGCCGATGCGCATGCGTATCCAGAAAGAGGCTGCCGGCAAGCGTTTCCTCAACTTGTACTGCTACACCGCTACCGCCAGTGTGCACGCGGCCAAGGGCGGAGCTCGCAGCACCACCAGCGTCGACCTGTCGAAGACCTACCTGGACTGGGCACGGCGCAACTTCTCCCTCAACGGTTTTTCCGACAAGAACCGTCTGGAGCAGGGTGACGTGATGGCTTGGCTGGAAACCTGCCGTGACGAGTTCGAGCTGATTTTCATCGATCCGCCGACCTTCTCCAACTCCAAGCGCATGGAAGGGGTGTTCGACGTGCAACGTGACCAGGTGCAGTTGCTCGACCTGGCCATGGCGCGCCTGGCGCCGGGTGGCGTGCTGTACTTCTCCAACAACTTCCGCAAGTTCCAGCTGGATGAAAATCTTGCCACGCGCTATCAGGTCGAGGAGATCACGGCGAAAACCATCGACCCGGATTTTGCCCGTAACAGCAAAATTCACCGCGCCTGGAAAATCACCGCCCGCTAATCATCGGATCAGCTCCCGAAGCCCGATTTTTTAAGGCTTCGGCGGCTGTTTAGCACTGGTCAAATTAGTGGCTAATAGCTATAACTCTCACCAAGTCCAGATGACACCCAAACTCGTTGGCGTGATGAGTTCTGCTTATGCCGTTGCAAGTGGTACGCCCGAAAATCCTGGGTTTCATAAGTGAAGAGGTCTCTGCCTGGCTGGTAGCCTTACTGGTATTGCTTGCGGGCGGCATTCTGACCGGGCTGTTGGCCTGGTCCACTTTCAATGTGAACCAGCAGCAACTGCGACAGCGTTTCCAGTTGCTCGCTGGCGAACGCTACAGTCGCATCGAAGAACGTTTTCAGGACCAGGAGCAACGCCTGGATGGCCTGCGGCGTTTCTTTGTCAATTCCGATCTGGTGTCGCGCCAGGACTTCGATGGCTACGCCAAACCCCTGCTACGTCGCACCCAAGCCTATGCCTGGGCGCCGCTGGTCAGTCTTGCCCAGCGCCCGGCGTTCGAGCAGTCGGTGCGGGACCAGGGACTGTCGGGATTCTCCATCCGCCAGTTGGCCTCCAGTGGCCAGATGGAGCCGGCCGGCGTGCGTGAAGAGTATGTGCCGGTCCTGTACAGCCAGACCCAGAGCTTGCTAGGTTCGCCTTTGGGGTATGACCTGCTGGCTCAACCCCAGCGCCGCATTACCCTGGAGCGAGCCCGTGAACTCGACGGGCTGGCGGTTTCTCCTCCGGTGCATCTGGTGGCGGTCGATCCGGCGTATGCCCGTGGCGTGGTGTTGGCCGCTCCGGTTCGGCGCTCTGCAAGCAATGCCGCTGCCCGGCCAGAAGGCTATGTGCTGGCGGTGATCAGCTTGCGACAACTGGTGGCAGATGGCTTGCCGGTGCCGGCCAGAGACAATCTGTCGGTGCGGATTCTCGACCTCTCCAGCGAGGGGCAGCATGAGGTGCTCTATGAGTCGAACAATCCGCCGATCAGCAGCCCACTGATCGCCAGCCGACTGTTGCGCCTGGCGGATCGCGACTATCAGGTGGACATCCGTCCCAGCGCTGCATTCGTGCATGCCAACCATTCTTCCCTGAGCAGCTTGGTGGTCCTCGGCGGCTTGCTCAGCGTGCTGCTCAGTGCCTTGCTCTATGTATTGGTGAGCCAGCGGCAACGGGCCCTGGCCCTGGTGGAACAGCAAACTGAAGAGTTGCGCAGTCGCGAGCATGAGCTGCGCGGTACCCACAGTCAGTTGCGTAGCGTGCTGAATGCCGCCACCCAGGTGGCGATCATCGCCACGGACCTGCGTGGGGTCATCAGCACCTTCAATGCCGGGGCCGAGCAGATGCTCGGCTACAGCAGCAGCGAGGCAGTGGGGCACCTGACCCTGGAAAGCCTGCATCTGCCCAGCGAGCTCGAGCCTTGGGCCCATAGCCTCAGTCAGCGGTATGGCAAGCCGATCCCGATGTCCCAGGCGATGTTGGTGGAGGCGGGCATGGCCGGCGGCCACGAAGCCCGGGAATGGACCCTGGTGCGCCAGGACGGCAGCCACTTGCAAGTGAACATGCTGGCGACCCCGGTACTGGATGATCAGGGCTTGTGGATCGGCCACCTGGCCATTTGCATCGACATCACCGAGCGCAAGCGCGTACACGAGGCCCTGGCAGCCCGGGATCGCCTGCTGAAAAGACTCAGTGCCCATGTCCCGGGGGGGATCTACCAGTTCAAGCTGGATGCCGAAGGGCATGCGAGTTTCACTTATGCCAGCGACGGTATTCGCGAGATCTACGAGATCGAGCCGCAGCAATTGCAGGAGAATGCCGCGCCGGCGTTCGAGCGCATTCATCCTGAGGATGTGCGGCGGGTGCGAGCGTCGATCCAGGCCTCGGCGGAGCAACTCAGTCCCTGGCGCGAAGAGTTCCGGGTCTGCCTGCCCCAGCGTGGTCTGCGCTGGATGCGGGGTGCAGCGACGCCGGAGCGACTGCCGGGCGGCGGGGTGTTATGGCACGGCTATATCTCGGACATCTCCGATCTCAAGCGGGTCGAGGAAGAACTGCGGGCGCTGTCGGTCACGGACTCGCTGACCGGGATTCACAACCGGCGCTATTTCCAGGAGCAACTGCAAAGCGAAATGCAGCGCCTGGAACGTGGTGGCGGCAAGATGGCAGTGATCATGCTGGATATCGATCATTTCAAGCGGGTCAACGATCTGCACGGGCATGGCGTGGGCGATCAGGTATTGAAGGGGCTGTGCGAGCGTACCGCTCGGCGCCTGCGGCGTACCGATGTGTTCTGTCGCCTGGGCGGGGAGGAGTTCATGGTCCTGTGCCCGGACACTGATGGTCAGCAAGCGCTGATCCTGGCCGAGGAGCTGTGGCAAGGCTTGCGTAGTTCACCGATTGAACCGGTGGGCATCGTCACCGCCAGTTTCGGTATTGCCAGTTGGCGTGAAGGCGAGGGCGCGGATGGTTTGTTGTTGCGGGCCGACTCCGGGGTCTATGCCGCCAAGCAGGCCGGGCGCGACCGGGTGCAAGCGGAGTTGCCTTGATTGCCGAGGGCGGTGAGTGGTCCTCGCCGCCCTCGATGCAGGCCTTTACAACACCGAGGCGCTGGTGGCCAGCTTGGGCTGGCGATAGAGGTCCAGCAGCACCTGGTCCAGCACCGATGAGGCGCCGAACGGACGTGGATCGTTGAGAATCGCCACCACCGCCCAGGTGTTGCCGTTGTCATCGCGGCTGTAGCCGGCAATGGCGCGGACGGTGTTCAGGGTACCGGTCTTGATATGGGCTTCACCCGACATGGCGGTGCGCTTCAAGCGCTTGCGCATGGTGCCGTCCATGCCGGCAATCGGCATCGAACTGATGAACTCCGCGGCGTAGGGGCTTTTCCACGCAGCTTGCAGCAAGCCCGCCATTTCCCGAGCGCTGACCCGTTCGGCACGGGACAGGCCGGAACCGTTCTCCATCACCAGGTGCGGTGAAGTGATGCCTTTTTTCGCCAGCCACTGACGCACCACGCGCTGGGCGGCTTTGGCGTCGTCGCCATCGGCGTCGTTGCGGTACTTCGCTCCCAGGCTCAGGAACAGCTGCTGGGCCATGGTGTTGTTACTGTATTTGTTGATGTCGCGGATGATTTCCGCCAGGTCCGGGGAGAATGCGCGGGCCAGTACCTTGGCGTCCTTGGGTACCACTGCCAGGCGGTCCTGGCCCTGGATGCTGCCACCCAGCTCGCTCCAGATCGCCCGCACGGCGCCGGCGGTGTAGGTGGCATGGTCCAGCAGCGACAGGTAGGTCTGGGAACTGCAGCCATCACCCAGTTGACCGCCGACGGTGACAATCACACTGCCATCGGCCTGGGTCACCGGGTTGTAGCGGACATCGCCGGTGCATTGCTTGGTGTTGACGGCCTTGATCTGATTGTCGATGCGAATCTTGGCAATCGGCGGCTCCACTGACACCAGCACCCGGCCGGAATCGTTGCGAGCGACAAAGCGCAGGGCCTTGAGGTTGACCATCAGTGAGTCGGGCTTGACCAGGAACGGCTTGTTCTCGTCGTTGCCGTCATCATTGAACTCCGGCAACTGGGGTTGCACGAAGAAGTTGCGGTCCAGCACCAGGTCACCGGTGACTTGCTGCACACCGTTGGCCCGCAGGTCGCGCATCAGCAGCCAGAGCTTCTCCATGTTCAGCTTGGGATCGCCGCCGCCCTTGAGGTAGAGGTTGCCATTGAGGATGCCGCCGCTGAGGGTGCCGTCGGTGTAGAACTCGGTCTTCCACTGGTGGGTCGGACCAAGCATTTCCAGGGCGGCGTAGGTGGTCACCAGCTTCATGGTGGAGGCTGGGTTGACCGACACGTCGGCGTTGAAGATGGTCGGGGTGCCTGGGCCGTTCAGGGGAATCATCACCAGCGACAGGGCATTGTCCGGGAGTTTGCTGGCTTTGAGGGCTTGTTGAACCTTGGGGGTCAGGGTGGTGTTGACCGGGGCCGCGGAGGCCTGGAATGCCAGGGGGAGGAAAACACTGGCAAGCAGTAGAGGACGCAACGATTTGATCATATGAAATGGAACCCTGCAGTCGAGGGGAAAAAAGGCGAGGGCATGCAGATAAAATCCCTCAGTGGTCATGAAAGTGTCGGCATTATGCCCCAAGGTATAGCGGCTTGTGCCGTGCCACGGGCCGCAGGAGCGGTATTTTTTTTACCAATGGCACTCCGGCATCCTCATAGAGTCAGGCAATCGCCCGCCTAAACTGGTAAAGTGCCGCCCGTTATTACTTATGAGGATTGTTCCATGGCCACTAACCGTTCCCGCCGTCTGCGCAAAAAACTCTGCGTAGATGAATTTCAGGAGCTGGGTTTTGAGCTGAACCTGGATTTCAAAGAAGATCTGGCTGACGAAGCTATTGACGCTTTCCTCGACGCATTCCTCAAAGAAGCGATGGAAGCCAACGGCCTGGGCTATGTAGGTGGCGATGACTTCGGTTTGGTTTGCCTGAGCAAGCGCGGCTGCGTTAGCGAAGAGCAACGTGCCGCTGTTGAAGCCTGGCTCAAGGCTCGCACCGAGCTGACCAGCGTTGAAGTCAGCCCGCTGCTGGACGTGTGGTACCCGGACAACGCGATCAACCCAGTCGCGTAATGTCATGCATGGGCGGCCCGTCCGGGCCGCTCATGCGTTGTTGCCTCAGGGCAACCTGTCGAATTTTCCCTTCTGGTTTTTTGCATCTGCCGCGGGCTGGTCCCGGGTTTTGTCGTGGGCGGCATTTCGCCGGCAAGCCGGCTTCTACAGTGGGTGGGCGCAAAAGCAGGCTTGCCAGCGAAGCGCTTCAGGCACTGCGCCAATTCAGGATCATCAAGGTCACCACCCCGGCGACAATTCCCCAGAATGCCGAGCCGATGGAAAATAGCGTCAGCCCCGATGCCGTCACCATGAAGGTGATCAGTGCGGCTTCCCGTTCCTTCACTTCGCTCATGGCGATGCTCAAGCCATTGATGATCGAGCCAAACAGCGCCAGAGCCGCGATGGACAGCACCAGTTCCTTGGGCAGCGCGGCGAACAGCGCGGCCAGGGTGGCACCGAAGACCCCGGCGATGCCGTAGAAAATCCCGCACCAGACTGCCGCGGTATAACGCTTGCTGTGATCTTCGTGGGCGTGAGGGCCGGTACAGATTGCTGCGCTGATGGCCGCGAGGTTGATGCCGTGCGAGCCAAAGGGTGCCAGCAGCAGTGAGGCCAGGCCCGTGGCGGTGATCAGCGGCGAGGCCGGAACGTTGTAGCCGTCGGCGCGCAGCACGGCGATTCCGGGCATGTTCTGCGAGGTCATGGCCACCACGAACAGCGGGATGCCAATGCTGATGGTGGCTGCCAGGGAGAAGTGCGGCGTGGTCCAGACCGGGGTTGCCACTTCCAGGTGAAAGCCGCTGAAGTCCAACAAGCCCATCAGCCCGGAAAGGGCGGTGCCGGTCAACAGCGCCGCCAGCACCGCATAACGCGGCGACAGGCGCTTGACCACCAGGTAGGTGAAGAACATGCCCAGTACCAGGCCGGTGCGGTGTTGAGCGGCCACGAAAATCTCACTGCCGATCTTGAACAGAATCCCTGCCAGCAAGGCCGCTGCCAGGGAGGCCGGGATTTTTTTCATCAAGCGCTCGAAGCTGCCGGTGAGCCCGCAGACCGTGACCAATACCGCGCAGGTGATATAGGCGCCAATGGCTTCGCCGTAGGTCACTCCGGACAGGCTGGTAATCAGCAGGGCGGCGCCGGGTGTCGACCAGGCGATAGTGATGGGGGTGCGATAGCGCAGGGACAGCCCGATGCTGCACACCGCCATGCCGATGGAGATGGCCCAGATCCAGGAGGAAATTTGACCGCTGGTCAGGCCGGCGGCTTGTCCAGCCTGGAACATCAGCACCAGGGAACTGGTATAGCCGGTCATCATGGCGATGAAGCCGGCAACGATGGCTGAGGGCGAAGTGTCGGCCAGGGGGCGTAACTGCGCGGGGGTGGCATCGGACATTACTGCTATTCCTTGTTCTTGAAAGGCGCAACCAGGCATATCCAGCCCGCACTGAGCGAAGCATGCTTCGATCGGTGGGCCGGAAATGGGGTTCAGGGTCCAAGCCTAAACTTAAAAGCAACTTTGCATTGCAATACAGCCGCGACTACAAATAGCCGTACAGTCGCTGAATAAGTGGCGGGGCAGTAACAGTTTTTACTAATGATCCCCATGGGTTGTGTACAATGTGTCCCTGTTTTAACGCGATACTTGCCAGCGACCCATCGTGACGTATTAAAGTCACGCGAAATCGCCGCAGTCCTTCCGACCCGAGTGCCCATGAACGAACAGTTGCAACCTCTCAAGAAACAACCGCGAGCAGGCAAAGCCGGTCGCAGCGGAACCCAGGACGATATTGTCTACGCGCATATCTTCGAGGCCATCCTCGAACAGCGCCTGGCGCCCGGCACCAAGTTGAGTGAAGAGGCGCTGGGAGAAATATTTGGAGTCAGTCGGACCATCATCCGTCGTGCCTTGTCGCGTCTGGCCCACGAAGGCGTGGTCCTGTTGCGCCCCAACCGTGGTGCGGTGGTAGCCAGTCCGAGTGTCGAGGAAGCCCGTCAGGTGTTTCTCGCCCGGCGCCTGGTGGAACGGGCCATTACCGAACTGGCGGTGCAGCACGCTACCGCCGAGCAGTTGCTGGAACTGCGGCAGATGGTCAACGAGGAACGCGACAGCTTTTCCCGAGGTGACCGGGGTGCGGGTATCCGCTTGTCCGGCGAGTTCCACCTGAAGTTGGCGGAGGCGGCGAAGAATGCACCACTGATCAGTTTCCAGCGCAGCCTGGTGTCCCAGACTTCGTTGATCATTGCCCAGTATGAAAGTGGCAACCGCTCTCACTGTTCCTACGACGAGCACACCCAGTTGATCGATGCCATCGAAGCGCGAGATGGCGAGTTGGCAGTGAACCTGATGATGCATCACATGGATCACATCGACAGCAAGCTCAACCTTGACGAGGAAAGCGCTTCGGACGATCTGCATGCGGTGTTCTCGCACCTGCTGCAGACCAAGAAGCCGGGGCGGCCGACCGCCAAGCTCTGAGGCCGCAGACTTGAAGAAATCCCTCGCTACGTGCGCTGCACGGAGCGGGGGATTTTTGTTTGGGGAAGGCGATTGAGTCTGGACCTGATCGATTGTTGCGGTTTTTATTTCAAGTTGTATACAGTGCCCGCTTCGAGGCGCGTGGCGGAAGAACAGCCCGCCAAGGCCCGCCTCTCGCCCTGCGAAAGGAGCCCGCGGCATGAGCGGCAGAACGCTACGTATTCATTCCTCCGCGATTCACTACTTCGACATGGTGCGGCGCTGTCACTCGATCCGCGAGGCCGCCCGGCGCCTGAATGTCGCCTCCTCGGCGGTGAACCGGCAGATTCTCAAGATCGAGGATGAAATCGGGGCGCCGCTGTTCGAACGCCTGCCCGGAGGGTTGCGCTTGACCCTGGCCGGAGAAATTCTCAGTCGTCACGTCAACCTGGTGTTGCAGGACCTGGAGCGGGTGCGCCTGGAGTTCGATGCGTTGCGGGGGCTGAAAAGCGGGCACGTGGAGATCGCCACTGTAGAGGGCGCCACGGTGGACCTGCTGCCCTCGGTGCTCAAGCGCATGCGCGATCACTACCCGCAGGTGACCATCGGCGTCACGGTGCAAGGTTCGCAATCGATTCCTCTGGCCTTGATCAACAGTCGTGCGGACCTGGGCCTGGCCTTCGCCTTGCCCAGGGCTGCGGAAATACGTCAATTGAGCGTCGGCCATTTTCGCCTCGGCGCGCTGGTCAGCCCCGATCACCCGCTGGCCGAGCGGGGCAGCGTCAACTTTGCCACCTGTGCCGAGCACGGGCTGATCCTGGCCAAGAGCGATCTGTCGATCCACCACCTGTTGGCGCCGTTGCACAAGCGCCTGGGCCTGCTGGACAAGCCGCCACTGCAGAGCAATTCCATGGAGCTGGCGCGGCAGATGGCCCGGCACAACATGGGCGTGGCGTTTCAGACTCGGGTCGGGGTCGAGTCGGACCTGAGCAAGGGCGAGTTGCTGCATATCCCGCTGAGCGACCAGGGCGGCATCTACAGTGACCTGGGGCTCTATGCCCGCAGCGGGCGCGACTTGCCCAGCGCCGTGGAGGCGCTGGCGCATCTGCTCAGTGAAGAGATTGCCATACGCGAACGGGCCGAGCGCGCCTTCGGCCAGCCAGTGCTCTGAGTCCATGGCTGTGGGCGGCTGTTGCCATTTTGGCAGCGCGCTGGTCGATATTCTGTTCTTTGGGCCCTGTGGTGCTTGTGCCGATACTGCGTCCGGTCGGCAGCCAGCGAAGCTGCCATAAGCCACACCGCCACAGGACATAATAAAAATGAAAAAGGCATTACAAGGCGCAACCCTGCTGATGACATTGATCGGCGCAGGGGAAGCCGCCGCCGTGGAGTGGATGAACAACAGCGTCGGCTTTCGGTACGGCAAGGAGTTCACCAACCCGAACAACCCGCACTACATCAGCAAGCGCATCTACAGCTTCACCCATGCCAGTGGGTACCAGTACGGCAGCAACTACCTGCACCTGGACGTACTGCTCTCCGACAACGACGATCCGCGCAAAGGCACCAACAAGGGCAGCAGTGAAGTCTATGGTGTCTACCGTCACCAGCTCTTTGCCTCCCGGGTATTCGATACGCCTGTGGGTACAGGCCTGATCAAGGACTACGCGTTGACCATGGGCTTTGATGCCAGCCGCAACAATAACTTGGGCTCAGCGAAAAAGCGTGCCCTGGTCTTTGGTCCGACCCTGAAGTTCAACACGGTCGGCGTACTCGACCTGAGCTTGTTGTACTACAAGGAAAACAACCATTCCGGTATTCCCGGGGCGAAGGATCCGGATCACACCTTCGACGATACCTATCTGCTCAACCTGGCCTGGATGCGTCCGTTCGAGGTCGGTAGCCACGCAGCCAAGTTCCAGGGCTTCGTCAACTACACCGGGGAAAAGGGCCACGATTACAACTATCGCGATACTGCCCCGGAAACCCTGATGCGCACCTCGTTGATGTTTGCCGTATTACCGGGCAAGAACGTCAAGCCCAACCTCTACCTGGGGGTCGGTTACGAGTATTGGCACAACAAGTTCGGGGTGGACGGTGGGCGTGGTACCCGCACTTCAGCACCGACCTTGAACATGGAAGTGACCTTCTAGCCTGCACCTTGCCACTTGGGCTTCAGGCATAAAAAATCCCCCGTTCGGCTTGCCGCGAACGGGGGATTTCTGCTTTCAGGGCTTAGCGCTGGTGAACTTGCTGGCCGGCGGCATAGGTCTGCAGCACGGTACGGTCATCCCCCAGGGTCATCAACACGAACAGGGTTTCGGCGATGTTGTTGGCCTGCTTCAGGCGGTAGCTGAGCAGTGGTGTGGCGTTGTAGTCGAGGACCACGAAGTCGGCATCGGTACCGGGGTGCAGGGTGCCGATCCGATCTTCCAGGCGCAGTGCCCGGGCACCGCCGAGGGTGGCCAGGTACAGCGACTTGAAGGCGCTCAGGCGCGCACCTTGCAGCTGCATGACCTTGTAGGCTTCGTTGAGGGTTTGCAGCAGCGAGAAACTGGTACCGCCGCCGACGTCGGTGCCCAGGCCGACATTGAGCTTGTGTTTTTCCGCCATCGGCAGATTGAACAGGCCACTGCCGAGGAACAGGTTCGAGGTCGGGCAGAAGGCCACGGCCGAGCCGGTTTCCGCCAGCCGCGCGCATTCCTCATCGCACAGGTGCACGCCGTGGGCAAACACTGAGCGCTCTCCCAGCAACTGGTAGTGGTCGTAGACGTCCAGGTAACCCTTGCGCTCCGGGAACAACTCCTTGACCCATTCGATCTCCTGCAGGTTTTCACTGATGTGGGTCTGCATGTAGAGGTCGGGGTACTCGGTTAGCAGCTGGCCGGCGAGGGTCAGTTGCTCGGGAGTGCTGGTTGGCGCGAAACGTGGGGTCACCGCGTAGTGCAAGCGGCCCTTGCCGTGCCAGCGCTCGATCAGTGCCTTGCTTTCCTGGTAGCCCGATTCCGCAGTATCGGTCAGGTAGTCCGGGGCGTTGCGATCCATCATCACCTTGCCGGCAATCATCCGCAGGTCGAGTTTCTCGGCAGCGGCGAAGAATGCGTTGACGGACTGCGGGTGCACGCTGCCAAACACCAGGGCGGTGGTGGTGCCGTTGCGCAGCAGTTCCTTGATGAAGATGTCCGCCACTTGGTTGGCGTGGTCCTGATCGGCGAACTGGCTTTCACAGGGGAAGGTGTAGGTGTTCAGCCAGTCCAGCAACTGTTCGCCATAAGCCCCGACCATGCCGGTCTGGGGCAGGTGGATATGGGTGTCGATGAAACCCGGGGTGATCAGGGCATCCGGGTAGTGGTTGATCTGCACGTCTGCGGGCAGGCCGGCGAGCAGTTCGCTGGCGTGGCCGAGGGCGCTGATCCGACCGTCCTCGACCACCAGCAGACCGTCTTCAAAATACTCATAGGAGGCTTCGATTCCGACTTCGGCCGGGTCGGCGATGCTGTGCAGGATGGCGGCACGGTAGGCTTTGCGAGTCAGGGGCATTGTCGTTCTCAGTGTGTGGCTTGTCAGTTTGAAGCGTGGCTGCGGCGCGAGGCCGGCAGCAGTTTGGCAATCGGTTCGGCACTGACGCTGGGCTGGCCGAAATGTGCGTTATAGGTGGCGATTATCTCACCGGCGATGGAAATGGCGATTTCCACAGGCAGCTTGCCTTTGACTTCGCCAAGCCCCATCGGGCAGCGCATGCGTTGCAAGGTGGCGGCGTCAAAACCGCGATCGCGCAGGCGGTGTTCGAACTTGACCCGCTTGGTCTTCGAGCCGATCAGGCCGAAATAGCTGAAGTCGTTGCGCTTGAGCAGGGCTGCGGTCAACTCCAGGTCCAGTTGGTGATTATGGGTCATGACAATGCAATAGCTGCCAGGGGGTAGGTTATCGACCTCGTCCACCGGTTCTTCGCTGATGATCTTGCGTACGCCTGGGGGAATCTGTTCCGGGAACTCCTGTTCCCGCGAGTCGATCCAGCGCACCCGGCAGGGCAGGCTGGCCAGCAGCGGCACCAGGGCGCGCCCGACGTGTCCGGCGCCGAACACGGCAATGTGCGCCTGCACTTGGCCCATGGGTTCGAACAGCAGCACTGTGGCCCCGCCACAGCACTGGCCAAGGCTGGCGCCGAGACTGAAGCGCTCCAGGTGAGTGGACTGCTTGCCGCTGGACAGCATCTCCCGGGCGATCTGCATGGCCTTGTATTCCAGGTGGCCGCCGCCGATGGTGTCGAAGGATTGGTTGGCACTGACCACCATTTTCGAGCCGGCGTTGCGTGGCGTCGAGCCGAGCTCCTCGATGATGGTCACCAGCACACAGGGTTCCCCCTGGGTTTGCAGGTCGGCGAGGGCGCTGATCCAGTTGTACATGTTCACCTCGACATCTTGGTTGTCTGTCCGGGCCTTTTCGCCGGCAAGCCGGCTGCTACAGGTGTGTTGTAGGAGCCGGCTTGTCGGCGCAGGCCGTTACAGCGGCGCCAGCTCGGTTTGCGGGTCCGCGGCCTTGGTTACCTGCAAGCGGCGCATCTGCTCGCAGCCCCACAACACCCGCTCCGGCGTGGCCGGCGCGTCGATCTGCGGCTGGTGCCGGTAGTCGCCGAGGCTGGCCACTGCGTCCTTGATCGCACACCAGGCGGCGATGCCGAGCATGAACGGTGGTTCGCCCACGGCCTTGGAGTGGAACACTGTGTCTTCCGGGTTCTTGCGGTTTTCCACCAGCTTGACCCGCAGGTCCAGGGGCATATCGGCCACCGCAGGGATCTTGTAGCTGGCGGGGCCATTGGTCATCAGTTTGCCCTTGGCATTCCACACCAGCTCTTCGGTGGTCAGCCAGCCCATGCCCTGGATGTACCCGCCTTCGACCTGGCCGATGTCGATGGCCGGGTTCAGCGAGGCGCCAACGTCGTGCAGGATGTCGGTGCGCAACATCTTGTACTCGCCGGTCAAGGTATCGACGATCACCTCGGCACAGGCCGCACCGAAGGCGAAGTAGTAGAACGGCCGGCCCCGGGCCTGGCTGCGGTCGTAGTAGATTTTCGGGGTCTTGTAGAAGCCGGTGCTGGAGAGTGAAACCTGGGCGAAATACGCCTGCTGGATCAGCTCCTCGAAGGTCAGGATATGTTCACGTACGCGTACATGGCCGTTGTGGAACTGCACATCCTCCTCGCTGACCTTGTAGTGCCGCGCAGCGAACTCCACCAGGCGTGTCTTGATGGTCTGCGCAGCAT
This sequence comes from Pseudomonas sp. Fl5BN2, assembly GCF_009908205.1. Classification (NCBI taxonomy): domain Bacteria; kingdom Pseudomonadati; phylum Pseudomonadota; class Gammaproteobacteria; order Pseudomonadales; family Pseudomonadaceae; genus Pseudomonas; species Pseudomonas sp. Fl5BN2. The sequence continues at coordinate 78,484 of NZ_JAAARL010000002.1, read as the reverse complement.
TCTGCGCCGCCTTGCCATTCAGGTCGGCGCCGCTGGACGCAGCGGTGGGCGAAGTGTTGGGCACCTTGTCGGTATTGGTGGCGGTGATCTGTGCCCGGTCGATGTCCACCTGGAACACCTCGGCCACCACCTGGGCCACCTTGATGTTCAGGCCCTGGCCCATTTCGGTGCCGCCGTGGTTCAGGTGAATGCTGCCGTCGGTGTAGATGTGGATCAGCGCGCCGGCCTGGTTGAGGAAGCTGGCAGTGAAGGAAATGCCGAATTTCACCGGGGTCAGCGCCAGGCCTTTTTTCAGGATCGAGCTGTTGGCGTTGTACCGGCGGATGGCTTCACGGCGCTCGGCGTACTGGCTGCTGGCTTCCAGTTCGGTGGTCATTTCCTCGAGCATGTTGTGCTCGACGGTCTGGTAGTAGTGAGTGACGTTGCGTTCGGTCTTGCCGTAATAGTTGGCCTTGCGCACCGCCAGCGGGTCCAGGTGCAGGTGGCGGGCGATGGCGTCCATCACTTCCTCGATGGCGACCATGCCTTGCGGGCCACCGAAGCCGCGGTAGGCGGTATTCGACGCGGTGTTGGTCTTGCAGCGATGGCCATTGATGGTGGCATCGCCCAGGTAGTAGGCGTTGTCGGCATGGAACATCGCCCGGTCGACGATAGACGCCGAGAGGTCCGGCGAGCAGCCGCAGTTGCCCGCCAGCTCCAGCTGGATGCCGTGCAGGCGACCGTTATTGTCGAAGCCGACGTCGTACTCGACGTAGAAGGGGTGACGCTTACCTGTCATCAGCATGTCTTCGACCCGCGGCAGGCGCATCTTGGTCGGCTGGCCGGTGAGGCGTGCGATCACCGCGCACAGGCAGGCGGGGCTGGCGGCCTGGGTTTCCTTGCCGCCAAAACCGCCGCCCATGCGCCGCATGTCGACCACGATCTTGTTCATTGATACGTCGAGCACTTCCGCCACCAGTTTCTGTACTTCGGTGGGGTTCTGGGTCGAGCAGTAGACGATCATGCCGCCGTCTTCGGTAGGCATCACCGAGGAGATCTGGGTTTCCAGGTAGAAATGTTCCTGGCCGCCGATGTGCAAGGTGCCTTGAATGCGGTGTTCGGCGCTGGCCAGTGCGCCGGCCGAATCGCCGCGCTGGTGGGTGTGGCTATCCAGCACGAAGTGGCGTTTGCGCAGGGCTTCCACCACATCCAGCACCGGCTCCAGGTCCTGGTATTCGATGATTGCGGCCATCGCCGCCTTGCGCGCGGTATCCAGGTCCTTGGCCGCTACGGCCAGCACCGGCTGGCCGACAAACTCGACGGTGTCGATGGCCAGCAACGGGTCGCCGGGCAATAGCGGGCCAATGTCCTTGAGGCCGGGAATATCCTCGTGGGTAATGGCGATGCGCACCCCTTCGAAGGCGTAGCAGGGCGCGGTGTCGATGCTGATGACCCGGGCATGGGCACGGTCCGAGAGTCGTGCAAAGACGTGCAGTTGGTTGGGGAATTCCAGGCGGTCGTCGATGTACACCGCTTCACCTGACACGTGTTTGGCGGCGCTGTCGTGCTTGACGCTGCGGCCGACGCCGGTGGTCAGGTCCTGGTGAAACAGGGCCGTCAGTTCGGCTTGGGTCTTCTCGACTTTGTGATGATTAGACATAAGCGGTCACCCGGGTCTCGATGTGCGGTGTGTGCAGTTCGATGAAGTATTTGCGCAGCAGGTTCTGTGCGCTGAGCAGGCGGTATTCCTTGCTCGCGCGAAAATCCGAGAGCGGGGTGAAGTCTTGCGCGAGAGCCGCGCAGGCGCGTTCTACGGTGGCCTGGTTCCAGGGCGCGCCGACCAGGGCGGCTTCACAGCTCTTGGCCCGTTTCGGAATCGCCGCCATGCCGCCGAAGGCAATGCGGGCATCGCTGACCATGCCGTTTTCGATCCGCAGGTTGAAGGCCGCGCAGACCGCAGAAATATCGTCATCCAGGCGCTTGGACACCTTGTAGGCGCGGAACAGCCGTTCGGCACTGGCCCGGGGCACGATGATCTTTTCGATGAACTCGCTGTCCTGGCGGGCGGTGACCCGGTAATCGATAAAATAGTCTTCCAGGGCCAAGGTCCGGCGTACGTCGCCCTTGCACAGTACGATCTGCGCGCCCAGGGCTATCAGCAGGGGCGGCGAGTCGCCGATCGGCGAAGCATTGCCGATATTGCCGCCCAGGGTGCCCTGGTTACGGATCTGCAATGAGGCGAAGCGCTGCAGCAGTTCGCCGAAATCCGGGTACTCGGCATGCAGTGCGTCATAACAGTCGGTGAGGGCGGTGGCGGCGCCGATTTCCAGGCGATCGTCGAAGCGTTCGATGCGCTTCATCTCGGCAATGTTGCCGACGTAGATCATGACCGGCAGGGTTCGATGGAACTGGGTCACCTCCAGCGCCAGGTCGGTGCCGCCGGCCAGCAGCCGGGCTTGCGGATAGGCGTCGTAGAGGTCGGCCAGGTCGGCGACGGTCAGCGGCACCAGGCAGCGTTTGTCACCGCTGTTGAGCTCGCCGGTGTCCTTGGGCGCAATGGCCTTGAGGCGGGCGATGGTCTCGGCCTGGCGGGCATCGAACTGATCGCGCTGCTGGCCGCAGCAGGATTGTTCGGCTGCGGCGAGAATCGGCCGGTAGCCGGTGCAGCGGCAGAGGTTGCCGGCCAGGGCTTCGTGGGCCTTGTGGAGGTCGGGTTCAGAGCTGTTCTTTTGCAGGGCGAACAGTGACATGACGAAGCCCGGGGTACAGAAGCCGCACTGCGAGCCGTGGCAGTCGACCATGGCCTGTTGCACGCTGTGCAGTTGACCCTGGTGCTTGAGCCCTTCGACGCTGATCAGATGCTTGCCGTGCAGGGACGAAACGAAGGTCAGGCATGAGTTGAGGCTGCGATAGCGAATGGATTCGCTGCCCTGGGCATCCACCTGCAGCTCGCCCACCACCACGGTGCAGGCGCCGCAGTCACCGCTGGCGCAACCTTCTTTGGTGCCGGGTTTGCCCAAGTGCTCGCGCAGATAGTTGAGCACGGTCAGATTGGGGTCCAGGGCGTGCTCGCTACGGAGTTCCTGGTTGAGTAAAAACTGGATCACGGAAGGCCTCGCAGACTCATTATTATTGTTAACCGACGTGAGCCGAATTTAGTCATGTCTGACTTTTCGGTCAATGATTTTCTGACTTTAAGGTCAGGAAATTTCGATGGTCAACATTTCAAGTATGAACGGTATCCCGGTCGCTGCTGCCGCGGGCTGCGATAAGGCCTGAAGGGCCTTGTGCATTATCGACAGGGTCACTGCCCCTGGAAGCGATCGCAGCCCGCGGCAGCGGCTACAGAGTCCGTATCAATCTGCTTGTTTCATGCCAAATTCCCCTGTTGGGGCACTCCGCCATGAGGTATCAATTGCGCTACACTGCGCGGCTTGTGCCGATTAAAGATTTTGAAGGAAAACCATGACGTTCAAGGCGCCGGACAGCCTCGCCGAGCAAATTGCTCACCACCTCGCCGAACGTATCATTCGCGGGGATCTCAAGCCTGGGGAGCGGATTCAGGAACAGAAGGTCACCTTGGCCCTCAATGTCAGCCGTGGATCGGTGCGCGAGGCCTTGCTGATTCTCGAGCGTCGCCATCTGATCGCGATCCTGCCGCGCCGCGGTGCCCACGTGACCGAGCTTACCGAGCACAAGGTCCGCAGCCTCTGCACCCTGATGAGCGAGCTGTACATCCTGCTGGGCAACTCGGTGGCCAGTGGCTGGGCACAGCAGAGCGACATGGCGCCGTTCCTGCAGATCCAGCAACGGCTGGTGAGCGCTTACGAGCGCCAGGACATCCGCGCCTTTGTCGAAGACAGCTTCAGCGTGATGCGCGCGGCCTATCCCTTCGCCAACAATCCGTACCTGCAGGAAACCGTCGAGAACCTGCAACCGGCCATGAGCCGTGCCTATTACCTGGCACTGGAGCAGCGCAAGGCATCGATGAGCGAGTACCTGGCACTGTTCGAGCAACTGTTGGCCGCGGTGCTGGCTCGTGACCTGGAGCAGATCCGTCAGGTGCTGACGGCGTATGCCCAGCGCAGCAGCGATCTGGTGGTATCTGCGTTGGCGGATGCGTAAACGTGCGACTCAAGTGCATCAAGCTGGCGGGGTTCAAGTCCTTCGTCGACCCCACCACGGTGAACTTCCCCAGTAACATGGCGGCGGTAGTCGGGCCCAATGGCTGCGGCAAATCGAACATCATCGACGCGGTGCGCTGGGTGATGGGTGAAAGCTCGGCGAAGAACCTGCGTGGCGAGTCGATGACCGATGTCATCTTCAACGGCTCCACCAGCCGCAAGCCGGTGAGCCAGGCCAGCATCGAACTGGTGTTCGACAACTCCGACGGCACCCTGGTGGGCGAATACGCCGCCTACGCGGAGATTTCCATCCGCCGCAAGGTGACCCGCGACAGCCAGAACAGTTACTTCCTCAACGGCACCAAGTGCCGCCGTCGGGACATCACCGATATCTTCCTTGGCACCGGCCTGGGGCCACGCAGCTACTCGATCATCGAGCAGGGCATGATCTCCAAGTTGATCGAGGCCAAGCCCGAGGACCTGCGCAACTTCATCGAAGAAGCCGCGGGCATCTCCAAGTACAAGGAGCGCCGGCGCGAGACGGAAAATCGCATCCGCCGCACTCACGAGAATCTGGCACGCCTGACCGACTTGCGCGATGAGCTGGAGCGCCAGCTCGAACGCCTGCATCGCCAGGCCCAGGCCGCCGAGAAGTATCAGGAGTACAAGGCCGAGGAGCGTCAGCTCAAGGCGCAATTGTCGGCCCTGCGCTGGCAGGCGTTGAATGAGCAGGTGGGCCAGCGTGAGTCGGTGATTGGCAGCCAGGAAGTCAGTTTCGAGGCGCTGGTGGCCGATCAGCGCAATGCCGATGCCGCTATCGAACGCTTTCGTGATGGTCACCATGAGCTGTCCGAGCGCTTCAATCTGGTGCAGGGCCGTTTCTACTCGGTGGGCGGTGATATTGCCCGGGTCGAGCAGAGCATCCAGCACGGCCAGCAGCGTCTGCGGCAGTTGCAGGAGGATTTCAAGGAAGCCGAGCGCGCACGTTTGGAAACCGAGTCGCATCTGGGGCACGATCGCACGTTGCTGGCGACCCTGGGGGAAGAGCTGGGCATGCTCGAGCCCGAGCAGGAAGTCACTGCGGCGGCAGCCGAGGAAGCGGCAGCGACCCTGGAAGACGCCGAAACCACCATGCACGGTTGGCAGGAACAGTGGGACGCCTTCAACCTGAGTTCCGCCGAGCCGCGGCGCCAGGCGGAAGTGCAGCAGTCACGTATCCAGCAGTTGGAAAGCAGCATGGAGCGCTTGTCCGAACGGCAACGGCGCTTGACCGAGGAGCGCGAGTTGCTCTCGGCCGACCCGGAAGATGCGGCGATCCTCGAACTCAATGAACAACTGGCTGCCAGCGAGGCGACCCTGGAAGACTTGCAGGCCAGCGAGGAGTCACAGGTCGAGCGCCTGGAGCAACTGCGCCAGCAATTGCAGCAGGCCACCCAGGCCCAGCAGCAGGCACAGGGTGAGCTGCAGCGGCTCAACGGCCGGCTGGCGTCCTTGGAGGCTTTGCAGCAAGCGGCGCTCGACCCAGGTACCGGCACTGCCCAATGGCTGCGTGAACAGCAGTTATCCGAGCGTCCGCGTCTGGCCGATGGCATGCACGTGGAAGCGGGTTGGGAACTGGCGGTAGAAACCGTGCTCGGCGCCGATCTACAGGCGGTTCTGGTGGACGATTTTGCCGGTATCGATCTGGCAGGTTTTGCCCAGGGTGATCTGCGTTTGCTGAGCCTGCAGGGGGATGCTTTGCGCGTGCCTGGCAGCCTGCTGGACAAGGTTGAATCCCAGGTGGACCTGTCGCCCTGGCTTGGCCAGATCAAACCGGTGGAAACCCTCGAGCAGGCCTTGGCCTTGCGCGGGCAACTGGCCCCAGGGCAAAGCTTGATCAGTCGCGACGGCTACTGGGTTGGTCGGCATTTCCTGCGGGTCCGGCGTGCCAGTGAAGCGGAAAGTGGCGTGCTGGCCCGGGGTCAGGAAATCCAGCAACTGACGTTGGAGCGTGATGAGCGCGAAGCCAGTGTCGAGACCCTGGAGAGCCAATTGCTCAATCTGCGGGCGCAGCAGCGTCAGCAGGAGAACGGCCGCGAACACCTGCGCCGCCTGTTGCAGGATGAAGCTCGGCAACAAGGGGAACTGAAAGCCAAGTTGTCCGCGGGCAAGGCCAAGGCCGAACAGTTGAGTTTGCGCCGTACCCGCCTCGATGAAGAGTTGGTCGAGCTCGGTGAGCAGCGTGAGCTGGAGCATGAACACGTCGGCGAGGCACGCCTGCAGTTGCAGGATGCCCTCGACAGCATGGCCCTGGACACCGAGCAGCGAGAACTGCTCCTGGCCCAGCGCGACAGCCTGCGCGAGCGCCTCGATCGGGTGCGCCAGGAGGCGCGCCAGCATAAGGATCACGCTCATCAATTGGCGGTGCGCATGGGCTCGCTCAAGGCCCAGCACGATTCCACCCGTCAGGCCCTGGAACGCCTGGAGTTGCAATCCGAGCGCCTGACCGAGAAGCGCGAACAGCTCAGCCTCAACCTGGAGGAGGGTGAGGCTCCCCTGGAGGAATTGCGCCTCAAGCTCGAAGAGCTGTTGGAAAAGCGCATGACCGTGGACGTCGAGCTCAAGACCGCACAGATCGCCCTGGAAGATGCCGACCGTGAACTGCGCGATGCCGAGAAGCGCCGCAACCAGGCCGAGCAGCAATCCCAGCTGATCCGTGGCCAGCTCGAACAGCAGCGCATGGAATGGCAAGCCTTGAGCGTGCGCCGCAAGACCTTGCAGGAGCAGTTGCTGGCCGACGGCTACGACCTCGACGGGGTGCTGGCGACCCTGACGGGCGATGCCAGCGAGCAGGCCGCCGAAGAAGAGTTGGAGCGTATTGCGGCGCGGATTCAGCGCCTGGGGGCGATCAACCTCGCGGCCATCGACGAATACCAGCAGCAGTCCGAGCGCAAGCGCTACCTGGATGCCCAGAATGCCGATTTGGTAGAGGCCCTGGAAACCCTGGAGAACGTGATTCGCAAGATCGACAAGGAAACCCGTAATCGTTTCAAAGATACCTTTGATCAGATTAATGCTGGTTTGCAGGCACTCTTTCCAAAAGTTTTCGGTGGTGGCAGCGCTTATTTGGAACTGACGGGCGAAGATCTACTCGATACAGGGGTAACGATCATGGCGCGTCCGCCGGGCAAGAAGAACAGCACTATTCATTTGCTCTCCGGTGGCGAAAAGGCATTGACCGCATTGGCGTTGGTGTTCGCTATCTTCAAGTTGAACCCCGCGCCGTTTTGCATGCTCGATGAAGTTGACGCGCCGCTGGATGACGCTAACGTTGGACGTTATGCAAGATTGGTTAAAGAGATGTCGCAGACTGTGCAGTTCATCTATATCACCCACAACAAGATCGCCATGGAAATGGCCGATCAATTGATGGGGGTGACGATGCACGAACCCGGTTGTTCGCGCCTGGTAGCCGTGGATGTCGAGGAGGCGATGGCGATGGTGGACGCTTGAGTCTGTATGACTGAGGCGACTGTTGGGGGGATAAATCGAGGATTTTTCCCATTGCCAAGCTGGCCAATCGATATATTGGCCGTAACCGTTGTGACAGACGGTGTAAAGTTGCCTTTGGTCGTGCTAATTTAATGTCAATTTTTCCTATGCGTGGGCAAAACGCCATTCAGAACATAGAGTTGGCGCCACGTTTTAAAGCGGTTTGCAGATTGTAAACCCCTTATTTTTCAGCATTTTTTATAGAGGCACGGGATTACATGGAAATCGGTCTGCGCGAGTGGCTGATCGTCATCGGCATTATTGTTATCGCCGGTATTCTTTTTGATGGCTGGCGGCGTATGCGCGGCGGCAAGGGGAAGTTGAAATTCCGTCTTGATCGAAGTCTTTCCAATCTGCCGGATGAGGAAGGCGGCGGTGCCGAGTTGCTGGGTCCGCCTCGGGTGCTGGACAACCATAAAGAGCCACAACTGGACGAGCATGATCTGCCGTCGGTGAGCATGTCTGCCCGCGAGCCACGGGAAAACTCTTCGTCCAAGCGCAGCAAGCGTGGTGGTGAGCCTCATCAGGGCGACCTCAACCTGGATCTGGACCTGGACAACGGCCCGAGCTTCAGCAGCCGCGACGACGACTTCCCGGCCGATGAAGGCAAGTCCGCCAGTCATATCGACAAGGAACAACCGCAAGCCGAAGAAGTGCTGGTGATCAGCGTTATTTGCCGTGACACCGCCGGCTTCAAAGGCCCGGCACTGCTGCAGAACATCCTTGAAAGCGGCCTGCGCTTTGGCGAGATGGATATTTTCCATCGCCACGAAAGCATGGCCGGTAATGGCGAGGTGCTGTTCTCCATGGCTAACGCAGTCAAGCCCGGCGTGTTTGACCTGGACGACATCGACCACTTCAGTACTCCGGCAGTGAGCTTCTTCCTTGGCTTGCCTGGCCCGCGTCACCCGAAGCAAGCCTTCGACGTGATGGTTGCGGCGGCCCGCAAGTTGTCCCAGGAACTCAACGGCGAGCTCAAGGATGATCAGCGCAGCGTCCTGACCGCCCAGACCATCGAGCACTACCGTCAGCGTATCGTCGAATTCGAGCGCCGTGCCCTGACCCAAAAGCGCTAAGCTCTCGCAGCCAGCTCCTCTTGTAGGTGCTGGCTTGCCAGCGACGCCTGTGCCCCTATCTTCAGATCGAGCAGCCTAGGCTGCTCTTTTGCTTTTTGAGAGAACCTCCCATGACCGCCGCCGAAACCCGCATTCTTGAGCTGCGCGCTGAGCTGGACCAGCACAATTACCGCTACCACGTGCTCGACGAGCCGAGCATCCCGGACGTGGAGTACGACCGGCTGTACCACGAGCTCAAGGCCCTGGAAGCCGAGCATCCGCAACTGGTAACCAGCGATTCGCCTACTCAGCGCGTCGGCAGTGCAGCGCTCTCGGCCTTCACTCAAGTGCGTCATGAAGTCCCTATGCTCAGCCTGGGCAACGCCTTCGAAGAAGTCGACATGCGCGAGTTCGATCGACGGGTCACCGAAGGCCTGGATCTGCCGGCGGGCGACCTGTTCGGTGGTGGTGCGGCGGTGGAGTACAGTTGCGAGCCCAAGCTCGATGGCCTGGCGGTCAGCTTGCTGTACCAGGACGGTGTGCTGGTGCGTGGCGCTACCCGTGGCGACGGCACCACCGGTGAAGACATCAGCGTCAACGTGCGCACCGTGCGCAACATTCCGCTCAAGCTGCAAGGCAGCGGCTGGCCGGCAACTCTGGAGGTGCGCGGTGAAGTGTTCATGTCCAAGGCCGGTTTCGAGCGCCTGAACGCCGCGCAGCTGGAGTCGGGTGGCAAGACCTTCGCCAACCCGCGCAATGCCGCCGCAGGCAGCCTGCGCCAGCTGGATTCGAAGATCACCGCCAGCCGGCCCCTGGAATTCTGCTGCTACGGGCTGGGCCAGGTGAGCGCCGATATCGCCGACACCCATATCGGCAACCTGGAGCAACTCAAGCGCTGGGGCATGCCCATCAGTCATGAGTTGCGGCTGGCCAAGGGTATCGATGAGTGTCTGGATTATTACCGTGAGATCGGTGAGCGACGTAATGCGCTGCCGTATGAAATCGACGGCGTGGTGTTCAAGGTCAACAGCATTGCCTCCCAGCGTGAGCTGGGCTTCCGTGCCCGGGAGCCGCGCTGGGCCATTGCCCATAAATTCCCGGCGATGGAGGAGCTTACTGAGCTGCTGGACGTGGAGTTCCAGGTCGGCCGCACTGGCGCGGTAACTCCTGTCGCGCGCTTGAAGCCGGTCAAGGTGGCTGGGGTCACCGTATCCAATGCCACCTTGCACAACATGGACGAAGTGGCGCGCCTGGGTCTGATGATTGGTGACACGGTGATCATCCGTCGCGCCGGCGACGTGATTCCGCAAGTGGTGCAGGTGGTCGCCGAGCGGCGTCCCGAGAATGCCCGGCCGGTGCAGATTCCCGAGAGCTGTCCGGTCTGTGGTTCCCACGTTGAGCGCACGCAGTTGGTCAAGCGCAGCAAAGGCCGGGAAACCGTCAGCGAAGGTGCGGTGTATCGCTGCGTCGGCCGCCTGGCCTGTGCTGCCCAGCTCAAGCAGGCGATCATCCACTTCGTCTCCCGTCGCGCCATGGACATTGAAGGCCTGGGGGACAAGACCATCGAGCAATTGGTGGATGAAAAGCTCATTGCCTCGCCGGCAGATCTCTACCAGCTCAAGTACGAACAGATCATCGACCTGGAAGGCTTTGCCGAGGTTTCCAGCAACAAGCTGCTCAAGGCTATTGAGGACAGCAAGCGCCCGGCGCTGGCGCGGTTCATCTATGCCCTGGGTATCCCGGATGTCGGTGAAGAAACCGCCAAGGTGCTGGCACGTTCCCTGGGAGCTTTGGAGCGGGTCCAGCAGGCACTGCCCCAGGTGCTGACCTATCTGCCGGACGTGGGCTTGGAAGTGGCTCACGAGATTCATAGCTTCTTTGAAGACAGCCATAACCAGCAAGTGATCGGTGCCTTGCTGGCCGAGGACCAGTGCGGCCTGGTGTTGCAGGATCAGGGCGATCTGGGCGCGGAGTTCGCCGCCAGTACCACCCTGGGCGGCATGCTCGACAAGCTCAATATCCCCTCGGTGGGCCCGGGCGCCGCGCAGAAACTGGCGGACAAGTTCGGCTCCCTGCAGGGGGTGATTGCTGCTGACTGGCTGGATATGCGCCAGGCTCTGCCAGAGAAACAGGCCAAGTCGGTACGCGAGTTTTTCGACAACCCGAGCAACGCCCAGCTGGCCCAGGCCATTGAGGACCAGCTCAAGGCGTTCGGCATGCACTGGCAAAGCGAGAAGAAGGTCGTTGAGGGCTTGCCTTTGGCAGGGCAGACCTGGGTGCTCACCGGCTCCCTGGAGCTGATGAGCCGTGATGTGGCCAAGGACAAATTGGAAAGCCTGGGTGCCAAGGTGGCAGGGTCCGTCTCGGCGAAAACCCACTGTGTGGTGGCCGGTCCTGGCGCGGGTTCCAAGCTGGCCAAGGCCAGCGAGCTGGGCCTCAAGGTGCTGGACGAAGAGGCTTTCGTTGCGTTCCTTGCGCAGCACGGCATCTCCATTCCGGCCTGAGTGGCAAGGGGCGGCTTGCCGGTGAAGCCTTTCGCCGGTAAGCCGTCTCCTACAAGGCTGAGGGAACGATGACGCAGCCGGGATGATCTAGTCTTGGCAGCCTCAGGGAGGATTCGTCATGTACCGTTTCTTCGAGCAGCTCAGTTCCCGAATCGCCGCGCCCTTTGTGGGTGATCGTTCACGCAATGGCAAGCTCTGGTCGTGCCGCTGCGGGCAGTCGCTGTTCTTTCGCAACAGCCAGTGCCTGGCCTGTTCGGCCATGCTTGGCTATGCCGCGCCATTGAGTTGTTTATCCTCTCTGCAGCCAGGGCCTGCGGCTGAAACCTGGGTGTTCGATGCCAAGCCCGAAGCGGGTGCGTTCAAACGCTGCGCCAATCTCGATACCCCTGCAGCCTGCAACTGGTTGCTGCCTGCCCACCTGACCGGCAGCCTGTGTGTGGCCTGTAGTCTGAATCGCACTATTCCCGATCTTTCGGTGCCTGAGAATCCTGAGCGTTGGCGCAAGGTGGAAATCGCCAAGCGCCGGCTAGTGGCGCAATTGGTTGACCTGGGGCTGCAGGTCATCCCCAAGAGCGAAGACGAAGATGCTGGGCTGGCCTTCGACTTCATCGGTATCGACCTGGAGGGCAGGGCGCCTATTACCGGGCATGCCAATGGCCTGATCACCCTGGATATCAAGGAAGCTGACGACGCCCATCGCGAACAGGTTCGGGCGCAGATGCACGAGCCTTATCGTACCCTGCTTGGGCATTTTCGCCATGAGGTGGGGCACTACTACTGGGACCGCTTGATTGCCAATAGCCAGTGGCTGGAACCCTTTCGCAGCCTGTTTGGTGACGAGCGCTACAGCTACGCCGAAGCCCTGGACCGGCACTACCAGGAAGGCGCACCGATTGGCTGGCAACAGAGCCATGTCAGCGCCTATGCCACGATGCACCCCTGGGAAGACTGGGCAGAAACCTGGGCCCACTACCTGCACATGATGGACGCGGTGGACACCGCCCTTGGTTTCGGCATGAGCGCTCGCGACATGGATCTCGACTACCAGCCATTTCTCCTGGCCACCCTGTACGATCCGCAGCATCCCGGTGGTCCGGCGTTCCTGGCCTTCGTCAATGCCTGGATCGAACTGGCGGGCATGCTCAACGAGTTGTCACGCAGCATGGGGCAGCCGGACTTCTACCCTTTCATCCTGCCCCCTGCGGTGATCGCCAAACTGCATTTCATCCACTTGGTGATCCAGCAGGAAGGTGGCTGTGCTGACGAGGTACTGTCCCTGGATTGACCGCTGGCTGTGGTAGAGGGGCGAGCTTGCTCGCGAAGGTATCAACGTTATTCCGCAGCCCCTGCATCGCGAGCAGGATTGTTCCTGCACTACGGAGGGGGCTCTGCAGGTGTGGCAGGCGTGTGTCGGGGGAGGGCAGTGGGGTTTACTCGGTGCGGCATCCAAGTGCTTGAAGCTCATCAGATTTTTTAATCTGCAACGAGCGGTTGTAAGTTCAACTCAGATAGGTACAATGGCGCGGCTCGCCGACAGGCAAGCGTCGTTATGGTGACCCCATCGGTCCCCCCGCAACGATTACCCGTGAACCTGGTCAGAGCCGGAAGGCAGCAGCCACAGCGGGAACATTGTGTGCCGGGGTGTGGCTGGTGGGGTTGCCTCCATAACGCTCTCGTTGGTCCTCAACGAGTTTGATCAGAACCCATAAAATTTCGTCTCTGCACAGCGTCCTGGCTGCGTGGATTTTTTCGTGCCTGTGATTTAATCGCCGCCATATTTTCAACTCCGGGCTGTTCGAAAACGCTGGACACAGGCCTCAGCCGAGATGCCAGGGATTGCTAGCCGAGATTGATCTCTCGAGATGCTTCTGCGGAGAAAGGAGTGGTAATGGCGTTAACCAGTAAAATTTCCCTTTACGACTGTCAGTGGCCACTTGGATTCCTCGCCGAGAAAGACCGCATAGCCAAGGGATTTGGCGGCGAGCTGGTGGCTATTCATCATGTCGGTAGCACCGCGGTCTCTGGGCTGGCGGCCAAGCCGGAGATCGATCTCTTGGTTGTGGTCTCGGAGCACCGGGGGGAAGCGGCGCGCAATGCTTTCATGAGCACGTTGGGTTATGTCCGGGGCAGCGATCTTTCAGTGGGGCATCACTTTTATCGGCGAGATGTCGACGGTGTGCGAACCCACAAGGTGCATGTCTGCACCGGCGGCCATGAGCAGATTGGGCGTATGCTGCGTTTTCGCGATTTGTTGCGACAGGACGGCGACCTCCGCCAGCAATACCAGGACCTGAAGCTTCGGCTCGAAGCAAGCAATCGGCAGGGTATTGGCGAATATCTCGCACAAAAGGCACCCTTCATCGCGGCTGTGTTGGAGCGGCATCCGCAATGACGAGTGCCTGACTCCCGGTTAAGTCACCGCTCGCAACTCTCTGGGTGATAGCCCGTAGTGCTTGTGAAATCGCACCGCAATATGCGACGCCGAATCGCTTGGTTCGTTTGCGGGGTGAAACGGCCCCTGTCATGCCCCCAGTTTTTCCCGCAACAATTGTGCAAACGCATCCCTCGCGGGATGCCGTTGCACATCCTTGTGCCAGACAAAGCGGTTGTCCACTGGCAGTAGGTCGCTGAAGTGCTGCACGGTCAGCGTCGCCGATTGCGAGTAGCGTTCCAGCACGCCTTGCGGAATCAGCGAGACACCCGCGCCCACGCTGACGCAGCCGATGATGGTGCCCCAACTGGCATAGCCGGTAATCGGCAGGTCCAGCCCATGTTTACCCAGCCAGGTTTCCAGGGCGCGGCGATAGGGGCAGCCTGGTGGCCACATGAACAGGGTTTGCCCCTGCAGGTCATTGGCACTGCGGATCGGCGCGCTGGCGGCGCTGGAAATCAGCACCAGGGGTTCGCGGTAAAGCACCGTCTGCTGCAGTTTCGCCGGCAGGCTGTCGATGGCCACCAGCGCGCCGTCGATGCGCTGGTGCTGCAGTTCATCAAAGAGTTGCGACCAGGTGCCCGTCACCAATTCCACACTGACTTGTGGGTAACGCCGATGGTATTCCGCCAGCAGTGGCGGCAGGCGTCCGCCTGCGCAGGATTCGATCGAGCCCAGGCGCAGCAGGCCGCAGGGTTCGGCCTGGCTGTCCAGCGCGCGCTTGGCTTCGTCCACCAGGGCCAGGATGCGCTCGCTGTAGCCAAGGAAGATTTCCCCGGCAGGGCTGATTTTCAGGCCGTGCCCGGCGCGGGTGAACAGCGGGGTGCCGAGTTCGCTTTCCAGTTGCTTGAGGCGATTGCTGATGTTGGACGGCACGCAATGCAGTTGCTCGGCCGCGCGGGCGATGCTGCCGGTGCGGGCTACGGCCTTCACCATCTTCAGTTGGGTCAGTTCCATTGCTCATTTCCAGTGAGGAATGAGCTCAGTATCGGTTAATTGTGGTGAGCTGTAGAGGGCGGGACACTGCTGTTCTTTCTATCAGGGTGTCTTCCTTGTGACGATTTCGCCGATGTTCAAGCTGGTGCTGGCTACTGCTGCGGTCATTCTCTGTTGGGGCTATTCGCCGGTGGGCATTCATATCGGCCTTGAGGGCTACAGCCCTGGGCATTTGGCACTGCTGCGCTTTTTGATTGCTTCGCTGTTCATGGCAGGGATCGCACTGCTGATGAAAATATCCCGGCCGCACTGGCGCGATCTGCCCTGGTTGCTGGTGCTGGGGTTCTTTGCCATCGCTCTGCATCACGTCAGCCTCAACTATGGGCAGCAAGGGTTGAGTGCCGGGGCGTCCAGCGTGCTGGCGCAATCGGCGCCGATCTTCAGTTCGCTGATTGCCTTTTTCTGGCTCAAGGAACCGGTCAGCGGTTGGCGCTGGGGATGTGTGGTGATGGGGCTGGCGGGGGCGGTGCTGGTGGTTGTGGGTGACAAGGGGCTAGGGGCGATCGAGCCTCGCGGCTTGCTGGTGTTGTTGGCGGCGTTCTCCTGGGGGCTGTACTTCGTCTTGCAGCGGCGCTTTTCCGGACGCTACGGGGTCTTGACCACGGTCTGCTACATGGTTTGGTGCGGTACGTTGTTATTGTCGGTGTATACGCCGGGGTTGGCGCAGGCAGTGCTCCAGGCGTCGTGGCGGGTGAATGTGGCGGTGTTGCTGCTGGGGGTGTTTCCCAGTGCGTTGGCGTATCTGGCCTGGGCTTATGTGTTGGCGCGGGTTGAGGTCAGTCGGGCGTCAATCGCCATGTACCTGATCCCGCCGGTGGCGATGCTGTTGGCCGCAACGGTACTGGGTGAATCAGTGCAATCTGGCGTGGTGCTGGGGGCGGCGGTGGTGCTGGGCAGTGTGATGGCCATGCAGTTGGAGGGGCGTTGGCGGCAGCGGCGCCTCGGCCGATCGACGATCTTGCCAAGGGCGCGTCAGGACGCGCGCGGGGTGATTGATAAGCCATAACGCCCCTGGGAGCGGGGCGTCGTGCTCGGTAGATCAGCTCTTTTTCTTGAACAGCCTGCCGGCGAACGCGGCGATGGCAAGTACGCCCAGGACGATGAATTTCTTGCCGGCCAGGAGCAATACCCCGAGTTTGGCGAACAGCCCGGCCTTGCTGGCGATACCGCCGGCTACCAGTGCGGCCAGGCCGTAGGAGGCCAGCTTGTCGGTGCTCGGGTTGTAGTCGGCGTAACGGTTGCCGTCGGTGAAGTTGGTGAAGGCCAGCACTTTGGGTATTTCGCGCTTGATGGTGGCCAGGTCGTCCATGGAGGCGACAGCATTGAGTTCCAGCACGCCTTCGCGCCCCAGCACGCGGATGCTGTAGTTCAGGGTGTTGCTCTCTGCCCCTTCGGCCTTGAGCTCGCGGGCCCAGTACATCTTGTGGGACTGCGCGTCGTAGCTCGGCTGTTCGGCCCAGCCCAGCAGGTGGATGGCGCTGTAGCCCTGTTCCTTGCGCTGCTGATTGTCTTCCTTGTCGGCTTCCTGCATCTCTTTGAGCAGGTCCTGATAGTTGATCTTCTCTGCGTCGGCGTCGGAGATGTGGCCGTCATCCTTGTAGCTGATGATCACGCCCCAGCCTTCGGCGGACAGCGGGCTGACCGCGCTGGGCACGATCATGCCCAGGGTGCTGAAGCCTGGCGGGTTGCCCCAGCCTTCAGTGAGCAGCTTCTCGGTGTCCTTGGGAGAGAGGTAGTAAAACTCGTTGCTCAGGTCGAGGCTGGCAATATCCCCGGGCAGCTTGATGTTGCCGTGGCGCTGGGAGAGCGAGGCGAGAAATTGCTCGGCGGTCTGGGGCTCGGCGTCCTTGCCCTCATTCGAGGTGGCGGCACAAGCAAAGAATGGTGTGGCGCAGAGGATGGCCGCCGCCATGAGGAGGTGCAGGTACTTCATCGTATTCCCTTACAAACGGTGACAAGTCGGCGGGGAGGATAACGATGAGTACCGGTCGGCTCAATGAGACGTTTCTATTTATTTCTGTCAGCCGGCGAAGAGCTGGCAGTAGAAGGGCGGTGCTGGGGCTCGCGCCGGCTGATTGTCATCGGCCTAGTCGGCAGTCAGGTGCAGCACGCGCAAGCGATGCCCGTCCGGATCGAGGGCGACCAGGGTGTAGCCGAAATCCATCACGCTCGGCGCTTGGGCAATGGTCATTCCCAGGGCTTGCCAGTGCCGATGAAGTTCATCCACCGCTTCGCGACTGTCCACTGCCCAGCCCAGTTCGCCGCCACCCCCGGCAGCCTGGGCGCTCGGTTCCACGGTATGGCGGGACCACAGGCCGAGCTTGATCCCCGAGTCGAGAATGAACAGGGCAAAGGTCGGCGATGACTCCACCGGCGGTTTATCCAGCAGGCGGCGGTAGAACTCCGCACTGACGGCGGGGCTGTCCACATAGAGCAGGAAATAGGTGTTGCTGAT
This sequence comes from Pseudomonas sp. Fl5BN2, assembly GCF_009908205.1. Classification (NCBI taxonomy): domain Bacteria; kingdom Pseudomonadati; phylum Pseudomonadota; class Gammaproteobacteria; order Pseudomonadales; family Pseudomonadaceae; genus Pseudomonas; species Pseudomonas sp. Fl5BN2. The sequence continues at coordinate 61,409 of NZ_JAAARL010000002.1, read as the reverse complement.
CATGACGACTCCAGGGTCCTTGGGCTGTGCTGCAGGCACGAGCTTATGCGCGGAGGCTGTCAGTTCCTGTCAGGAGTCATGGATTAAAAAAGAGGCCAACTTATCAGGGTTGATAAGTGTGCCTCTTCTTGTTGATTTGTTGCGGGGCTCAAGGCTTGGACAAGGCCTGGTCTACCGCTGCTATCAGCTTTCCCAGATCCTTCGGGGTGGCTTTATGAATGACACCGAACAAATAAGCCCGCTGTTCCTCTTCGTCACCCAGATCGGCAAAGAAGGCTTTCAGCTTCACTCCCAGTACTTCGGCTAGCAGAAATAGAGCTTCAACGCTGGGGGTGTAGGTGCCGGTTTCGAAGCGGCTGATGGTTTTTGGGTCAAAACCGGTTTTTTCACCTAGTTCAGCCTGAGTAAGCCCCGCTAACTTTCGATAGCGCCTGATGGCTGCACCCAAACTTGAAATTTGCATCGCTCAATTCCCATTTAGAATCAAGAACTTAACGATAAATCTTTGCATTAGACAACACCATGATTCATCACCTTGCTTTGCAAAATGTGATGTATTTCGTAGAATCGGCGCTTCGAACAGGTATTTGGTGATCTAGTTTCAGAAGGCAGGTTTATGAAACAAGAAATCATTGCATTTCCCTTGTTCACCTAAACCGAGGACTTGGTAGAGGCTAGAACGTCTCGTTAATCCCGCCAACAGTCCGTCTGTCGTCCCTGCCTGACGCCTTATCTGATCCTAGTTGATCTCCGTCGAATCGACGGTCAACTGCCGCGCAAACCGCTGTACGGCTGCAATCAGGGCGACCCTTTCGATTGAGTCGTACTGCCTGGAAAGTACATCGCGAATCAATCTATTGCCGGGCTCCGGTAACTATTGATCGCAGGCTGTCTATGGAGTTCTAAAGTGCGTCTCAATTTGCCGGTCACCTCTATTGAGCAGACCTTTCCCGACCAGCAGCGGCTCATATCCGCCACCGATACCAATAGTCAGATTACCTATTGCAATGCCGAGTTCGCTGCCATGAGTGGTTTCAGCCAGGCCGAGCTGGTTGGCAGCCCCCATAACCTGGTGCGCCACCCGGATATGCCGGCGGCGGTATTCGAGTCGATGTGGGGCTACTTGAAGGCCGGCCAGAGCTGGATGGGCGTGGTGAAGAACCGCTGCAAGAACGGCAATTTCTATTGGGTCAGTGCTTATGTCACGCCGATTCTCGAGGATGGACGGCTGGTGGGTTACGAGTCGGTCCGGGTCAAGCCGACCCGGGAGCAGGTGAGTCGCGCCGAGGTCCTGTATGCGCGGTTGCGGGCCGACAAGTCGCCGGTCTCGGTCTGGCGACGCATGGAAGCCGCAGCCCGTCCGCTGCTGCTGCCGGTGGCAGTGGCGGTGGGTTGCCTGGCGGCGTTCAACTGGCTGCCAACGGCGGCGGCGCAAGGGGTGACGGTTGCGGGGTTCGTCGCTGTCGGGCTGCTGGCCCAGCGGCGCTTGGGGCAGCAGCTCAAGCAGATTGTCAGCAGCACCCCGAACACCTTTGCCGATCCGATCTGTGCCCTGGCCTACAGCGAAGCGCTGGGGCCGGCGGCGCAGTTGCAGATGGTCCTGGTCAGCGAAGAGGCGCGGCTGAAAACCGCCTTGACCCGTCTCAGCGATCTGGCGCGGCAGATGGCTACGGCGGCGGCCGACTCCAGCCTGCTGTCCAGTCGCACCGAGTCGGCCCTGCTGGAGCAGCGGGCCGAGACCGACATGACCGCTGCCGCCATGACCCAGATGGCCGCCTCGATCACCGAGGTGGCCGAACATGTGCAGCACACCGCCAGCGAGGCCCATACCGCCAACCTCCTGGCCCAGCAGGGCAGCCAGGTGGCGGGCACTTCGCGCGATGCCATCCAGCTGCTGGCCCGCACCGTCACCCAGATCAACCAGGCGGTGGGCGACCTGGCCGGACAGACCCAGGACATCATGGTGGCGGCGAGCATGATCCAGGCGATTGCCGACCAGACCAACCTGCTGGCCCTGAATGCCGCGATCGAGGCCGCCAGGGCCGGTGAGCAAGGCCGCGGATTTGCCGTGGTCGCCGACGAGGTGCGGGCCCTGGCCGGCAAGACTCGCGAATCGACCCAGCAGATTCAGGGGATCATCCAGAGCCTGCGGGCCGGTGCCGATGAAGCGGTGCAAATTGCCAGCCTGGGCATAGAGGAAGCCGAACAGGGCGTGCAACAGGTGTTGCAGGCGCAGCAGGCCTTGCAGGGGATCGGCGCGGCGGTTGAGCGCATTACTGACATGAGCCAGCAAATGGCCGCGGCATCCCAGGAGCAGTCACATGTAGCCGAATCGGTTTCCGAACAGATCAACAGTGTTGCTGCCACGGTGCAGCGCACTGCCGAGAATGCCAGCGCCGGAGTGGTTCGCGGCGCTGAGCTGGAAAACATCTCTTCCGGGTTGCGTGCCCTGGTCGAGCGGTTCAACCGCTAGCGACAGTGAGTTTGACTCATGGATGAGAAATACCGCAGGGCCGTCGATGCCGCCGCCATCTTCTCCGAGACTGATCTCGGCGGCAGCATCACCTATGTCAATGACCTGTTCTGCCAGGTGTCGGGCTATAGCCGCGAAGAGCTGATCGGTGCCAACCACCGGATGCTCAGTTCCGGGCTGCACCCGCAAGAGTTCTTTACCGGGCTGTGGCAGACCATCACCCAGGGACAGGTGTGGAAGGGCGAGATCTGTAATCGCGCCAAGGACGGCAGCCTGTACTGGGTCGACAGCACCATGGTGCCGCTGGTGGATCAGCGCTCTGGCAAGGTGGTGCGTTACGTATCGATCCGTTTCGATGTCAGCGAGAAGCGCCAGTTGCTGCACTCGCTGCAATGGCGGGTCGGACATGACGTACTTACCGGCTTGCCCAACCGGGCCTTTCTGTCGGACTTGCTGCATCAGGCCCTGGAATTCTCCCGTCAGGAGGATATTCCCCTGGCGGTGTGCATGCTTGATCTCGACGGCTTCAAGGCAGTCAACGATGGCTACGGACACGCCTGCGGTGACCTGCTGCTGGTGGAAGTGGCTGCGCGCCTGCGCTCGATCATCCGTGGTGAGGATGTGGTGGCGCGGCTGGCCGGTGACGAGTTTGTGCTGATCCTGCGTTATGTGCGCGACATGCTTGAGTTGCGCGCAGCGTTGCAGCGGGTGCTGACCACCATTTCCCAGCCGTATACGATCCAGGGCAAGGACATCAACGTCTTTGCCAGCATTGGCGTGACCCTGTTCCCCACCGATAACCATGACGCCGACACCTTGTTGCGCCACGCCGACCAGGCCATGTACGTAGCCAAGCAAAGCGGGCGCAATCGCTTCCATTTGTTCGATGTCCTGCGTGATCGCGAGGTGATGGTCACCTACCAGACCGTCGAACAGGTGCGCCAAGCGTTGAATACTGGCGAGCTGCACCTGTATTTCCAGCCCAAGGTCAATATGCGTAGCGGTGCGGTGGTGGGGTTCGAGGCAATGCTGCGCTGGCAGCACCCGCAGCGCGGCATGCTCGCCTCCCAGGAGTTTCTGCCACCGGTGGAGGAGACCGACCTGATCGTCGACATCGGCGAGTGGGTCATGGACCAGGTAATGACCCAGGTGCAATGCTGGCAAGCGGCGGGGCATGCCTGGCCGGTAAGCCTGAATATCGCGGCGCGGCATTTTCAGCGCACGGATTTTGTCGAGCGGCTCAAGGGCATGCTCGATCATTACCCGGATGTCTCGCCGCAATTGCTGGACCTGGAGATCGTCGAGTCAGTGGCGGTCGACAATATCCAGCGGGTCAGCGATTGCCTCGATGCGTGCCAGGGCCTTGGCGTGCAGTTTTCCCTGGGGGATTTCGGCACCGGCAATTCATCCCTCAGCTACCTCAAGCGACTGCGCACCCAGACCATCAAGATCGACCGGCTGTTTGTCCGCGACATACTTCACGACAGGGACGATCAGGCGCTGATCCAGGCTTTGGTGGGCCTGGCCCGGGCATTTGGCCGGCAGGTGGTCGCCGAGGGGCTGGAGAGCCTGGCGCATGGCGAGCAACTGATGGCTCTGGGCTGTGAGGTGGTTCAGGGAGACTTTATTGCCGCGCCGATGCCGGCCGATGCGGTTTTGACCTGGGTGCTGAGCTTCGAGCCACCACGGCCATGGCGCTGCGGCGCAGTTCAGGGTGAGGCAGTGCCAGAGGCTTGAGCGTGGGGCTGCAGGTCGACGTAGCGCTGGACGATGGCATCGATCTCGCCGGACACCTTCATTTTCTGCAGGGTCCGCAGAATCCGCTGTGCAGGCACCGCCGGGTCGTTGCGCACATAGCAGCTGACGGCTTGCTCCTGGAGCATGGCGACGCTGTACAGCGGGTTGCCTGATGCCTGGGTCTTGTTGAACCAGTCCAAGGTCCATTGGCTGGCGATGGCGTAGCGGTAACGCCCGACCACTAGCTTGCGTAATACCTGTTCCTCGTTGCGGGCGTCATCGCGAATCAGCTGGTTGGCGTCGAACAACGGCTGCAAGGGGGTGTAGGTGTAGCTGAGGACGGTGCCGATGTGCTGGCGGGACAACTCCTGCAGATTGACCACGGCGGGAATCTGGCTGCTGCTCACCAGCAGGTTGCGTTGCTCGAACAGTGGCACGCTCCATAGATAATCCCCGGACAGGTTCGGCAACCAGGCCTGGGCCGCGTAGCAGCGTATATCGACTTCACCCTGGGCCATGGCGTTTTGCACCCGGGCCCGGGCCAGGACGTGGAACTCGGCGTGGGTGCCCAAGTGCCGGGCCAGGCTGTTCATGGTGTCGTAGAGGATACCGGCGGTGGGTTGATCACCCTCGACCTGGATGGTCGGCATGGCCCAGCTGTCGGCGATGACAAAGCGCAAAGGCGGCTCTGCGGCCTCCAGGCCGGTACTGAGGAGAAGCAGGGCGCCCCAAGTCAAACGCATATGATCTCCACGGCTCAACGGGCGGGCAATCCTTTGCAAAATGCAGCTTAGACAGATTAGACGAGCGCGCCGGATGCAATTTCGCCCTTGCTCCGCTAGCATTACCGGCTTCCGCTTTCCAGTTGCGACGGTTTTCGATGAGTTATCAGGTTCTTGCACGTAAATGGCGTCCGCGCTCGTTCCGCGAAATGGTCGGCCAGACCCATGTGCTCAAGGCTCTGATCAATGCCTTGGACAGCCAACGGCTGCACCACGCCTATCTGTTTACCGGCACTCGCGGGGTGGGCAAGACCACCATCGCGCGAATCATTGCCAAATGCCTGAATTGTGAAACTGGCATCACTTCCACGCCGTGTGGCACCTGTTCGGTGTGCCGCGAGATCGATGAGGGGCGTTTTGTCGACCTGATCGAGATCGACGCCGCGAGCCGGACCAAGGTCGAGGACACTCGTGAACTGCTGGATAACGTGCAGTACGCACCGAGCCGCGGGCGCTTCAAGGTCTACCTGATCGACGAAGTGCACATGCTCTCCAGCCACTCGTTCAACGCCTTGCTCAAGACTCTCGAAGAGCCGCCACCCTACGTCAAGTTCATCCTGGCGACCACTGATCCACAGAAGCTGCCGGCGACCATCCTGTCCCGCTGCTTGCAGTTCTCCCTGAAGAACATGACCCCCGAGCGCGTGGTCGAGCACTTGAGCCACGTCCTCGGCGTGGAGAATGTGCCGTTCGAAGACGACGCGCTGTGGCTGCTGGGTCGCGCTGCCGACGGCTCGATGCGTGATGCCATGAGTCTCACCGACCAGGCCATCGCCTTTGGTGAAGGCAAGGTCATGGCCGCCGATGTACGGGCGATGCTCGGCACCCTTGATCACGGTCAGGTCTACGACGTCCTGCATGCGCTGATCAACGGCGACGCCAAGGCATTGCTGGAAGCGGTGCGTCATCTGGCGGAGCAGGGCCCGGACTGGAACGGCGTGCTTTCGGAAATTCTCAACGTCTTGCACCGGGTAGCGATTGCCCAGGCGCTGCCGGAAGGGGTCGACAACGGACAGGGCGACCGTGACCGGGTGCTGGCCCTGGCCCAGGCGCTGCCAGCCGAAGACGTGCAGTTCTATTACCAGATGGGCCTGATCGGCCGTCGCGACCTGCCATTGGCGCCGGATCCGCGAGGAGGCTTCGAAATGGTCCTGCTGCGGATGCTGGCGTTCCGCCCGGCGGATACCGCAGATGCACCGAGACAGCTACTAAAGCCAGTGGGGATCAGCCAGGCCACAGTTGATTCCGCCCAAGCCGTGGCGGTACCAGCACCTGCTGTGCCTGTAACTGCTGTTGCTCCTGTTGCCAGTGCCCCGGTTGCTCCGGCGGTGGCTTCTGTGGTCGCGCCTGAAACCGTCGCGCAGCCTGTTGCCGAGGTGGTTGCAGTCGCGCCTGAACCGGTGGTCGCCGAAGCGGTGATCGATCTGCCATGGAACGACCCGGCGGAGCCGCCGATCGAACAGCAACCGGCTGTGGAACCGGTGTTGGAGGTGGCCGCCGAACAGCCCGAACTGACGCCGATGCCGACGCCTACCCCGGACAGCGTGGTGCCGGATGCGCCGGAATGGGTCAATGCACCGGTGCCCGAGCCAAGCGTTGCCGATGTCGATGCCGCCACTCCGGGGATCGACCTGGACGATGAGCCGCCGCTGGACGAGGACTACATCGAGCCGGATATGGATTCGGCCTACAGCTACCTCGATGAGCTGGCCAGTGAGCACGCCGCCGAGCCAGCTCCTGAACCCGAACCGGAACCTGCTGCCCAGCCGGCCACCGGCCTGGCCCTGGAGTGGTTGCAACTGTTTCCGAAATTGCCGATCTCCGGCATGACCGGGAGCATCGCCGCCAACTGCACACTGATGGCTGTGGACGGTGACAATTGGTTGCTGCACCTGGACCCGGCCCACAGCGCACTGTTCAACGCCACCCAGCAGCGCCGGCTCAACGATGCGTTGAACCAGCACCATGGGCGCACCCTGAACCTCGCGATCGAGCTGATCAAACCCGAGCAGGAAACCCCGGCCCAGGCAGCCTCACGACGCCGTGCCAACCGCCAGCGCGAGGCGGAGGAATCGATCCACGCGGATCCGTTCATCCAGCAGATGGTCAAGGAGTTCGGTGCGGTGGTGCGTCACGATACTATTGAACCTGTCGAGGCCCTGGCCGCCCAGGGCTGATCACTTAAAGGGCGCCGGGCCACGGGTCGGGCGCTGTTTCTATCCGCGTAATTTGAGGTAATTCCCATGATGAAAGGTGGCATGGCCGGCCTGATGAAGCAGGCACAGCAGATGCAGGAAAAAATGGCCAAGATGCAGGAAGAACTGGCCAACGCTGAAGTCACCGGCAAGGCCGGCGGCGACATGGTCACTGTGGTCATGACCGGTCGTCACGACATCAAGCGTGTGAGCATCGATCCGAGCCTGCTGGAAGGTGTCAGCGAAGACGACCGCGAAGTACTGGAAGACCTGTTCGCCGCTGCAGTGAACGACGCGGTCCGCAAGATCGAGTCCAACAGCCAGGACAAAATGTCCGGCATGACCGCTGGCATGCAACTGCCACCCGGCATGAAGCTGCCATTCTGATTCGTCCAGGTGCATTGGATGGATTAAACAAGCCAGGCCTCGAGCCTGGCTTTTTTTGTGCTGTCGATAAGCGCATCGTCCCAGGCAAGACAGCTCTTGCCTGGGCTTGAGCTGTTGTAGGCGCTGATTGTTCGGTGAAGGCTGGATCACGCCCTTTGCTAGAAACATCGAACGCCAGGGCCCGCCCAGGGTCTGCACCCTATGCAGTTTCATTCAAGCTTGCTTAAAGGAGTGTCCAGGATGCCGCAGACATTGACCCTCAATCAGCGTGTGGTGCTGGTGTCCCGTCCCCAGGGCGCGCCGGTTCCGGAAAACTTCCGCCTGGAGCGCGTGGCCTTGGCGGAACTGGCGGATGGCCAGGTGTTATTGAAGACCCTCTACTTGTCCCTGGATCCCTACATGCGCGGGCGCATGAGTGACGCGCCGTCCTATGCCGCCCCGGTGGAGATAGGCGAGGTCATGACCGGTGGAGCTGTCAGTCGGGTCGAGCGTTCGCTGAACCCGAAGTTCCAGGAGGGCGATCTGGTGGTGGGCGCCACCGGTTGGCAAAGCCACTGCATTTGCGATGGCCGTAGCCTGATCCCGGTGCCGTCGGGCCTGCCTAGCCCGTCCATGGCCCTGGGTGTGCTGGGCATGCCCGGGATGACGGCTTATATGGGGCTGATGGACATTGGCCAGCCCAAGGCCGGGGAAACCCTGGTGGTGGGCGCTGCGTCCGGCGCGGTTGGCTCCGTGGTCGGGCAGGTAGCGAAGCTCAAGGGGCTGCGGGTGGTGGGCGTAGCCGGCGGTGCCGAGAAATGCCGCTACGTGGTTGAGGCGCTGGGGTTCGATGCGTGCATCGACCACAAGAGCGCCGACTTCGCCGATGAGCTGGCGCAGGCCTGCTTCAAGGGCGTGGACATCTACTTCGAGAATGTCGGTGGCAAGGTGTTCGATGCGGTACTGCCCTTGCTCAATCCCAAGGCGCGTATTCCCCTGTGTGGATTGATCGCCCAATACAACGCCCAGGAGTTGCCTCCGGGCCCGGACCGCCTGCCGCTGTTGCAGCGCTCGCTGCTGACCAAGCGGGTGCGTATCCAGGGCTTTATCGTCTTCGACGACTACGGCGACCGGCACTCGGAGTTCATCAAGGCCATGGCGCCCTGGGTGCGCGAAGGCAAGGTCAAGTTCAAGGAGGACGTGGTCGAGGGCCTGGAGCAGGCGCCGCAAGCCTTTATCGGCCTGTTGGAAGGGCGCAACTTCGGCAAGCTGGTGATCAAGGTCGCCTCGGACGCGAGCATTTGACGCTACCCCGAGGCGCGGGTATAAACCGCGTCTCGTTGTTTTGTCGGACCTTTGCCCATGAGCTTCAGCCCCCTGATTCGCCAACTGATCGATGCCCTGCGTACTTTGCCGGGCGTGGGTCAGAAAACCGCCCAGCGCATGGCCTTGCAGTTGCTCGAGCGTGATCGCAGCGGCGGCTTGCGCCTGGCCCAGGCCCTGAGCCTGGCCATGGAAGGCGTGGGGCATTGCCGCCAATGCCGAACCCTGACTGAAGACGAGTTGTGCCCGCAGTGTGCCGATCCGCGTCGTGACGACAGCCTGCTGTGCGTGGTGGAGGGGCCGATGGATGTGTACGCAGTGGAGCAGACCGGTTATCGCGGTCGCTACTTCGTCCTCAAAGGGCACTTGTCGCCCCTGGACGGCCTGGGTCCGGAAGCTATCGGCATTCCCCAGTTGCTGGCGCGGATCGCAGAGCAGGACAGCTTCAGCGAAGTGATCCTGGCCACCAACCCCACGGTGGAAGGTGAAGCGACGGCCCATTACATCGCCCAGCTCTTGGCCAACAAAGGTCTGATCACTTCGCGCATTGCCCACGGCGTGCCGCTGGGAGGTGAGCTGGAGCTGGTGGATGGCGGCACCCTGGCGCATTCATTTGCGGGGCGTAAACCCATCGCGTTGTAGTTCACGCTCCGTTCGCCGGCTCCTGCAGGCGAACGCTAGATGGATTTTGTTGAAAACCAAGCAAGCGCTTGGTAAGTTTCCTCGACCCTTCAGAGGAGCTTGCCGATGTCTGCCTGCCAGGAATACTTCGAACCCAGCCACCAGTTGGTCCGCGACAGTGTGCGACGTTTCGTCGAGCGTGAAATCCTCCCCGAGATCGATCAGTGGGAGGAGGCCGCGAGTTTTCCCCGCGAGTTGTATCTCAAGGCCGGCGCTGCCGGGATTCTTGGTATCGGTTATCCCGAAGTCCTGGGCGGCAGCCATGAAGGTGACCTGTTCGCCAAGATCGCCGCCAGCGAAGAGCTGATGCGCAGTGGTTCCGGCGGTTTGGTTGCAGGGCTGGGCTCGCTGGATATCGGTCTGCCGCCTATCGTCAAATGGGCGCGTGCCGAGGTGTCTGAGCGGGTCGCGCCGCTGGTGCTGTCCGGGGAGAAAATCTGTGCCCTGGCGGTGACCGAGCCTGGCGGTGGCTCGGACGTGGCCAATCTGCAGACCCGTGCGATACGCGACGGCGATCACTACCGGGTCAGTGGTAGCAAGACCTTTATTACCAGCGGCGTACGCGCCGATTTCTATACTGTCGCGGTGCGCACGGGCGAACCCGGTTATGGCGGTATCAGTCTGCTGTTGATCGAGAAAGGTACCCCAGGCTTCACCGTGGGCCGGCAGTTGAAGAAGATGGGGTGGTGGGCTTCGGACACCGCCGAGTTGTTCTTCGACGATTGTCGAGTGCCAGTGGGTAACCTGATCGGTGCCGAGAACCTGGGGTTTGCCTGCATCATGGGCAACTTCCAGAGCGAGCGCCTGGCCCTGGCGCTGATGGCCAACATGACCGCTCAGATGGCCCTGGAGGAAAGCCTGAAGTGGGCCCGAGAGCGTGAGGCCTTCGGCAAGCCGATTGCCAAGTTCCAGGTGCTTAAGCATCGTCTGGCGGAGATGGCGACAGCTCTGGAAGTCTCTCGGGAGTTCACCTACCGCCAGGCGGCGAAGATGGCCGCTGGCAAAAGTGTGATCAAGGAAATCTCCATGGCCAAGAACTTCGCCACTGATACCGCCGATCGCATTACCAACGATGCGGTGCAGATCCTTGGCGGCATGGGCTACATGCGCGAAAGCCTGGTGGAACGCCTGTACCGCGATAACCGCATTCTCTCCATCGGCGGCGGCACCCGTGAGGTGATGAACGAAATCATCAGCAAGCAGATGGGGCTTTAGGCAGTCACCTGCGGTCTGCGGTTCTTTGTGCCGCAGGGTATGGGCCCCAAGGCGGGAAGTCCCTGAGCATGGTGCTGATGACTTTGTCAGGAGTGCCGCTCAGCGGCCACAGAGTAAGGGTTCGTTCTGGGGCTGTGGCGAGTCCGCCACGCCGCGATCGATGGTCGACACGGCCTCGTGGTCGGCGGTTGCTACATACCTTCCCTGGCGCGATTCAGCGCGCTTTATTGCCGTATCGCTGCCAAGCAGTCAGTCATAAGGCAGCGCCCATTCTTTGATGCCGGGAGCCCGCAGTAGCTGGCGCTCCAGGACGGCGACGCAGTGGACGGCTGATCACCCGTGCGTTGACCGTGGGTGATGAGGCAGGTGGGGCTGCCGGCCCCTGGAAGGGACTGGGGATGGCCGGCAGCAGTCGACTCAGCGTTCGGACAGTGAGAACTGAGTCAGGCAGAAGGTCGGGATGCCCATGTCTTCCAGTTTCTGCGAGCCGCCCAGTTCCGGCAGGTCGATGATGGCGGCGGCTTCATAGATCTTCGCACCCATGCGCCGGACCAGATTGGCCGCGGCGATCAGCGTGCCGCCGGTAGCGATCAGATCATCGAACATCAGCACTGAATCACCTTCGCACAGGCTGTCGGCGTGCACTTCGAGGAAGGCTTCGCCGTACTCGGTCTGGTAGCCCTCAGCGAGCACATCCGCCGGCAGTTTGCCCTGCTTGCGAAACAGGATCAGCGGCTTATTCAGTTGGTAGGCGATGATCGAGCCGATCAGGAAGCCCCGGGCGTCCATGGCTCCGATGTGGCTGAAGTCTGCTTCGACATAACGCTGGGCGAAACTGTCGGCCACCAGGCGCAGGGCTCGGGGAGACTGGAACAGAGGGGTGATGTCACGGAAGATTACGCCCGCTTTCGGGAAGTCGATGACAGGGCGGATCAGGGATTTGATGTCGAAGGAGTCGAAGGCCATCTTCAGGTGTCCTGGCGGGCAAAATAGGCCGCGCCAGTATACCTGCGACCGAGCGGCTTGGCTCAGTCGCATGAGGTGTGGATCAGCCTTCTACCGAGCCGCCGGCCAAGGCGCAGAGCTGGATCGGATTGAGGATGTGCACCTCTTTGCCTTCAGCGGCAATCAGTTCGTTCTGCTGGAAGCGGGTGAACACCCGGGATACGGTTTCCACCGCCAGGCCCAGGTAGTTGCCGATTTCGTTGCGCGACATACTTAGGCGGAACTGGTTGGCCGAGAAGCCACGGGCGCGAAAACGTGCTGACAGGTTGACCAGAAAAGTGGCAATACGCTCGTCGGCAGTTTTTTTCGACAGCAGCAGCATCATTTGCTGATCGTCGCGGATCTCGCGGCTCATGACTCGCATCAACTGACGGCGCAACTGCGGCAATTGCAGGGCCAGTTCGTCGAGACGTTCAAAGGGGATTTCGCATACCGAGGTGGTTTCCAGCGCTTGCGCCGAAACCGGGTGGCTTTCGGTGTCCATGCCGGACAGGCCTACCAATTCGCTGGGCAGGTGGAAGCCGGTGATCTGTTCTTCGCCACCGTCGCTGAGGCTGAAGGTTTTCAGAGCACCTGAACGTACGGCATAGACCGAGTCGAAGCCGTCACCCTGACGGAACAGGAACTCGCCTTTTTTCAATGGGCGGCCACGTTTGACGATTTCGTCCAGCGCGTCCATGTCTTCCAAATTCAAGGAAAGTGGCAGGCACAGAGGAGCCAGGCTGCAATCCTTGCAATGGGCCTGGTTATGAGCGCGCAGTTTAACTGGCTCGGACATTCTAGAATCCTTGTGGGAAAACACACATAAGCCGTAAGGGTAACTCACGGGAGGAGGTTCCGGCCAGTCCGTGCCGTGTTGACTGTTAGTCGTAAAGCAATCCTTTTGTAGGTCGATAACCTGTTAACGAAAGTAACTAGGGGAGCTGAAAACATACCGTCGGGTGGCAGTATTGCTAATGGCAGCAATAACTTGCAGTCACTTCCTGAGCCTTCGAAAAATATTGACGGCAATCAACTAAGGGTGTCCTCATTAGTTGCAGAACCTACGCTCGAGGAGGGCGTCAAAGTGTCGCTGTCAGGGCCGGGGCTGAAGAAATCCGCCGTAGCCAAAGGGCGCGACCGCGATAGCGAGGAAAGTGGTCTGCCCGGAATATTCAACAGCTCCTCAAAATGATCAGAAAATTGCAACAATAGATTGCCGAAACCCTGGTCCAGCTTCAGGCCGTCATGGCCGACAAACACTTGAGCCCTGAAGAGGCCAAAGTCCGGATCGGTAGCCTGCAATCAGCACTGGCAACGCTCGACGGCGGTTTACTAACCGCCAATGCCTCCCTGGCCAAGGCGATGAAAGGGGCGGGCTTGAGTCCTGAGCAGATGATGAAAGCGGCCTCGCTGCTCATGAAGTCCTAGATCACCCGGGAAAAGCGCTGACGATTCTGCTGGCCCAGGTACGCATCGAAGACCATGCACACCGAGCGCACCAGCAAACGCCCGGCGGGCAGCACGGTGATCGTTTCGCTGCTGAGTTCGATCAGGCCATCGTCGGCCATCTCTTCCAGTTCCGGCCAAAGTTCATTGAAGTAGCCGCGAAAGTCGATATTGAATGCTTGCTCGATCTCTTCAAACTTAAGACTAAAGTTGCAGATCAGTTGTTGAATAACTTCACGGCGCAGACGATCGTCGGCATTACATACCAGTCCACGACTAGTGGCCAGTTGCGCGCCGGCCAAGGCGTTTTGATAATGCGTCAGGTCACTGCTGTTCTGGCAGTAGAGATCACCGATCTGACTGATGGCGGACACCCCCAGACCAATCAAGTCGCAATGACCGTGAGTGGTATAGCCCTGGAAGTTGCGTTGCAGGGTCGACTCCTCCTGGGCGATGGCCAATTCGTCATCGGGCAGGGCGAAGTGGTCCATGCCGATATAGCGATAGCCGGCCGCTGTCAGTTGCTCGATGGTACGTTGCAGCATCTGCAGCTTTTCCGCAGGCGCTGGCAGCTCAGTGCCGTTGATTCGCCGTTGCGGCATGAAGCGCTCGGGCAAGTGGGCATAGTTGAACACCGAGAGCCGATCCGGCTGCAGGCTGATGACTTCTTCCACGGTTCGGGCGAAGTTGTCTGGAGTCTGCTTGGGCAGGCCGTAGATCAGGTCGATGTTGATCGAGCGAAATTGCAGGGTGCGTGCCGCCTCGATCACGGCCCGGGTTTCTTCCAGGCTCTGCAGGCGGTTGACCGCGCGTTGCACCGCCGGGTCGAGGTCCTGCAGGCCGATGCTGACCCGGTTGAATCCCAGTTCCCTCAGCAGGCCCATGGTCGACCAATCGGCCTCTCGCGGGTCGATCTCGATGCCGTAGTCGCCGGAGTCGTCGTCGAGCAGATTGAAATGCTTGCGCAGCAGGGCCATCAGCTGGCGCAGTTCGTCGTGGTTGAGAAAGGTCGGGGTGCCACCGCCGAAGTGCAGTTGCTCGACCTTTTGGTTGGGGGCCAGGTGACAGGCGATCAATTGCATCTCCTGTTCCAGGCGCTGCAGGTAGGGCAGGGCACGGCTGCGATCTTTGGTGATGACCTTGTTGCACGCGCAGTAGTAGCAAATGTTGGCGCAGAACGGGATATGCACGTACAGCGACAATGGGCGTTGGGCCTTGCGGCTGTCACGCAGGGCGTGCAACAGGTCGAAGGCGCCGACTTGGCTGTTGAATTGCACGGCGGTCGGGTATGAGGTGTAGCGTGGTCCCGCCAGGTCGTAACGGCGGATCAGATCTGTGTCCCAACGAATGGCGTCGAGCATGCGGGAATTCCCCCGGATAGGCTGGCAGTGTTCGCGAGTCTAGGAGGTTCAGGCCTTGGCCATCTTGACTTGTATCAAGGGTGTTCGGGAGCCGCTGGAGTAGCACCGGCGGGCTGTACAGGCCTTTTAGGCGAGTACTTTCCCGGGATCAGTGACCCATCAGCCAGTGCTGGTGAGGGCCCGGCAGGGTCCAGATGCCGAAGAGCATCACCAGCAGGCCGCCGGCCAGGCGCACGCTGCGACGGCGCAGCAGGGCGGTAACCCGCTCCGCCGCAAGGCCGGTAGCCAGCAGCACTGGCCAGGTACCAAGACCGAAAGCCAGCATCAGCAAGGCACTGTCCAGGGCATTGCCCTGACTCGCAGACCACAGCAGGGTGCTGTACACCAGGCCGCAAGGCAGCCAGCCCCAGAGCGCACCCAGCAGCAGCGCGCGGGGCAGGCTGGAGACTGGCAACAGGCGGTTGGCCACGGGTTGGATATGCCGCCACAGGCCCTTGCCCAGACCTTCGATGCGGGTCAGGCCGCTCCACCAGCCAGCCAGGTACAGACCCATGGCGATCAGTAGCAAGCCGGCCAGGACCCGCATGAACAGCGCTACCGGGCTGCTGGCTACCGCCCAGCCCGCCAGGCCGAGCAGTAGACCGGCCAGGGCGTAGCTGAGAATGCGGCCCAGGTTGTACGCCAGCAGCAGGCGAAAGCGTCGTCTGCGTTGCTCCGGGGGAATCGCCAGGGTCAGCGCCCCCATCAGGCCGCCGCACATGCCCAGGCAATGGCCGCCGCCCAGCAGGCCGAGGATCAGCGCTGAAACCAGCAGGGGAGCTAGCTCAAGCATGGGGCGGTTCCGGTTTTTTCACGGGTTCGGCGTCGTTTGCCGGCGGCCGTTTGACTTCGTCCACCGCTGCAGTGTGGCTTGGGTCCTGGTCGTCGAACAGGATGCTGTGGGCCGGGCCGTCGAGGTCGTCGTACTGACCGCTGTCGACGGCCCAGAAGAAGATGTAGATAGCGATGGCCACGATCAACAGGGCGGCCGGGATCATCACATAAAGAGCAGGCATCTGGACTCCAGGCCCGGCGGCTCAGGCCGGCAGCGGGCGGGTTTCGGGGGTACTGGCGCTGTCGGCCGACCGCGGCATGCGGGTCAGGCGCAGGGCATTGAGCACCACGGTCAGGGAACTGATGGACATGCCGATCGCGGCCCATATGGGGGTGATCCAGCCGAGGGCGGCGAATGGCAGCATCAGGCCATTGTACAGCCCGGCCCAGAGCAGGTTCTCGATGATTACCCGACGGGTCCGACGGGCCAGGCTGAAGGCCTGTACCAGGGCATCCAGGCGGTTGGACAGCAGCACGGCATCGGCACTGGTCTTAGCCAGGTCGGTGGCCGAACCCATGGCGACGCTGATGTCGGCTGCAGCCAGCACCGGTACGTCGTTGACGCCGTCACCCAGCATCAGCACCTTGCGACCCTGCTGATGCAGTTGTTGCAGTATCTGCAGTTTGTCATCCGGGCGCAGGCCGCCGTGGGCTTCATCGATCTGCAGCTCGGCGGCGACGCTGGCAACCATCGGCGAGCTGTCCCCGGAAAGCAGCAGGGTGCGCCAGCCGCGGGCCTTACAGGCCGCTAGCAGGGCTGGGGCGTCGCTGCGCAAGCGATCATCGAGCACCAGCCAGGCAAGGGCGCCCTGGCTGTCGCCAAGCAATAGCCACTGGCCGGGTTCGTCGGGCATTGGCGGAACCGCGCAGCCACTGAGTTCACAGACGAATGCCGGTTGGCCGATGCGCAAGCGTTGTGTACCGACCAAACCCTCCAGCCCCAGCCCTGGGCTACTGGTGACTTCTTCGGCGGCCACCGGCGCGCGGCCGAAAGCCCGGGCGATGGGGTGTTCCGAGCGGTTCTCTAGGGCGGCAGCGAGGCTCAGGCAATCAGCGCTGGATAAGCCACCCAGTGGCCGGATGGAGCGCAATGCCAGGCGCCCTTCGGTGAGGGTGCCGGTCTTGTCGAAAATCACCGTGTCGATCTGATTCAGGCCTTCCAGCACATGGCCGCGGGTCAACAGCAGGCCGAGTTTATGCAGGGTTCCGGTGGCGGCGGTCAGGGCAGTGGGGGTGGCCAGGGACAGCGCGCAGGGGCAGGTGGCAACCAGCATCGCCAGGACGATCCAGAAGGCCCGTGATGCGTCCAGCTGCCACCACAGCAGGCCAATGGCAGCCGCGGCAATCAACGAAAACAGCAGGAACCATTGCGCGGCGCGGTCGGCGACTTCCGCCAGTCGCGGTTTTTCCGCCTGGGCCCGGTCCAGCAGGCGCACGATGGCTGATAGCCGAGTGTTCTGGCCCAGGGCCTGGACTTCCACGGTCAGTGCGCCTTCGACGTTCAGGGTGCCGGCAGTGACCGTGTCACCCTGGCTGCGGGGTTGTGGCAGGTACTCGCCGGTGAGCAGGGATTCGTCAACGCTCGACTGGCCGTCGAGGATCTTGCCGTCCGCCGGCAGCACCGCTCCGGGGTGCACCAGCACCCGGTCGCCCAGGCGCAGCTCGGTGAGCAGGATGCGTTCGCTCTGGCCGTCATCACTCAGGCGCAGGCAGGAGGCTGGCAACAGGTTGACCAGTTGCGCGGTGGCCGCGGCGGTACGCTCTCGGGCGCGTCGCTCCAGGTAGCGTCCGGCGAGGAGGAACAGGGCGAACATGCCGACCGCGTCGAAATACAACTCGCCGACCCCGCTGATGGCGGTCCAGATGCCCGCCAGATAGGCTCCACCGATGGCCAGGGACACCGAGACATCCATGGTCAGGTGTCGGGTGCGCAAATCACGCATGGCGCCTTTGAAGAAAGGTGCGCAACTGTAGAAGACGATAGGTGTGGTAAGGAACAGCGCGACCCAGCGCAGGATGGTGTGCAGCTCCGGGCTCAGGTCGATGTTGAATTCCGGCCAAGTGGCCATGGTTGCCATCATGGCCTGGATCCACAGCAGTCCGGCGACTCCCAGCTGGCGCAAGGCCAGGCGGTTCTCGCTGGCCAGTTGTTCCGAGGCGCGGTCCGGTTGATAGGGGTGGGCGGCGTAACCGATGTGCCGCAGTTCGCTGAGGACCTGGCTCAGGGGCAACTGAGCGTCTGCCCAGCGCACATACAGGCGATGGTTGGACAGATTCAGCCGGACCTCGGCCACCGCCGGCACGCTGCGCAGGTGTTTTTCGATCAGCCAGCCGCAGGCGGCGCAACTGATGCCTTCCATGAGCAGGGTGGTTTCCGCCAATTCGCCTTCGTGGCGAACGAAGGGTTGCTGCACGTCGGCGCGGTCATACAGCGCCAGCTCGTCTAGCAACTGGACGGGGAGGGCTTGCGGGTTGGCCGATGCTTCACTGCGGTGGCTGTAGTAATGCTCCAGGCCGCCCGCGACGATGGCCTCGGCCACCGCCTGGCACCCCGGGCAGCAGAGCTCTCGGGATTCGCCGAGCACGACGGCGGTGAACCGGCTGCCGGCGGGAACCGGCAGGGCGCAGTGGTAGCAAGGCAGTGGCGTGGTCATCGGCGGTCTTTGTGGTCGGGGAAAAACTCATCGCCGACCCGTCGACTTCCACCCTGACAGGGTGGGCGGCGGGCCGGCGATGTATGACAGGTGTTGATCAGTTCAGATCTTCCGCGCCTTGCAGCGGTTCGTCACCCAGCAGCAGGTCTTTGTCGTGGCTGACCTGTTCTTCTTCGAACATGCGCCAGGTCTTGTCGCCTTCGATCCCCAGCAGTTCGACAAAGCGGCGGCCTTCGACCTTGTCGGTCAATTGGCCGATGTAGCGACCGTGTTCGCTCTCACTGCGGGTCAGGCTGATCTTGCGATCCTTCTCCGGCTGGGTCGGCGAGATCAGGTTCAGCTCAAGGGTCTTGGGCTGGCTGTCGCCGCTCAGGCGCAGATCGACTTCGCCGGTGACTTCATCAAGGTGCACGTTGGCGCGCATCTTCAAGGTCTGGGCCAGCAGTTCGCGGTCCAGGGAGCGGTTGATGCCCTTGCCGGCCTCGTAGTAGTTGTCGTTGACCAGGTTGTCCGGGTTGTTCACGGCAATGGTCACCATGGACAGGGTCAGGGTAACCGAGCAGGCGAGGATACCGATGATGATCCAGGGCCAGAGGTGCTTGTACCAAGGGCTAGTGGCTGTGGCTGTGGGCATGGTCACTTCTCTGTTAACGATTTTGTGGGCCGATGAACCGGCTCTTGGCTTCAACGTGGACACTGTCATCGTCGGCATCCTTGAGGATGAACTTCACCTCGTTGGTGGTCGACGGCAGTTGTTCCGGGGCCACCGAAAGCTCCACTGGCATGCTGACGATGTCGCCGGCTACCACGTGGATCTCGCGTTTGCCCTGCAGTTTCAGGTCCGGCAGGCCGGCGGCGTCCAGCAGATAGGTGTGATCGTGCTGGTCCTTGTTCATGATCTTCAGGCTGTAGACGTTTTCGATCCGGCCTTCGGCATTCTCGCGGTACAGCACGCGGTCCTTGCTGACGTCGAAGCCCACCAGTGGACGCATGACGAACGCGGTGACCAGCAGGCTGATCATCGCCAGCAGCACCAGGGCGTAACCGATCAGGCGCGGACGCAGTTTATGGGTTTTCTGCCCGGAGAGGTTGTGTTCGGTGGTGTAGCTGATGAGCCCGCGAGGGTACTCCATCTTGTCCATGATGTTGTCGCAGGCGTCGATGCAGGCGGCGCAGCCAATACATTCGATCTGCAGGCCGTCGCGGATGTCGATGCCGGTGGGGCAGACCTGAACACACATGGTGCAGTCGATGCAGTCGCCCAGGCCCATGGCCTTGTAATCGGCGCCTTTCTTGCGCGGGCCACGGGTTTCACCGCGGCGCGGGTCGTAGGAAACGATCAGGGTGTCCTTGTCGAACATCACGCTCTGGAAGCGTGCATAAGGACACATGTAGATGCACACCTGCTCCCGCAGCCAGCCGGCGTTGCCGTAGGTCGCCAGGGTGAAGAAACCGACCCAGAAATACGACCAGCCATCAGCCTGTCCGGTGAAGAAGTCGATGACCAGTTCGCGGATCGGCGAGAAGTAGCCGACGAAGGTCATGCCGGTGAGGAAGCCGATCAGCAGCCAGAGGCTGTGCTTGCTGAGCTTGCGCAGGAATTTGTTGGCGCTCATGGGCGCCTTGTCCAGCTTGATACGCTGGTTGCGGTCGCCTTCGGTGACCTTTTCGCACCACATGTAAATCCACGTCCAGACACTCTGCGGGCAGGTGTAGCCGCACCAGACACGTCCGGCGTAGACGGTGATGAAGAACAGGCCGAAGGCGGCAATGATCAGCAGGCCGGAGAGCAGGATGAAGTCCTGGGGCCAGAAGGTGGCGCCAAAAATAAAGAATTTACGTTCCGGCAGGTTCCACCAGACCGCCTGGTGGCCGCCCCAGTTGAGCCAGACGGTACCGAAGTACAGGAGGAACAATCCGGCGCCGCCAACCATGCGCAGGTTGCGGAACAAGCCGGTAAAGGCGCGGGTGTAGATTTTTTCCCTGGAGGCGTAGAGGTCGACGCTGTTAGTCGTGTTTTTTGCAGGCGGGGTAACGTTTTGTACGGGAATCTGGTTGCTCATCATTGCATCCCACGGCAGTGGAAAAATGCCTCGGTCAGTACGTGCCGACCGGGGTCAAAAGGGGTATTGCGGTGGCGCAATGATACGCCTGTAGCTCTAGCGCAAGGGTGCGACCTTTGGTCGCGTTGGGGGAAATCAACTGATGGTGTAATGACTTGAATCAATTGACTTGTGAATTATGGACCGTTTTGCGCTTCCCGCCGTTCAAATTTTCAGCAGGTTGAGCAGACGTCTGCTAAAGGACCGTGCCTCTGTCTTGCGGGGGATGCCACCTTTGGCTCATGGGCCAGGGTGTTTGTGGTAAGTAGCGCGTTTATTGTCGGGCTTCGGTGGATGGAGTCGGGCGCAAGGCAGTGGCGCAAATAAAACGGCCCCGCCAATGAGAGTTGGCGGGGCCGTTGGGTTTTGCTTTCAGGCGTCGGTGTTACTCGGCGTCGGCCTGCTTGTCACCGTGGGACAGGCTGTAGACATAAGCCGCCAGCAGGTGAACCTTGTCGTTGCCTTGCAGATGATCCTGAGCAGGCATCACGCCCTGACGGCCGTAACGAATAGTCTGCTGCAGTTGAGCGAAGCTCGAACCGTAGATGAACGCTGCCGGGTGAGTCAGGTTGGGCGCGCCCATGGCTGGGGTACCCTTGCCTTCTGGGCCATGGCAGACCGCACAAGTGGTGGCGAAGATCTTCTGGCCGTTGACCGGATCGGCCTTGATGCCTTCCGGCAGCTTGCGTCCATCGAGGTTGGTCAGTACGTAAGCGGCTACGTCACTCACGCCTTGCTCTTTCAGGCTATCCAGCCAACCTGGCATGATCGCGTGGCGACCGCCCATGATGGTGGTCTTGATGGTTTCCGGCTCACCGCCCCAGCGCCAGTCGGCGTCGGTCAGGTTGGGGAAGCCATAAGCGCCCTTGGCGTCGGAACCGTGGCAGACCGAGCAGTTGGAGGCGAACAGGCGACCGCCCATTTTCAGGGCTTGCGGGTCCTTGGCCACTTCTTCGATCGGCATGGCGGCGTACTTGGCGAAGATCGGACCGAACTTGGCGTCCGACTTGGCCATTTCTTTTTCCCATTCGTGCACACCGGTCCAGCCGGACTGGCCGTTGGCGAATGGGGTCTGCTTCTCGTTATCGAGGTAGGCGTAGCCAGGCAGGACGCCTTTCCAGTTGCCCAGGCCCGGGTACAGCACCAGGTAACCCAGGGCGAAGACGATGGTGCCGACGAACAGCATGAACCACCATTTCGGCAGTGGGTTGTCGTACTCCTCGATCCCGTCGAAGGAGTGGCCGACCGTCTCGTCGGTCTGCTCGGTGCGCTGGCCCTTGCGGGTCGACAGCAGCAGCCAGGTCAGGGCGAAGATGGTACCCAGACTGAGGACTGTAACGTACAGACTCCAGAACGTAGTCATTCTTTGTTACTCCTAGAAGCTTGCTCGACGTGCTTGATGGCGTCGGGATCATCCGCGAACGGCAACAAGGTCGCGTCTTCAAACTCGGACTTGCGCTTGGGGCTGAACACCCAGAGCGCCAAACCGATAAAGGCCACCATCACAACAAGGGTGCCCAGGCCACGAATCATCCCGATATCCATCTAGATCACCGTTTGCTTTTGATGATGGTGCCCAGGCCTTGCAGATAGGCCACCAGCGCGTCCATTTCGGTTTTGCCCTTCACTGCATCCTTGGCACCGGCGATGTCTTCGTCGGTGTAAGGGACGCCGAGCGTGCGCAAGACTTCCATTTTCTTCGCGGTGTCTTTGCCGTCGAGCTTGTTTTCTACGAGGAACGGGTAAGCCGGCATTTTCGACTCGGGGACCACGTTGCGCGGGTTGTACAAATGCGCACGCTGCCAGTCATCGGAGTAACGGCCACCGACTCGGGCCAGGTCCGGTCCGGTCCGCTTGGAACCCCACAGGAACGGGTGGTCCCAAACGCTTTCACCCGCGACCGAGTAGTGGCCATAGCGTTCGGTTTCCGCACGGAACGGGCGGATCATCTGCGAGTGGCACTGTACGCAACCGTTGGCGATGTAGATGTCGCGGCCTTCCAGTTCCAGTGCCGGGCGAGGCTTCATGCCTTCGACCGGCTTGTTGGTGACGTCCTGGAAGAACAGCGGGACGATCTGGGTCAGGCCGCCGATGCTCACGGCAATGACCATGAAGAAGGCCAGCAGGCCAATGTTCTTCTCGACTACTTCGTGCTTCATCAGTGAGCTCCAACTACAGCGATCTGAGCGGCGGCTTCAGCTTCAGCCGGGTTCGAGGCGCGAACGGTACGGAACACGTTGTAGGCCATGAACAGCATGCCGGCAGCAAAGAACGCACCGCCCACGGCGCGGACGATGAAGCCTGGATGGCTGGCTTGCAGCGCTTCGACGAAGGAGTAGGTGAGGGTGCCGTCATCGTTGATTGCGCGCCACATCAAACCCTGGGTGATGCCGTTGACCCACATCGAGGCGATGTAGAGCACGGTGCCGATGGTGGCGAGCCAGAAGTGCGTGTTGATCAGGCCGACGCTGTGCATTTGCTGACGACCGAAGACTTTCGGGATCAGGTGGTACAGCGCGCCGATGGAGATCATCGCTACCCAGCCCAGAGCGCCGGCGTGTACGTGGCCGATGGTCCAGTCGGTGTAGTGCGAGAGCGAGTTGACGGTCTTGATCGCCATCATCGGACCTTCGAAAGTCGACATGCCGTAGAACGCCAGGGATACCACCAGGAAGCGCAGGATCGGGTCGGTGCGCAGCTTATGCCAGGCGCCCGACAGGGTCATCATGCCGTTGATCATGCCGCCCCAGCTTGGAGCCAGCAGGATAATCGACATGGCCATGCCCAGGGACTGGGCCCAGTCCGGCAGCGCGGTGTAGTGCAGGTGGTGCGGGCCGGCCCAGATGTACAGGGTGATCAGCGCCCAGAAGTGCACGATGGACAGGCGATAGGAGTAGATCGGGCGCTCGGCCTGCTTGGGTACGAAGTAGTACATCATCCCGAGGAAGCCGGTGGTCAGGAAGAAGCCCACAGCGTTGTGACCGTACCACCACTGGATCATCGCGTCAGTCGCACCGGCGTAGGCCGAATAGGACTTGAAGAGGCTGACCGGCAGGGAGGCGTGGTTGACGATGTGCAGCATCGCGGTAACCACGATGAAGGCACCGTAGAACCAGTTGCCCACGTAGATGTGCTTGGTCTTGCGCTTGGTGATGGTGCCAAAGAACACCAGGCCGTAGACGACCCAGACGATCGCCAGGAGGATGGCTAGTGGCCATTCCAGTTCGGCGTATTCCTTGGTAGTGGTGTAACCCAGGGGCAGGGTCACGATTGCGCCGACGATCACTGCTTGCCAACCCCAGAAGGTGAAGGCCGCAAGGCTGTCGGAAATCAGTCGCGTCTGGCAGGTTCGCTGCACGACATAGTAAGAAGTGGCAAACAATGCACATCCACCGAAGGCGAAGATCACCAGGTTAGTGTGCAGCGGGCGCAAGCGTCCAAACGTCGTCCACGGCAGACCGAAGTTCAACTCCGGCCAGACCAATTGTGAGGCGATGAAGACACCGAGCCCCATGCCAAGGATCCCCCAGACCACCGTCATGATGGCGAACTGGCGGACTACCTTATAGTTATAAGCAGTCGGACTGATTGCTGTGCTCATTCTAAGGTTCCACGGTTTGGGTGTTTTATTAGGGATGAAAATCGGCCGCAAGTATGGAGAAAGCAGGGGGTCATTGCAACGCGCTATGACCTGGGTCAATGCGTTCCATGCCTGATTCTGCGGCCTTTCCCTATGCCGAGTAGGGACAAAAAAATGCCCTCGGACAAACTGTCGCAGTGGACAAGAAAGTCAGGGTTTCAGGTTAGTTGTAACCGGGCGTGTGGAAGCTGATGGATCAGCTGACAGGCGGTAAGCGAGTCGACAGCCGGTAGAAACCAGCTCTTGCGGCCTGTCATCGAGCAGAAGCTTCGAGCGTTACGGATACCGTTGGCCTGTGACTGACTGTTGTCAGCCCACTTCCGGGCAAGCTTAGACCTGATTCAGATCAGTGCAAACGAAGGGGCAGAGAGGGTGCGACACTTGGTCGCAAAGGAGCGGAGGGGGATGCTTCAAAGCGGCAAGCTGCAAGTTTGAAACTCACAGCTTGCCGTTACTCTTTTTACTTCTCGCTTGCTGCTTGCGACTTATCGCTGTTGTTGTGCGACAGGCTGTACACGTAGGCGGCCAGCAGTTGCACTTTGTCGTTGCCGAGCAATTCGCTCTGCGCCGGCATCTGGCCCTGGCGACCATGGCGAATAGTCTGTTGCAGTTGGGCCAGGCTGGTGCCGTAGATGAAGCCGGCCGGTTGGGTCAGGTCAGGTGCACCCATGATCTCGGTGCCCTTGCCGTTGGCGCCGTGGCAGGCGACACAGGTGGTGCTGAAGGCTTGCTGTCCTGCTTGCAGGTCAGCATCGCTGTCCGCAGGCAGGGGCAGGCCGGCCAGTTCGTGACGTACATAAGCGGCTACGTTTTTCACCCCGTCTTCCTTGAGCACTTCGCCCCAGGCTGGCATGGCTGCGTGACGACCACCCATGATGCTGGCCTTGATGGTTTCGGCACTGCCACCCCAGCGCCAGATGTTATCGGCCAGGTTAGGGAAGCCATAGGCACCCTTGGCGTCGGAACCGTGGCAGACCGAACAGTTGGAGGCGAACAGGCGTCCACCCATCTTCAGCGCTTGTGGGTCCTTGGCCACTTCTTCCACGGGCATGGCTGCAAATTTGGCGAAGATCGGCCCAAATTTGACGTCGGCCTTGGCCATTTCCTTTTCCCATTCCTTGTTCTGGGTCCAGCCGTCTTCATAGCCCGGCAGGATGCCTTTCCAGTTACCCAGGCCCGGATAAAGGATCAGGTAACCCACCGAGAACACCAGGGTCCCGGCGAACAGCAGGAACCACCATTGCGGCAGGGGGTTGTCGTACTCCTCGATACCATCGAAGGCGTGGCCCATGGTCTGGTCGACACTGCCCTTGGTTTCACCCTTGCGGGTGCCGACCAATAGCCAGGTCAGGCCGATCAGGCTGCCAATGGTCAGTACGCAGATCCACGTACTCCAGAAGGTGGTCATGGCCGAATGCTCCTTGTTGCAGGCTCTTGAGGTTGAGCGTCATCTGTTGTGTTGCCGGCCGGTGCCGAGCCCGCTTGCGGGTCATCGGCGAAGGGCAGCAGGCGTGCCTGAGCAAACTCGGGATTGCGTTTTGAGTTGAACACCCAGATCGACAAGCCGATGAAGGCGATCATCACCACCAGGGTCCCGAGGCCGCGGATCATGCCGCTATCGAGTTCAAAACCCATGGTTCACCTCTTGCTCTTGATCGAAGTGCCGAGCACTTGCAGGTAGGCCACCAGGGCGTCCATCTCGGTCTTGCCCTTGAGTGAGGCGGTAGCACCGGCAATGTCGTCGTCGGTGTAAGGCACACCAAGAGTGCGCATGACCTTGAGCTTGGTTTCGGTATGGCTGCTGTCCACCGGTGCGGTCACCAGCCATGGGTAGGCCGGCATTTTCGATTCAGGCACGACGTTGCGCGGGTTGTACAAGTGCGCACGATGCCAGTCATCGGAGTAGCGGGCGCCGACTCGGGCCAGATCCGGACCGGTACGCTTGGAACCCCACAGGAACGGGTGATCCCAGACGCTTTCACCGGCTACCGAGTAGTGGCCATAGCGTTCGGTTTCCGCGCGGAACGGACGGATCATCTGCGAGTGGCACTGTACGCAGCCTTCGCGGATGTAGATGTCGCGACCTTCCAGCTGCAGGGCGGTGTAGGGCTTCATGCCTTCCACCGGCTTGTTGGTGACGTCTTGGAAGAACAGCGGGACGATCTGAGTCAGACCGCCGATGCTCACCGCGAAGACCATCAGCAGCATCAGCAGGCCGACGTTTTTTTCAATCGTTTCGTGTTTCATGGCGAACTCCTCAGGCCATCTGCGCAGCGGCGGTGACTTCGGCTGGCACCGCGGCACGCACGGTGCGCCAGGTGTTGTAAGCCATCAGGAACATGCCGCTGAGGAAGATCGCACCACCGACCAGTCGCACGATGAAGCCTGGGTGGCTGGCCACCAGGGTTTCGACGAAGGAGTAGGTGAGGGTGCCGTCATCGTTGATTGCGCGCCACATCAGGCCCTGGGCAATGCCGTTGACCCACATCGAAGCGATGTAGAGCACGGTGCCGATGGTGGCGAGCCAGAAGTGCGTGTTGATCAAGCCGACGCTGTACATCTGCTCGCGGCCGAAGACTTTTGGAATCAGGTGATACAGCGCACCGATAGAGATCATCGCTACCCAGCCCAGAGCGCCGGCGTGTACGTGGCCGATGGTCCAGTCGGTGTAGTGAGACAGGGCGTTGACAGTCTTGATCGCCATCATCGGACCTTCGAAGGTCGACATGCCGTAGAACGCCAGGGACACCACCAGGAAGCGCAGGATCGGATCGCTGCGCAGCTTATGCCAGGCGCCCGAGAGGGTCATCATGCCGTTGATCATGCCGCCCCAGCTCGGAGCCAGCAGTACCAGCGACATCACCATGCCCAGGGACTGAGCCCAGTCCGGCAGCGCGGTGTAGTGCAGGTGGTGCGGGCCGGCCCAGATGTACAGGGTGATCAGCGCCCAGAAGTGCACGATGGACAAGCGATAGGAGTACACCGGACGCTCGGCCTGTTTCGGCACGAAGTAGTACATCATCCCGAGGAAGCCTGCGGTGAGGAAAAAACCTACCGCGTTATGGCCGTACCACCACTGCACCATGGCATCTGTCGCACCAGCGTACGCCGAGTAGGACTTGACCAGGCTCACCGGCAGGGACGCGTGGTTGACGATGTGCAGGATGGCCACGGTGATGATGAACGCACCGAAGAACCAGTTACCGACGTAGATGTGCTTGGTCTTGCGCTTCATCAGCGTGCCGAAGAACACGATGCCGTAGGCCACCCAGACAATGGCGATAAGAATCGCGATTGGCCATTCCAGCTCGGCGTATTCCTTGGAAGTGGTGTAGCCCAACGGCAAGCTGATCGCGGCCAGCACAATCACCAACTGCCAGCCCCAGAAGCAGAACGCGGCGATTTTCGGCGCGAACAATTGGGTCTGACAGGTGCGTTGCACCGAGTAGAACGAGCTGGCAAACAGTGCGCAACCGCCAAAGGCGAAGATCACTGCGTTGGTATGCAACGGACGCAGACGGCCGAAGCTGGTCCACGGTAAATCGAAGTTGAGTTCGGGCCAGACCAACTGGGCAGCGAGAAAAACCCCGAGCCCCATGCCGACGATGCCCCACACCACCGTCATAATGGCGAATTGGCGGACCACCTTGTAGTTGTAGGCGGTACTAATAGAAGTGTTCATGGTTCCCCATCCACGGTTCAGCTGAAGTGAAAGCGACTGCGCACGGCAAGGCGCGCTCACTTCGTCTGGAGTTATAGGCAGACTAAAAGCGAGGCAAGCATGAGCAATGAGCACAAGGCCAGTATTGACGGGGATCAATGGGCGCAGTGCGTGCAGGAACAGGGCTGGTTGTGGGAGGTCGCCCGGGTTGCCGATCCACTGCAGGCACCGACCTTGATCCTGGCTCACGGTGCTGGCGCGCCAATGGACAGTGGGTTTATGAGTGACATGGCTGTACGCCTTGCCGGGCATGGCGTGAACGTTTTGCGCTTCGAGTTCCCGTACATGGCGCAGCGGCGTCTGGAGGGTGGCAAGCGCCCCCCCAATCCGACGCCCAGGCTGCTGGAATGCTGGCGCGAGGTGTATGCCAGGGTGCGACCTTATGTCACTGGGGTGTTGGCGGTGGGGGGCAAGTCCATGGGCGGGCGCATGGCCAGTCTGCTGGCGGATGAGCTGCAGGTCGATGCGCTGGTGTGTCTGGGTTATCCGTTCTATGCCGCGGGCAAGCCGGAGAAGCCGCGGGTGGTGCACTTGGCAGAACTGGCTACCCCGACGCTGATCGTGCAGGGTGAGCGTGACGCCTTGGGTAATCGCCAGGCGGTCGAGGCCTATTCACTGGCACCGAGTATCGAGCTGTATTGGCTGACGGCTGCTGATCACGACCTCAAGCCGCTGAAGGCCTCCGGGTTCACCCATGAGCAGCATCTTGACTCCGCTGCGGGCAAGGTTGTCGGGTTCCTGCAAGCATTGCGCTAAGACGCAGGAGGCGCGAGCTGGCTCGATATCGCTGTGCTCAGGCACTTGAAGTGCAGGGGCGGGCGTCGAGATTTTTGCCCGGCAAGCTCGCTCCTGCAGTGATGGCTGGGGTTCAGGCCCAGGCATAAAAAAACCGCAAGCAGCTGCTTGCGGTTTTTTGTCGCCGGGCCAAGGGCTCAGCGGTTGAAACGCTCCACCAGCGAGTACTGGGTATGCGCGGTGCGGGTCAGGGCTTCGCTGAGTTCGGCCGAGTGCTGGGCCTGCTCCGAAGTCTGGTCCGCCAGTTGCGCGATGGTGCTGATGTTGCGGCTGATCTCTTCGGCCACCGAGCTTTGCTCTTCGGTCGCGGCGGCGATCTGGGTGGTCATGTCGGTGATGTTGGCCACCGCTTCGCTGATGCCTACCAGTGCCTGGTCGGCTTCCAGTACCCGGGCTACACCTTCCTCCGCTTGGCGATGGCCGGCGTCCATGGTCTGCACGGCGCTGGCAGCGGTCTGCTGCAGCTTGGCGATCAGGGTGTGGATCTGTCCGGTGGATTCACTGGTGCGCTGCGCCAGTTGGCGAACCTCATCGGCTACCACGGCAAAGCCGCGGCCCATTTCCCCGGCACGGGCCGCTTCGATGGCAGCGTTCAGGGCCAGCAGGTTGGTCTGGTCGGCGATACCTTTGATCACATCCACCACGCCACCGATTTCGTCGCTGTCCTTGGCCAGTTGGGTCACGGTCACGCCGGTTTCACCGACCACCACCGACAGACGCTGGATGGCTTCGCGGGTTTCCCCGGCAATGTCCCGGCCACGACCGGTCAGGCGATTGGCTTCCTGGGTGGCATCGGCGGTGCGTTGTACGTGGCTGGCCACTTCCTGGGTGGTGGCGGCCATCTGGTTGACCGCAGTGGCCACTTGTTCAGTCTCGACCCGCTGACGCTCCAGGCCGCTGGAGCTGTTGTGGGCCAGGACGTCGGACTGTCGAGCCTGTTCGTTGAGGTGCTCGGCGGTGTCCTGCAAGCGGGTCAGGCAGGTTTTCAGACGGGCTTCCTGGCTCAGGATCGACATTTCCAGGCGTGCCTGGGCGCCACGGCTGTCGGTGTACATTTGTGCGATCAGCGGATCGGAGGTGGTCTGTTCGGCCAGGCGCAGCAGGCGTTTAAGGCCCCGCTGTTGCCAGCTCAGCCCCATCAGGCCCAGCGGTACCGAGAGCGCTGCAGCCAGGGCGAAGCCCCAATGGGAGTTGAGCCAGGCACCGATCATGAAGCTCAGTTGGCTGACCAGAATGAATGGCAGCCAGTCCTGCAGCACCGGCAGCCACTTGTCGCGTTTCGGAATGGCCGACTTGCCCTGGTTGATGCGCTGGTAGAGGGCTTCTGCGCGACGCACCTGTTCGGCCGTGGGTTTGACCCGAACCGATTCGTAACCCACCACCTGGCTGCCTTCGAACACGGGTGTCACGTAGGCATTGACCCAGTAATGGTCACCGGTCTTGCAGCGGTTCTTGACGATGCCCATCCATGGCAAGCCTTGTTTCAACGTGCCCCACATGTGCGCGAACACGGCCGCTGGCACATCAGGATGGCGGACCAGGTTGTGCGGTGCGCGAACCAGTTCTTCACGGGAAAACCCACTGATTTCGACAAAGGCGTCGTTGCAGTAGGTGATCACGCCTTTGGCGTCGGTGGTGGAAATCAACCGCTGTTGAGCCGGGAAGGTACGTTCGCGCTGAGTGACAGGCTGGTTATTACGCATGACTTTTTCAATCCGCAAGGCTTTGAGGGTTTGTCGGCCGCTTCAGCCGATTATTGAAATTATTTTTCAATAATCGGCACTGGATCCCATTAGCGGAAGGGGCCGCTTGCAAAATGCGGCGCCAGGATTTTGCCGGCGTTGGCGAGAGGCTAATCATTGACTTTCTTCCTTGGCAGTCAATAGTTCTGAAGTACTGGTTTGGGCAAATTTCCGGCGGCCTATCCGGCGAGCATCGGGTAGGTGAACAGGCCAAAGTGCAAAAGGTTGAGGCCGAAGTGAGTGGCCACCGCAGCGCCCAGGCCACCAAATCGATAGGCCAGACCGTAGCCGACTCCGGCGATGGCCGCCAGCAGCGTCCATTGCCAACCGGCCCCCAGGTGCACCAGGCCAAACAACAGGGCTGCACACAGCAGGGCCAGATTCTCGCCGTAGGGCAGGGCCTTGAAGCGTCGACTCAGGCCGCCCTGGATATAGCCACGGAACAGGGCCTCTTCCACCAGGGTCACCAGCAGCAGGTTGTTCAGTACCCATAGCCAGGCCTGATCCGGCCACTTCGGCGCCCAACTGATGATCCCCAGCAGCAGTGCACCACCCAATGCCGCGACAGCGCACAGGGTCAGGGCCAGGACCGTTGCGTATACCGACAGACGTAGCGAGCGGCGTCCGACGATCCACGGGCAGACCAGCAGCAGCCAGAAGCCAATCAGCGGCTTGTCCTGGTTGAGGTACATGGAGAAGGGCACTGCGTCATCCGTGAAGCGTTGCGGGTCAATGCCCCGGCCATTGTAGAAACCGGGCAGCCAGTGCATGGCCAGCGCCAGGGCAACGACCACAAACAGGCCGTGGCCCAGGTACTGGCCGATACGGCTGCGTTGCTGGCGCACGGCGAACCCGGCACACAGCAGCAGGAAGATCGAGAGGGCGGCCAGTAGCCCCAGTTGCCCGTAGCTCAGGGCCAGTGCGTAGCCAATGGAGAGGAGTGCCAGATACATCCATGGCAGAGCAATCATGTGGAATCCTTGTTGCGGAAGAAAGAAAGGTATTACTGAAACGTTGTTCAGCGCCGAATCTGTAGTCGTTATTGCGACCGATGAGTCAGGTTCTGAGCGGCGGCAAGTATAACCAGCTGAGTTGTACACGACAGCCCAACAAAAACACCGCCCGAAGGCGGTGTCTGGTTTTGCGCGGGATCAGGACGCGATCAGTTGCCGCAATACGTAATGCAGTATCCCTCCGGACTTGAAGTATTCGACTTCGTTCAAGGTGTCGATGCGGCACAGCACTTCGATCCGCTCCTGGCTGCCGTCCTCCCGGGTGATCACCAGGGTCAGGTTCATCCGCGGCGTCAATTGCGTGTCGCTGAGGCCGAGGATGTCCAGGGTTTCCCTGCCGGTGAGCTTCAGGCTCTTGCGGTTCTGGTCGAGTTTGAACTGCAAGGGCAGGACGCCCATGCCCACCAGGTTGGAGCGGTGGATGCGCTCGAAGCTCTCGGCGATTACTGCCTTGACCCCTAGCAGGTTGGTGCCTTTGGCGGCCCAGTCGCGGCTGGACCCGGTGCCGTATTCCTGGCCGGCGATCACCACCAATGGTGTGCCTGCTGCCTGGTACCGCATGGCGGCGTCATAGATCGCCAGTTTCTCGCCGGTGGGAATGTACAGGGTGTTGCCGCCTTCCTCGCCGCCGAGCATTTCGTTGCGAATGCGGATGTTGGCGAAAGTGCCGCGCATCATTACTTCGTGGTTGCCACGCCGTGAGCCATAGGAGTTGAAATCCCGTGGTTCCACGCCTTTGTCACGCAGATACCGTCCGGCGGGACTGTCGGTCTTGATGTTGCCGGCGGGGGAAATGTGGTCGGTGGTCACCGAGTCCCCTAGCAGTGCCAATATCCGTGCACCGCTGACATCCTTGATTTGCGGCAGGGGGCCGGCGATGTCGTCGAAGAACGGTGGATGCTGGATGTAGGTGGAATCGTCCTGCCAGACATAAGTGGCGGCTTGCGGTACTTCGATGGCTTGCCACTGGGCGTCACCGGCAAATACCTCGGCGTATTCCTTGTGGAACATCCGGGTGTTGACCTGGGCCACGGCGTCAGCGATTTCCTTGCTACTGGGCCAGATGTCTCGCAGGTACACCGGCTTGCCATCCTTGCCTTCACCGAGGGGTTCGCTGCTGATGTCGATACGCACCGTGCCGGCCAGGGCATAGGCCACCACCAGGGGCGGTGAGGCCAGCCAGTTGGTTTTCACCAGTGGATGCACCCGGCCTTCGAAGTTGCGGTTGCCGGACAGGACCGACGCTACCGTCAGGTCGGCTTGCTGGATGGCTTTCTCGATCGGCTCCAGCAGCGGGCCGGAGTTGCCGATGCAGGTGGTGCAGCCGTAGCCCACCAGGTCGAAACCCAGCTGGTCCAGATAGGGTGTCAGGCCTGCCGCCTTGTAGTAGTCGGTCACTACCTTGGAGCCGGGCGCCAGTGAACTCTTGACCCAGGGTTTGCGTTGCAGGCCTTTTTCCACCGCTTTTTTTGCCACCAGTCCGGCCGCCATCATCACGCTGGGGTTGGAGGTGTTGGTGCAAGAGGTGATGGCGGCAATCACCACCGCGCCGTTTTTCAGGCGGTAAGTCTGGTTGTCGTACTGGTAGTCGGTTTCGCCTACCAGGTCCGCATTGCCCACGGCGACACCGCCACCGCCCTCGCTTTCCAGGCGGCCTTCTTCCTTGCTGGTGGGCTTGAACTGCAGGTCGATAAAGTCAGTGAAAGCCTGGGCCACATTGGGCAGTGCAACTCGATCCTGTGGCCGTTTGGGGCCGGCGAGGCTGGCCTCCACGGTGCTCATGTCCAGTGCCAGGCTGTCGGTGAACAACGGCTCCTTGCCAGGCTTGCGCCACAGGCCCTGGGTCTTGCTGTAGGCCTCCACCAGTTTCACCAACTCGCTCGGGCGTCCGGACAGGCGCAGGTAGTCGAGGGTGATGTCATCCACCGGGAAGAAGCCGCAGGTGGCGCCGTACTCCGGGGCCATGTTGGCGATGGTGGCGCGGTCCGCCAGTGGCAGGTCGGCCAGGCCGTCGCCATAGAACTCGACGAACTTGCCCACCACGCCTTTCTTGCGCAGCATCTGGGTCACCGTCAGTACCAGGTCGGTGGCGGTGATGCCTTCTCTCAGCTTGCCGGTGAGCTTGAAGCCGATGACTTCCGGAATCAGCATCGACACCGGTTGGCCAAGCATCGCCGCCTCGGCCTCGATCCCGCCCACGCCCCAGCCCAGAACGCCAAGGCCGTTGATCATGGTGGTGTGGGAGTCGGTGCCCACCAGGGTGTCGGGGAAGGCATAGGTGCGGCCATCCTCCTCCTTGGTCCAGACGGTGCGCCCCAGGTATTCCAGGTTGACCTGATGGCAGATGCCGGTGCCCGGCGGTACCACGCTAAAGTTATCGAAGGCACTCTGGCCCCAGCGCAGGAAGGCGTAGCGTTCGCCGTTGCGCTGCATCTCGATGTCGACGTTTTGTTCGAAGGCGCTGCTGCTGGCGAACTTGTCCACCATCACCGAGTGGTCGATCACCAGGTCCACCGGCGACAGTGGGTTGATCCGCTGCGGGTCACCACCGGCCTTGGCCATGGCTGCGCGCATGGCCGCCAGGTCGACCACGGCGGGCACGCCGGTAAAGTCCTGCATCAGGACTCTTGCCGGGCGGTACTGGATTTCGCGATCGGAGCGGCGCTCCTTGAGCCAGGCCGCGAGGGCCTTGAGGTCGGCGCCGGTGACAGTCTTGCCGTCTTCCCAGCGCAGCAGGTTTTCCAGCAGGACCTTCAGCGACATGGGCAGGGCGTCGATATCTCCCAGGCTCTTGGCGGCATCCGGCAGGCTGAAGTAGTGATAAGTCTTGTCGTCGACTTTTAGGGTTTTAAGGGTTTTCAGGCTATCAAGGGATGGCATTGAATGACTCCTTTTGGCCCGCACGGCTACGGGCCTGTGATACGGACAGAGAGTTAACCTAGCTCTGTTTGGGGCTTATAGCTAATCACTGGACTCCTGGGCTCAGTCCAAGGTTCCGAACTCGGTTATCATGCGCCGGTTTTCGTGACAGGCTTTGCTACAGGGCAAGTTTGCGCATCGATTCATCGCCAGTTGCCCAGGAGATTCCATGAACACCCTGTTTACCCATTGCCGGCCCGGTTTCGAGGGCGAAGTCTGCTCCGAGATCGCCGACCACGCGGCCCGACTGAATGTCGCCGGCTACGCCAAGGCCAAGCCCAGCACCGCCTGCGCCGAGTTCATCTGCACCGAGGACGACGGCGCCCAACGCCTGATGCAAGGGCTGCGTTTTGCCGACCTGATCTTTCCCCGGCAGTGGGCGCGAGGCGGTTTCATCGACCTGCCGGAAACCGATCGCATCAGCGTGATCCTGGCCTACCTGGCGAGTTTCCCCCAGTGCGGCAGCCTGTGGCTGGAGGTGGTGGATACCAACGATGGCAAGGAACTGTCGAATTTCTGCAAGAAGTTCGAGGGACCGCTGCGCAAGGCCCTGACCGCTGCCGGCAAGCTGGTGGAGGACGCTGCCAAGCCGCGCTTGCTGCTGACCTTCAAGAGTGGGCGGGAGGTGTTCGTTGGACTGGCTGATTCCGGTAACTCGGCGATGTGGCCGATGGGTATTCCACGGCTGAAGTTCCCCCGAGAAGCGCCAAGCCGCTCGACCCTGAAACTGGAAGAGGCCTGGCACCACTTCATCCCCCGGGATCAGTGGGACGAGCGCCTGCATAGCGACATGACCGGGGTTGACCTGGGCGCCGCGCCGGGTGGCTGGACCTGGCAACTGGTCAACCGTGGGATGCTGGTGACCGCCATCGACAATGGGCCGATGGCCGAGAGCCTGATGGACACCGGCCTGGTGCAGCACCTGATGGCGGACGGCTTTACCTACAAGCCACGGCAGCCAGTGGACTGGATGGTCTGCGACATCGTCGAGAAGCCGGCGCGCAATGCGGCGTTACTGGAAACCTGGATCGGCGAGGGCCATTGCCGTGAAGCGGTGGTCAACCTGAAGTTGCCGATGAAGCAGCGCTATGCCGAAGTGAAGCGCTTGCTGGAGCGGATCGAGGAGGGCTTCAAGGCTCGGGGGATTCGTGTCGCTGTTGGCTGCAAGCAGCTGTATCACGATCGTGAAGAGGTGACCTGCCACCTGCGACGCCTGGACCTGAAAAAGTCCAAATAGTGGTAGGCGCCGGCTTGCTGGCGAAGCGTTCCTTGAGTCTGGTGTTGGTCTTGAGGGGGCTTTCGCTGGCAAGCCAGCTCCTGCAGGGCGTGAGTGGCGTCCACCAACACTAGCGCCAGCCGATAGGTGAGTGGCAACAGATGACCGGATGACGCCATTGCGCGACAATGCCGGCCAGTTTCAGGAGTGAACCATGAGTCAAATCATTGATACGCCGGTTGACGGCACCCTCGACGCCACTGGCCTCAATTGCCCTGAGCCAGTGATGATGCTGCATCAGCATATCCGTGACCTGCCAGCAGGCGGGCTGTTGAAAGTGATCGCCACCGACCCTTCTACCCGCCGCGACATTCCCAAGTTCTGCGTATTTCTCGAGCATGAACTGGTGGCGCAGCAGGAAGAGGCCGGTACCTACCTCTACTGGATTCGCAAGAAGCTCGATTAGTCTGCCGAGCGGCTGATCCGGATCTGCCTGCGCGCACTGCGGGTCAGGCGGATCGACAGCATCAGCGCCGCGCAACTCAAGCCGACGATCAGGCCTTCCCACAGGCCACTCGGGCCCCGCGCGGGACCGAACCAGTCGGTCAGGCCCAAGGCGTAACCCACTGGCAAACCGATCCCCCAATAAGCGAACAGGGTCAGGATCATGGTCACGCGAGTGTCCTGATAGCCGCGCAGTGCGCCCGCTGCCGTCACCTGGATGCCGTCGGAGAACTGGAACAGCGCCGCATACACGAGGAGCATCGATGCCACCTGGACCACCATCGGGTCGGTGGTATAGATCGACGCGATGGGCTCGCGCAGCAAGAACATCAGGCTTGCGGAGAGGCAGGCGTAAGCCAGTGCAGTGCCCATGCCGACCCCGGCACTGAAGCGCGCATTACGCGGTTGCTCGCGCCCCAGGGCCTGGCCGACGCGCACGGTCACCGCCATGGCCAGGGAGTAGGGGATCATGAACATCAGGGAGCTGACGTTGAGGGCGATCTGATGCCCGGCGACCACCGTGGCGCCCAGGCTACCGATCAACAGGGCAATCACCGCAAAGATGCTCGACTCGGCGAACACCGCGATGCCGATGGGCAGGCCGATGCTCAACAGGCGCTTG
The DNA here is from genome assembly GCF_009908205.1 of Pseudomonas sp. Fl5BN2. Taxonomy (NCBI): domain Bacteria; kingdom Pseudomonadati; phylum Pseudomonadota; class Gammaproteobacteria; order Pseudomonadales; family Pseudomonadaceae; genus Pseudomonas; species Pseudomonas sp. Fl5BN2. Next base: position 25,042 of record NZ_JAAARL010000002.1, on the reverse strand, counting down.
ATCACGGCCCATTGCGGCCTATCAAAACGGCCGAATAGATCAATCTTCCGATACGCCGGTGCCCAGTGGGTCCAGCCGGCGATGCCGAACATCATTGCCCACATCACGATGGCCGTGGCCCAGCCGCAGCCAACGCCGCCCATGGCCGGCACACCGAAGTGGCCATAGATGAAGATGTAGTTGATAGGGATGTTCAGGGCCAGGCCGCACAGGCCAATGATCATGCTCGGCACCGTGCGCCCCAGGCCGTCGCTGGAGCAACGCAGCACGTAGTACAGCGCCACCGCCGGCAGGCCGCTGGCAATGCCGCGCAGGTAACCCATGCAGGGTTCGATCAGCTCCGGATCGACCTTCATCAGGTGCAGTACTGGCTCGGCACTGATCAGGATCAGGGTTGCCAGCAAACCGACCACCAGGGCCAGCCACAAGGCCTGGCGCACCAAGGGGCCGATCTCGTGCGAGTTGCCGGCACCAAAGCGCTGGGCCACTTTGGGCGTGGTGGCCAGCAGAGTACCGGTCATCAGCAGGAACACCGGAATCCATATCGAGTTGCCCAAGGCCACAGCCGCCAGATCTCGCGGGCTGACTCGGCCGGCCATCACGGCGTCGACAAAACCCATGGCAGTGGTGGCCACCTGGGCAATCATGATGGGCAGGGCCAGTACCAGCAGGTCGCGCAGTTCGCGGCCAACTCGGGCAGGGCGGCTGATGGATGGGGTGGAGGGGGAAGCGGTTACGGAGTTCACGGGGCGTAGCGTCCATAGGCGTGTTGCGCGGGACGCGACAGTCTACGCGTTGACACAGTGGTCAGGAAAAACTCCAGTGTTGTGGATTTGTAATTCTCGGGCCTGGAGGAAATGGCCGCTCAAGCACAAGCCGTGCTGGCCCGCCCGGTCTTCTGCGCCTACACTGCGGCTCCGCAAGAGGAGCCTGCCATGTTGATTGTTGCCGACGAAAATATCCCCCTGATCGAAGAGTTTTTTGCCGGCTTCGGCGAGATTCGGCGCTTCCCCGGCCGCGCTATCGACCGGGCCAGTGTCGAGCAGGCAGATGTGTTGCTGGTGCGCTCGGTAACCCAGGTTGATCGCCAGTTGCTGGAGGGCAGCCCGGTGCGTTTTGTCGGCACCTGCACCATTGGCACCGATCACCTGGACCTGGACTACTTCCAGCAGGCCGGTATCACCTGGTCCAGCGCGCCGGGCTGCAATGCCCGCGGCGTGGTGGACTATGTACTGGGCAGCTTGCTGACCCTGGCCGAAATCGAAGGCGTGGACCTGGCCCGTCGTTGTTATGGCGTGGTTGGTGCGGGTGAAGTTGGAGGGCGGTTGATCAAGGTGCTGCGCGGCCTGGGTTGGCAGGTCCTGGTCTGTGACCCGCAGCGGCAGGCGGCTGAAGGCGGCGACTATGTCAGCCTGGAGCAGTTGCTCGAGCGTTGCGACGTCATCAGCCTGCACACGCCACTGATCAAGCACGGGGAGCATTCAACCTGGCACCTGCTGGACCGGCAGCGGCTGAACCGGCTCAAGCACGGCGCCTGGCTGATCAACGCGGCCCGTGGTCCGGTGGTGGATAACCAGGCGCTGCGTGAAGTGCTGCTAGAGCGCGAGGACCTGCAGGCGGTGCTGGATGTCTGGGAAGAAGAGCCGGCAGTGGATCGCGCCCTGGCGGATCTGTGTGTGTTGGCCACGCCGCACATTGCCGGCTACAGCCTGGACGGCAAGCAGCGCGGGACTGCGCAGATCTACCAGGCGTATTGCCGTTTCCTCGGCCAGGCCGAGCAAGTCAGCCTGGCCACCTTGTTGCCGGCACCCTGGGTGCCGCAGGTCAGCCTGAATGCCAACGCAGATCCGACCTGGGCGCTGGCGATGATCTGTCGGGCGGTGTACGACCCGCGGCGTGACGATGCGGATTTTCGTCGCAGCCTGGTCGACGATGTCGCCCAGCAGCGCAGTGCGTTCGATGGCCTGCGCAAGCATTACCCGGAGCGTCGCGAGATTGATGGCCTGGAAGTGCGGATTCAGGGCGCGTCGCCGGCCTTGAGTCAGATTGTCCACGCCCTTGGCGCCAGCGCTGTCTGAATCCGTTCGCCGGCTGGAAAACGTGCATAAAAAACCCGGCCATAAGGCCGGGTCAAGAGGACGTGAGGCTGAGTGTCAATCTTGCCGAGCAGGCTTGACCAGTCGCTTTTCCAGTTCGCGGCAGGCGTTCTGGATCATGTCTTCAGTAATCGGTACTTCGCGACCCTGGGCGTCGATGATGGCACACCCCAGAGACTGGTTCGGCTGGGTACGGATCACTTGAATCTTGTCATTGCTGCTGTGTTGCAAGGACATGGCCTGTCTCCTCATCAGGTTGTGTGCTTACTTTAGAATGGCCGGGTGACCAAGCTGTTACAGATCGCCGCCAGGGCAGGCCCGGTGACTTCACTCCAACAGAAATATCCGGGGAGTGCCAGCCACAGATTAGACCGATAATCTCTAGGCTCTAGTGTTAGCGGTCATAATCAACCTGACTCATTGTGATTTACCAAAGTTCCTGCGAATTCATCTCGTTGCCGTCGCTGCAACGGGTCACTCGTCGGCGCGTCAATGGATGAACTGCATGCTTTCTTCTCGTCACCGTCGGGCGCTGCACCTGGCCAGCCGCTTTATCGCTCCTTACCGTTGGCAGGCGCTGGGTGCCTTGCTGGCGCTGATCCTCACTGCGGGGATTACCCTGTCCATGGGGCAGGGCATTCGCTTGTTGGTGGACCAGGGATTCATGACCCAGTCTCCTCATTTGCTTAATCAGTCCATCGGCTTGTTTCTGCTGCTGGTCGTGGCGCTGGCGGTGGGCACTTTCGTGCGTTTCTACCTGGTGTCGTGGATTGGCGAGCGTTGCGTGGCGGATATCCGGCGCCAGGTGTTCAATCACCTGATTTATCTGCATCCCGGGTTCTACGAGAACAATCGAAGTTCGGAAATCCAGTCGCGGCTGACGGCGGACACCACCTTGCTGCAATCGGTGATCGGTTCTTCGCTGTCGTTGTTCCTGCGTAACACGCTGATGGTGCTGGGGGGGATCGTCCTGCTGTTCGTCACCAATCCCAAACTCACCAGCATTGTGGTGATCGCCTTGCCGCTGGTGCTGGTACCGATCCTGTTTTTCGGTCGTCGGGTGCGCAGCCTGTCGCGCCTGAGCCAGGACCGGATCGCCGATGTTGGTAGCTACGTGTCGGAAACCCTCGGCCAGATCAAGACGGTCCAGGCCTACAACCACCAGGCCCAGGACGAGCGACGTTTTGCGGTGACGGTGGAGGAGGCCTTCGATACTGCGCGCAAGCGGATTGTCCAGCGTGCCTGGCTGATTACGCTAGTGATTGTTCTGGTGCTGGGCGCGGTGGGCGTGATGCTCTGGGTCGGTGGCATGGATGTGATCGCCGGGAGGATTTCCGGAGGCGAGTTGGCGGCATTCGTTTTCTACAGTCTGATCGTTGGCAGCGCCTTTGGCACCTTGAGTGAAGTGATCGGCGAGTTGCAGCGTGCTGCCGGGGCGGCGGAACGGATCGCCGAACTGCTGCGGGCGGACAACATCATCCAGCCACCCAGTAGCGGGCGCGTGAGCTTGCCAGCGCGGGTGCGCGGCGATCTGGAACTGGACAACCTGCGCTTTTCCTACCCGTCACGTCCGGATCGCTATGCCGTCGATGGGCTGAGCCTGAGTATCCATGCAGGGGAAACCCTGGCATTGGTTGGGCCGTCCGGGGCGGGGAAATCCACCCTGTATGACCTGCTGTTGCGCTTCTATGATCCGCAACAGGGCCAGATCCTTCTGGATGGTGTGCCTCTGACCCAGCTCGATCCGTTGGACCTGCGGCGTTGCTTTGCCCTGGTGTCGCAGAGTCCGGCACTGTTCTACGGCAGCATCGAAGAGAACATTCGCTACGGCAATCCGGATGCGACCCTGGCGCAGGTTCAGGAAGCGGCGAAGATCGCCTATGCCCATGAGTTCATCGAGCAGATGCCAGAGGGTTACCAGACTCACCTGGGGGATGCGGGGCTGGGGCTTTCCGGCGGTCAGCGACAACGCCTGGCGATTGCCCGAGCGTTGTTGGTGGATGCACCGATCCTGCTGCTGGATGAGGCCACCAGCGCCCTGGATGCGCAGAGTGAGCACCTGATCCAGCAAGCTTTGCCCAGCCTGATGAAAAACCGCACCACCCTGGTGATTGCCCATCGCCTGGCCACGGTGAAGAACGCCGACCGGATCGCGGTCATGGATCAAGGCGCGCTGGTGGCGGTGGGCACTCACCAGCAACTGATTGCCAGCAACCCGCTGTATGCGCGCCTGGCAGCGCTGCAATTCAGTGACGGCGCTCGGGCTGAATGACTTTTTTCGAGCCCTTGTAGCTGCGCCGAACTTGCGAGGGTGCGGTCCTCGCCAAAGCTGCGCTTGTGTGAGGGTTGGTGGCGCGCCATTGCTGGGTTTGCGGTCACGTCGCGCCTGGTTACAGCTACCGCCCCTCGGGCTCGGTAGTGGCTGCAGCTGGTTGTGCGTCTGTTGGCGCGGACCGGCTTCTGCCCAAGCCCATAAACGATAATGCCCGCATCGCTGCGGGCATTGTTGTCGGTTGCCAATGATTACTGATCGTCGAAATAGCGCTCATGCCAATCCACCAGCGGCTGTGGCGAATTGAGCTTTTGGCCATAGATCACCGAGTAGGACAGGACGTTCTGCACATACTGGCGGGTTTCGTCGAAAGGAATGCTTTCCACCCACACGTCGAAGCTCAGGTGGTCTGCGCCCTTGAGCCACTGACGCACTCGCCCGGGGCCAGCGTTGTAGGCGGCAGAGGCCAGTACCCGGTTGCCATTGAACTGGCTGTGGACCTGGCTCAGGTAGGCGGCTCCCAGCTGAATATTCTTGTCCGGGTCCAGCACTTGCTGTGGGGAGGACAGGGGAATGCTGAATTTGCGTGCGGTTTCCTTGGCAGTGCCGGGCATCAGTTGCATCAGGCCGCTGGCGCCCACGCCGGAGCGGGCGTCGTCCATGAAGGCGCTTTCCTGGCGGGTGATGGCAAATACCCAGCTGGAATGCAGGCCGCGAACCTTGGCTTCACGCACCAGGGTGTCGCGGTGGGCCATGGGGAAGCGGATATCCAGATCGTCCCAGTACTGGGCCTGGCTGATGGTGCGAATGGCCGGGAAGTACCACTTCAGGTCGTAGGCCAGCTTGGCCTGGGCGACCATCTCGTCACGGTTGAAATGCCGGCTGACGTGGTACCACTCACGGCGCCCGTCGACGATCTGCCCGCGAGCATGGAGTTCCAGGGCGCGCCGTACGCCTGGGGTGTTGCGCACTTTGTTGATGAGGGTCTGGCTGAGCACCAGCGGCTGGTTGTTCAGCTGGTAGGGGGCCTTGGCGTGATCAGCGGCCAGGAAGCCATAGAAGTCCCGCTCTCGGGCCAGGCTCTTGAACAGTACCAGGGCCTGCGGGTTCTTCGGCTCGGCCAGTTCCAGGCTGCGAGCCTGCCAGTAGCGCCAGCGGTTAGTGGTGGCCAGGTCCTGAGGCAATTTGCGGGTCAACTGATAGGCATCTTCCCAGCGTGCAAGGCGCAGCAGCAGGCGCAGGCGCCATTCGGAGACCGTATTGTCACGCAGTTCAGGGTCGTACTTGGTCATCACGTCCAAGGCGCGACTGTCGAAGCGGCGAGCCAGGGTCAGGCCGATTTCGCGAGCGATGGCCACTTTTTCGTCACGAGAGAAGTGCATGCTGCTGGCATAGCCGTCGAGCAGGGCCATGGCCTTGTCCGGGTCCTGGCGCGCCAGGCGCCGCAAGCCGAGGCCGACCACGTCGGACATGGCTTCATCGGCCGGCTGGAAACGTGAGGGCTGGCTCAGCAGTTCGGGTTTTTGCGCCACGTCCACCAGCAGGCGGCCTTGAGGCGCCAGACTGGTCATGCTTTTTACCAGGCTGTTGGCCAGGGGGTAGTTGCGGGCTTCGGCTGCCAGCTTGGCCCGTTGCCAGCGCTTCTGTTCGGTCAGCTGGCCTTCGGCAGCCCACTGGGCGAACAGCGCGTCGCAGGCAGCCGGCTGGGATTTGCCGGTCAACCAGAGTTTCTCAGTGGCTGCGTAACCTTCGGCCTTGAGGTTGTGGCCCAGTTGGTACTGGCCGTTGAGGCAGTCCAGTTCGGTGAAGTTGAGTTTCGGATCGTAGTACTTGGTGAAGGTGGCCCAGTCGCCACGCTCCGCCAGCCAGCGCAACCAGCGCAGCTTCATCCAGTTCGCCTGGGGCAGGTCGCCATGTTCAGCGAGGAACTTCTCGATCTCGGGATTGCTGGCACTCTTCAGGCGAGCGGTGAGTTCGTCGTACGCCAGGTACGGCTCTAAGGGGTAATCGTGCAGCGCATCGGCATAACGGAAATAGGGCCCGGAATCACCCTTGGCCAGGGCGCGCTTGGCTTCATCGTAGTACTGACGTTGCAGGGTCAGGTCCGCCGCCTGGGCGGATTGGACGGCAGTGGCAGAAAGAAGCAGGCAAGATAAAAGGCTGAAAAGGCGACTGCGCATGAGACGTCCGGGCAGAGAAATCATGACTAGTGCCGACAGGGCCGGCACTGATTGTTCACTAGCTTAGCCTTTTGCCAGCAACCGGTGAAAGCTTTGCCGGCCCGCTGGCATCAGTTGGCAACAAAAGTGTGGTCGGGGCCTTCGGGCATGAAATAGCCGGCCTTCTGAGGGCGCAAGTCAGGTAGAATGCGCGCCCGGTTTTTGGAGAAGAACATGACCCTGCTCAAATTCAGCGATGTGTCCCTTGCTTTCGGCGCCATGCCGTTGTTGGACAAGGTGTCCTGGCAGATCGCCCGTGGTGAGCGGGTGTGCATCATCGGCCGTAACGGTACTGGCAAATCCAGCATGATGAAGCTGGTCAAGGGCGATCAGAAGCCCGATGACGGCTCCGTATGGCGTGCACCCGGTCTGAAGATCGGCGAGTTGCCCCAGGAATTGCCGGTGGCCGACGAGCGGACCGTGTTCGACGTGGTCGCCCAGGGCCTGGACGGTGTCGGCGAGCTGCTTGCCCAGTACCACCATTTGAGCCAGAACATCGTCACTGACGCTGATCTGGAAAAGCTGATGCATGTCCAGCACGACCTCGAAGCCCGTGACGGCTGGCGTCTGCAGCAACTGGTTGACAGCACCCTGAGCCGCCTGCAACTGCCCGCTGACAAGACCCTCGCCGAGCTGTCCGGCGGCTGGCGGCGCCGCGTACTGCTGGCCCAGGCCTTGGTCTCCGAGCCGGACCTGTTGCTGCTCGACGAACCGACCAACCACCTGGACATCGGCGCGATTGCCTGGCTGGAAGAGGCGCTGAAGGATTTCCAGGGTGCGGTGCTTTTTATTACCCACGACCGTTCCTTCCTGCAGAACCTGGCCACTCGCATCCTCGAACTGGATCGCGGCGGGCTGATCGACTGGAATGGCGACTACGCCAGTTTCCTGGTGCATAAAGAAGCCATGCTGGCGGCGGAAGAAACCGCCAACGCGCTGTTCGATAAGCGTCTGGCCCAAGAAGAAGTCTGGATTCGCCAGGGCATCAAGGCCCGACGGACTCGTAACGAAGGCCGTGTGCGTGCCCTCAAGGCACTGCGGGTTGAACGCAGCGAGCGTCGCGAGCGCACCGGCAAGGCCAATATCCTGCTGGAAACCGCAGACAAGTCCGGCAAGCAGGTGATGGTGCTGGAGAACGTCAGCTTCGCTCATCCGGGTGGCCCGTTCCTGGTCAAGGATTTCTCCATGGTCCTGCAGCGCGGTGATCGCATTGGCCTGCTGGGCGCCAACGGCACCGGCAAGACCACCCTGCTCAAGTTGATGCTCGGTGGCCTGGTGCCTAGCAGCGGCAAGGTAGAAGAGGGCACGCGGATCGATGTGGCCTATTTCGACCAGTTGCGTCACCAACTGGACCTGGAAAAGACCGTGATCGACAACGTCGCCGAAGGTCGCGACTTCATCGACATCGATGGTCAGAGCCGTCACGTGCTGAGTTACCTCGGTGACTTCCTGTTCAGCCCGCAGCGTGCCCGCACGCCGGTCAAGGCGCTGTCCGGTGGTGAGCGTGCACGACTGTTGCTGGCCAAGCTGTTCAGCAAGCCGGCCAACCTGCTGGTTCTCGACGAACCGACCAACGATCTCGACGTGGAAACCCTCGAGCTGCTGGAAGAAGTGCTGCTGACGTTCCAGGGCACTGTGCTGATGGTCAGCCACGACCGGGCCTTCCTCGACAACGTGGTTACCAGCACGCTGGTGTTTGAAGGCGAGGGCAAGGTTCGTGAATACGTTGGCGGTTATCAGGACTGGCTGCGCCAGGGCGGTTCGCCGCGGCTGCTGGGAGTGAGCGAGAACAAGTCCGGCAAGGCCGAGCTGAATTCCGCCGTAGTGCCGTCGGTGCAAGCCGAAGCGCCGGCTCCTGCACAGGAGCCGGCGGCAAAGAAGAAACTCAGCTACAAACTGCAGCGCGAGCTTGAGGCATTGCCTGGGCAGATTGATGCCATGGAGCAGCAGATTGCCGGTGTCGAGGCGGAAATGGCCGATGGCGCTTTCTATCAGCGCCCAGCGGCAGAAACCGCTGCTGTCATTGCCCGGCTGGAGCAGTTGAATGCCGAGCTGGAGCAGATGGTCGAGCGTTGGGCGGAGCTGGATGCCTGAGTGATCGACGGTTGATAAAAAAGCCCGACTTAATAGTCGGGCTTTTTGTCGGCGTGGAGGCCGGGATTTTCTGATCGGTAACTGCCTGGAGTAGGCTCAGCGTTTGGCCAGATGCACTGCCAGCACGTCACAAGGCGCGCCATGCAGGACATCATTGGCGGTGGAGCCCAGGAGAAGGGCCAGGCCATGACGGCCGTGGCTGCCAACCACGATCAGGTCGCATTCCTGTTCCTTGGCCAGGTGGTGAATCTCCTGGCGCGGTTGGCCATAAGTCAGGTGGCTGTACTCCTTGGTCAGCTCCGGATACTTGTTGATCAGCCGGTCCAGGCGCTCCTTGGCCTGGTCGAACTGCTGTTGTTGCAGTTGCGAGAGGTCCATGGGCACATCACCGCCGAACGCCATGGCCATGGGTTCGACAATGTGCACCAGGGACAGCTTGGCTCCATTGCTTACCGACAGCTCACGAGCGCGGTGGATAACAGGATCGCACTCTTCGGTTAGATCTACGGCGACCAGAACATGGTGGTAGGACATGAGGCGCTCCTCCTGAGGATTGCAATAGCTTCAAGTATGGCTGGTTTCAAGCGGGTCGGTTTCATCGTCGCCCCGCTCATCAAGAATCGAGAGTACAGATATGACGGTCTGGATAGTGGTGTCAATCCTTGCAGTGGTTCTAAGCCCGTTGGCGTGGCTGCGGCCCTCGCGCCGACAAAGCGGGCTGATCGCCTTGCGGATGGAGGCGCGCCGCATGGGTTTGGCCATGCAGTTGGCGCCTCAGGAGTGGCCGCACTGGCTGGGCCAGGAGCCGCCTAACCCTTGTCCGCAGTACCACCGGCCACGGCGTAGCCAGCAATCGGCCTGTTGGAGTTATTGGCAGGTGGCCCCGGGGAGTTGGGTCAATCAGTGGCGTGAGCCTTGTGTCGATGAGTTGTTACTCAAGCATCTGCAGTCGTTGCCGTCGGGTGTGTTCAAGGTGGAGGCTGACAAGCAGATGATCGCCTTGTACTGGAATGAACGTGGCGAAGTCAGTGTTTTGCAGGATATTGCCTCTTTGCTCAAGGCGCTGGCCTGAAACAGTAGGCGGGTGCACGCGGCAATCGCGAACGCCTGGCAATAAAAAGCCCGACATCAGCATCGGGCGGGATGGCCAGGCAGGCCGGTAAGCTCGCTTGAGCCACTCTTGAGTGGCTCTCTCTCTGCATGTTGATCACCCTCGCTGTCCGAGTGCAAGGACGGGTCAATTCTTCTTCGGATATTTCCCGAGTTTAGTTGCTCTTTGTCCCTGTTGGTGGGCGATTTAGGGCGACTTTTCTAAATATTGATCCTATGAATGGTTATAAGTGCGTGGGTGTGTTGATCATTCCGGGGCGATGAAGTGACCGCAAAGTCGCGTTTCAAACGGTATTTTGTACGATTGACAATTGTCGGGTTTTCCCTGAATGTGGCGTACCCAAATCAAACGGGCGTATGAAATGAGCGTTTGTATCTCAAGCGGCTCTATACAGAATCCCGACTATCGCGTTGGCGGGTGTGCCTGGCGGATTGGCGTTAGCATCGACGGTGACGTCAGTGTCATGCCAGAAGTCAGCGTCCGACGTGTACTGTTCAGCTTCCATATCGTGGAGATCAGTTGATGATTTACGAAGGTAAAGCCATCACGGTTAAGGCTCTTGAAAGTGGCATCGTCGAATTGAATTTCGACCTCAAGGGTGAGTCCGTCAACAAGTTCAACCGTCTAACCCTGAACGAACTGCGTCAGGCTGTTGACACCATCAAGGCAGATGCTTCGATCAAGGGCGTGATCGTCAGCAGTGGCAAGGACGTGTTCATCGTCGGTGCCGACATCACCGAGTTTGTCGACAACTTCAAGCTGCCGGATGCCGAGCTGGTGGCTGGCAACCTCGAAGCCAACAAGATCTTCAGCGATTTCGAAGACCTCAATGTACCGACCGTTGCTGCGATCAATGGCATCGCCCTGGGCGGAGGCCTGGAAATGTGCCTGGCGGCGGACTACCGCGTCATGGCTGCCAGCGCCAAGATCGGCCTGCCGGAAGTCAAACTGGGCATCTACCCTGGCTTCGGCGGTACCGTACGTCTACCGCGCCTGATCGGTGCCGACAACGCCATCGAATGGATTGCTGCCGGCAAGGAAAACCGTGCTGAAGATGCGCTGAAAGTCGGTGCCGTCGACGCTGTGGTTGCTCCCGATAAACTCAAGGACGCCGCTTTGGCCCTGGTCAAGCGCGCCATTTCCGGCGAGTTCGACTACAAGGCCAAGCGTCAGCCGAAGCTGGAAAAGCTCAAGCTCAATGCCATTGAGCAGATGATGGCTTTCGAAACCGCCAAAGGTTTCGTGGCTGGCCAGGCCGGCCCGAACTACCCGGCCCCGGTCGAAGCGATCAAGACCATCCAGAAAGCTGCCAACTTCGGTCGCGACAAGGCTCTGGAAGTGGAAGCCGCAGGCTTCGTCAAACTGGCCAAGACCTCTGCCGCTCAGAGCCTGATCGGCCTGTTCCTGAACGATCAGGAGCTGAAGAAAAAGGCCAAGGCCTATGACGAGATCGCCAAGGACGTGAAGCAGGCTGCCGTACTCGGCGCCGGTATCATGGGTGGCGGCATCGCCTATCAGTCGGCCTCCAAAGGCACGCCGATCCTGATGAAGGATATCAACGAGCACGGTATCGAGCAGGGGCTGGCGGAAGCCGCGAAACTGCTGGTGGGCCGCGTTGACAAGGGCCGCATGACTGCAGCGAAGATGGCTGAAGTGCTCAATGGCATTCGCCCTACGCTGTCCTACGGCGATTTCGGCCACGTCGACCTAGTTGTCGAAGCCGTTGTCGAGAATCCGAAGGTCAAGCAAGCCGTTCTGGCTGAAGTCGAAGAGCACGTGAAAGAGGACACTATCCTCGCCTCCAACACCTCGACGATTTCCATCAGCCTGCTGGCCAAGGCCCTCAAGCGTCCGGAAAATTTCGTTGGCATGCACTTCTTCAACCCGGTGCACATGATGCCGCTGGTTGAAGTGATTCGTGGTGAAAAATCCAGCGAGCTGGCGGTTGCCACCACCGTTGCCTACGCCAAGAAAATGGGCAAGAACCCGATCGTGGTCAATGACTGCCCGGGCTTTTTGGTCAACCGGGTGCTGTTCCCGTACTTCGGCGGTTTCGCCAAGCTGGTCAGCGCCGGTGTGGACTTCGTGCGCATCGACAAGATCATGGAAAAATTCGGCTGGCCAATGGGCCCGGCGTACCTGATGGACGTGGTCGGCATCGACACCGGCCACCACGGTCGCGATGTGATGGCTGAGGGTTTCCCGGATCGCATGAAGGATGACCGTCGTTCGGCCGTGGACGTGCTCTACGAAGCCAAGCGCCTGGGCCAGAAGAACGGCAAGGGCTTCTACGCCTACGAGACCGACAAGCGCGGCAAGCAGAAGAAGGTTGTCGATCCGTCGGTACTGGAAGTGCTCAAGCCGATCGTTTACGAGCAGCGTGAAGTCACCGACGAAGACATCATCAACTGGATGATGGTCCCGCTGTGCCTGGAAACCGTTCGTTGCCTGGAAGACGGCATCGTTGAAACTGCGGCCGAAGCTGACATGGGTCTGGTCTACGGTATTGGTTTCCCTCCATTCCGTGGCGGTGCGCTGCGTTACATCGATTCCATCGGTGTCGCCGAGTTCGTTGCCCTGGCCGACCAGTACGCCGATCTGGGCGCGCTGTACCACCCGACTGCGAAGCTGCGTGAAATGGCCAAGAACGGCCAGAGCTTCTTCGGTTAAGCGCCCACACTAGAGCGAGAGTGAACATATGAGCTTGAATCCTAGAGACGTCGTGATTGTCGACTTCGGTCGTACTCCGATGGGCCGCTCCAAGGGCGGCATGCACCGCAACACCCGCGCCGAAGACATGTCTGCGCACCTGATCAGCAAGTTGCTGGAGCGCAACGTCAAGGTTGACCCCAACGAAGTCGAGGACGTGATCTGGGGCTGCGTGAACCAGACCCTGGAGCAGGGCTGGAACATCGCCCGCATGGCTTCCCTGATGACTCAGATCCCGCACACGGCTGCAGGTCAAACCGTCAGCCGCCTGTGTGGCTCGTCCATGAGCGCTCTGCACACTGCTGCACAAGCGATCATGACCGGCAACGGTGACGTGTTCGTCGTGGGTGGCGTCGAGCATATGGGCCACGTGAGCATGATGCACGGTGTCGATCCGAACCCGCACATGTCCCTGTACGCGGCGAAAGCCTCGGGCATGATGGGGCTGACCGCCGAGATGCTGGGCAAGATGCATGGCATCACTCGTGAAGCCCAGGACGCCTTTGGCGTGCGTTCCCACCAACTCGCCCACAAGGCGACCGTGGAAGGCAAGTTCAAGGATGAAATCATCCCGATGCAGGGTTATGACGAGAACGGTTTCCTGAAGCTGTTCGACTACGACGAAACCATTCGTCCCGAGACCACCCTGGAAAGCCTGGCGGCGTTGAAGCCAGCGTTCAATCCGAAGGGCGGTACTGTGACTGCCGGTACTTCGTCGCAGATCACTGATGGTGCCTCGTGCATGATCGTGATGTCGGCCCAGCGTGCCCAGGACCTGGGCATCCAGCCGATGGCGGTGATCCGTTCGATGGCAGTGGCGGGTGTGGATCCGGCCATCATGGGCTATGGTCCAGTACCGGCCACGCAGAAAGCCCTGAAGCGTGCGGGCCTGGGGATCGCCGATATCGACTTCTTCGAGCTCAACGAAGCTTTCGCAGCACAGGCCCTGCCAGTGCTGAAAGATTTGAAAGTGCTCGACAAGATGAACGAGAAGGTTAACCTGCACGGCGGCGCGATCGCCTTGGGTCACCCATTCGGTTGCTCCGGTGCGCGTATCTCCGGGACCTTGCTCAACGTCATGAAGCAGAATGGCGGCACCTTCGGTGTGTCCACCATGTGCATCGGCCTTGGCCAGGGCATCTCGACCGTCTTCGAACGCGTGTAAGCGTCTGGTTGATGGAAGCCGGGGCCCAGTGCCCCGGTTTTTGTTTTTCTGAAGATTTATTTGTTTTTTTTAAAAGTTTTCCACGAAGGCCAGAGCATGCAGTTACAACCCGGGCTCTATCAGCATTACAAGGGGCCGCAGTACCGCGTTTTCAGCGTTGCGCGGCACTCGGAAACGGAAGAAGAAGTGGTGTTTTACCAAGCCCTGTATGGCGATTACGGCTTTTGGGTGCGGCCCTTGAGCATGTTCCTGGAGTCGGTCGAAGTTGACGGCGAGCAGGTCCCGCGCTTTGCTTTGGTGCAGGTCGAACCCAGTCTTTTTTTACCGGCATAAGCGCAGGTCGCGCAGTACCCTGCGCTTGACCTCACCTTGTTGCCACTATATATAGCGGTGCCGCGTCAGGCGCCAACCGCCTTTCACTTCTCGAATTCAGGAATTTTCTGATCCATGGGCAAATCGCTGGTCATTGTGGAATCCCCGGCTAAGGCCAAGACCATCAACAAGTACTTGGGTAACCAATACGTGGTGAAGTCGAGTATCGGCCATATCCGAGACCTGCCCACCAGCGGTTCGGCAAGTGCCGCCAAAGAGCCAGCCGCGAAGCGTGGCAAGGCTGCCGCTGGTGAGGCGCCCGCGCTTTCGCCTAAAGAGAAAGCGCGCAAGCAGCTGGTCTCGCGCATGGGTGTTGATCCGGAACATGGCTGGAAAGCCAAGTACGAGATCCTTCCAGGCAAGGAAAAGGTCATCGAAGAGCTGCGCCGGCTCGCCAAGGATGCTGACACCATCTATCTCGCAACGGACTTGGACCGCGAGGGGGAGGCAATTGCCTGGCACCTGCGGGAAGCCATTGGTGGTGATGACAGCCGTTATAAGCGCGTGGTGTTCAACGAAATCACCAAGAAAGCTATTCAAGAGGCGTTTTCCAAGCCGGGTGAGCTGGATATTCATCGGGTCAATGCGCAGCAGGCCCGACGCTTCCTCGACCGCGTTGTGGGTTACATGGTCTCGCCACTGTTGTGGGCGAAGATCGCCCGCGGCTTGTCGGCCGGTCGTGTGCAATCGGTAGCAGTGAAGCTGGTGGTAGAGCGCGAGCGTGAGATTCGTGCCTTCATCCCGGAAGAATACTGGGAAATACACGCGGATCTTGGTACCGCCAAGGGTTCGAATGTGCGTTTTGAAGTGGCTCGTGAAAACGGTGAAGCCTTCAAGCCGCTCAATGAGACCCAGGCCATGGCTGCCCTGGAGAAGCTCAAGGCGTCGGCCTACAGCGTTGCCAAGCGCGAAGACAAGCCCACCAGCAGCAAGCCGTCGGCACCGTTCATTACTTCCACCCTGCAGCAGGCCGCGAGCAACCGCCTGGGCTTCGGGGTGAAGAAGACCATGATGATGGCTCAGCGTCTGTATGAAGCGGGCTACATCACCTATATGCGTACCGACTCGACCAACCTTTCGGCTGACGCCGTGACGATGGCGCGTACTTATATTGAAGGCGAGTTCGGCAAGAAGTACCTGCCGGAAAACCCGAATGTCTACAGCAGCAAGGAAGGTGCGCAAGAGGCTCACGAAGCGATTCGCCCTTCCGACGCCAACACCGAGCCAAGCAAGCTGTCGGGCATGGAGCGTGACGCTGAGCGTCTCTACGAGCTGATCTGGCGTCAGTTCCTGGCTTGCCAGATGCTGCCAGCGCAGTACCTGTCTACCACCGTCAGTGTTGCTGCGGGTGGCTTCGAACTGCGTGCCAAGGGTCGCATCCTCAAGTTCGACGGCTACACCCGGGTCATGCCGCAAATGGCCAAGCCGGGCGATGACGATGTGCTGCCGGAAATGGCTCAGGGCGAAGTGTTGAAGCTGATCAAGCTCGACCCGAGCCAGCACTTCACCAAGCCGCCGGCGCGCTACTCCGAAGCCAGCCTGGTGAAGGAAATGGAAAAGCGCGGTATCGGTCGTCCATCGACCTACGCTGCGATCATTTCGACCATTCAGGATCGCGGTTATGTGACTTTGCACAACCGTCGTTTCTACTCGGAAAAAATGGGCGACATCGTCACCGAGCGTCTTTCCGAGAGTTTCTCCAATCTCATGGACTACGGCTTCACCGCCGGCATGGAAGAGAACCTCGATGACGTGGCTCAGGGCGAGCGCGACTGGAAGAATGTGCTCGACGAGTTCTACGGCGACTTCAAGAAGAAGCTCGAAGTGGCCGAGAGCGCTGAAAGCGGCATGCGCGCCAACCAGCCGGTGATGACCGACATTCCGTGCCAGACCTGCGGTCGGCCTATGCAGATCCGTACTGCGTCGACTGGCGTGTTCCTTGGCTGCTCGGGTTATAGCCTGCCGCCTAAGGAGCGTTGCAAGGCCACCGTCAACCTGGTGCCGGGTGACGAGATCGCTGCAGACGATGAGGGTGAGTCCGAATCCCTGGTGCTGCGCGGAAAACACCGTTGCCCAATCTGCAGCACGGCGATGGATGCTTACCTGCTGGACGAGAAGCGCAAGCTGCACATCTGCGGTAACAACCCGGATTGCGCCGGCTACGAGATCGAAGAAGGCAGTTACCGGATCAAGGGGTATGAGGGGCCGAGCCTGGAGTGCGACAAGTGCGGCAGTGAGATGCAGCTCAAGACCGGCCGTTTTGGCAAGTTCTTCGGCTGCACCAACCCGACCTGCAAGAACACTCGCAAGTTGCTGAAGAGTGGTGATGCGGCGCCACCGAAGATGGATCCGGTGAAGATGCCTGAGCTGAAGTGTGAGAAGGTCAACGACACCTACATCTTGCGCGATGGTGCATCGGGTCTGTTCCTGGCCGCCAGCCAGTTCCCGAAAAACCGCGAGACCCGTGCGCCGTTGGTGCTTGAGCTGATCCCGCACAAGGACGAAATCGATCCGAAGTATCACTTTCTCTGCGAAGCGCCGAAGAAGGATCCGGATGGCCGTCCAGCAGTGGTGCGTTACAGCCGCAAGACTAAGGAGCAGTACGTACAGACCGAGGTCGATGGTAAGCCCACCGGCTGGCGTGCCTTCTACGACGGCGGCAGCTGGAAGGTCGAAGACAAACGCACCAAGTGACAGGGGCGCCGAGACTTGTTTCTCGGCGCGCTGTTGGACAAGGCCGCATGAAGCCCCCAGGTCTCATGCGGCCTTTCTTTTGGCTTGCGGCAAGTCGGAGTGATCCCTGAAACTGTGCCATCCGCATTCGGTTCTCTCTCCTGGTGGAGGCTGCCTATATGGCCCACGAGCTCTATACCCGTACCAATCAGAAAATCTATTTTGCCGGCTTGTCGCTGGAGGTTTTGGCCCGCGCTGAAGAGGCGCGGGCGATGAATGCTCAGGCGCAGGTTCAGGCAGGTCGTGAGTCGGTGTTGTTTCATCTGTACGGAGCCTTGCTGGGGCTTTGCCATGAAATTGCCGGGTTCTACAGGTTGCCACAGGCCAATGCCGCTCGTGTCGAGCAGATCCTCAGCCGTGAGGTGCTGGAGAGCATTGCCATTCCTGAGTTGGCGGAGTTGCTGGAGCTGGCGAATAGTCCGCAAACCTGGCTGGCTCAGCTGTTGTCGGCCTATGGCGCGCTGTTCCAGCCGCCCCGTGCGCCGCACAAGCCCAAGGGTGATGTGACTCAGCCACTGATTGTGGCAGTCAACCTGGATGAGCAGGAGCCGGAAGAGGAACTGAGTCGGGAAGAGCTGGAGAGCTGGCGGCAGAACCTCAAGGCTCTGGCGATTCGCTTTCGTGATGGTCTGAACGAGTGTTGAGGCTGATCGCCGGTTGATTCGACGTTCGATGATTTGATCAAGGATGAGTCATGCTGTTTTTTTTACGTGATCAGGCGCTGGTTCGCCTGCTGGACGATAGTCAGGTGCGGGTCACTCGCGCCCGGTCCAAGGCGGATCTGCTGGAAGTGCTCGACAGGCTCGAGATATTCCCTGGCGGGCTGGAGTTTGACCATGTGCAGTCAATAGCGCTGCTGGTCCTGGCCATTGCTTCGTTCGCTGCCTTGCTGTTGATGGATGACATGGGGGTCATGTTCTGGGTGGGCTTGGCTTGCTGTTTCTTCAGCTACTACGTCAGGAAGGGGTTGTCTGGCTCGTTGACGGGGCTGGCGTCGAATATCGCCCGCAAGTGTGCGCTATTCAGTAATGACCTGAGTGAAGTCGATAGTGACGCAGACTGGTGCCTGAAGAGGCTGAACAACGAGTTTGTTGATTACGACCGAGGTAATGAGCGTCGCTATATCGTGGAGTCGATCCAGGGCATTTACCACGGAGTCCGGCACTCGTTGGCGTTCGAGTATTACCATCTGCAGTACGTGAGCTCGCGAAGCGAACGTGGAGCAGGCGGCAGCTACAATACGGTCTATGAGACCTTCAGTCGCTATAGCCTGGTACTGGATTTTCCCTGGGTCAGAGGCATTTCGGCCCTGACCGACCCCCAGGAACGATCATTGACAGGTCGGCGCTTCAAGGTTGATTGCGACGATTTCAATCAGGCTTTTGTGTTGCGCGGCAGTGACCAGGCCTGTTGCACGAGCTTCGCCACGCCTGCGATCCAGCTCTTCTTGATGGGGCTTGCACGCCGCCTGGAAAAAGTGAACCTGGAATTTTCCAGCCAGGGGCGACTGTGCCTGAGCTTCGACGATGCCGAAGTCATGGCTTATGCCGATCCCGGGCCGCTCAGCGATCTTCCGTCCTTTCGTGAGCGGATCAAGGCGGGTATCGAATTGCCGGGGTTGTACCCGATATTGGAGCTGGTGCATCGGCTGGCGGAGTTGCAGGAGCCCGCTCCTGAGTTTTCCTTGGTCGTTGCCGAGGGAATAGGGCAGTAACGGCTGGAAGGGTGGTTGGCCTTGATTAGGGGGATATAGGCGGAGAGTTGTGCTGGTGAGTCAGTTAAGCTTGCTCAAGATCCCGAGCGAGGGCGGGGCGATGACTGATATAATCCCGCCCTTTCGTGGAGAACAGACTTTTATGCCAACGTCCTTTCTAGAAATTGTCGAGTTGCCAGACGGTCGTATCGAGCTGCGCAGAGCTGAGGACGAGGGTTCTCTGGTTACTTTGGATTTCTCCGAGGACGCCAAAGCCTTTCTGCAAGGTCAGCATGTGGAAGTGGCCAAGGCCATGTTGAGCGTCGGCGTACAGATGGCTGGTCGCTTGGTTGAGGGTGAAATCGACAAGGAAGACGGTCCGCGGGTTCTTCACTAAGTCCGTTTATCGGTTTTCTTCTTGCTGCTCGTCGTATTTGTTTCGGCTTCTCAATCCTGGAGAAGCCTTGCGCCATTCAGGCGAATTTCCAGCGACTTTCCGGTGTTTATCCCAGGCGAATATTCAGGCTTTGCGCATCGCCTGTGCGTGCGGCGCTGATCAGCTGTTGCCGGGCGCCGCCGCTCAGTGGGTTCAACCAGCTGACCACCGTATGGCTGCGGCCCAGGCGCAGGGCTTCACAGGCCAGCTGTTGCGGGCTCTGGTTGCCGCGGGGGTGTAGCAGCAGAATACGTTCGCGATTCAGTCCGGCGTCCCGCAACCAGCTCTGGGTCAGGCTAGAGGGAGGGGCGATCAGGGTTAACCAGCGGGCGTCCTGATCCTGACTCAGTTCCCTGAGGATCGGTGCCAGGAGGTTCAGGCAGTTCCCGGTGGCACCGCGTAACGACAGTTCGCTGAAAGCTTCTGGATCTTTGTTCCAGGGCGATTCGACTACTTCCTTGAGCGCTGGCGCCAATGGCTGGAGCAGAAACGCTTCGAACAGTGGCAGTTGTGCTTGCTGTGGTGTGTGGGGGAACTGCATGGAGCCTCCTTTAGCGGCGAATGACGCCGACACTCAAGCCTTCGATCACCAGTTCCTGGTCTTTCAGGTTGACTTCGATGGGGGCGAATTCAGGGTTCTCGGCCATCAGCCAGACTTTGCTGCCTTCGCGCTTGAAGCGCTTGACCGTGACCTCGTCACCGATGCGCGCCACCACTACTTGGCCGTTGCGGACTTCGCGAGTGGTGTGGACCGCCAACAGGTCGCCGTCGAAGATACCAATGTCCTTCATGCTCATGCCGTGGACCCGAAGCAGGTAATCGGCACGGGGATGGAAGAAGGCCGGGTTGATGTTGCAGGACTCTTCGATGTGCTGCTGGGCCAGGATCGGTGCGCCGGCAGCGACACGGCCGATGATGGGCAGCGAGTCGTCAGTCTTGGCCTCGAAACCGGGAATGCGGATCCCGCGGGAGGCTCCGGGAGTCATCTCGATCGCGCCTTTGCGGGCCAGGGCCTTGAGGTGTTCTTCTGCGGCATTGGGGGATTTGAACCCCAGTTCCTGCGCAATTTCGGCGCGGGTAGGCGGGTAGCCGTTGTCTTCAAGGCAGCGTTTGATAAAAGCCAGAATCTCAGCTTGGCGTGGCGTCAGTTTTAGCATGTCGATCGCTCTGTCTTTTTATACAGTGACTGGGATTATATACAGTGAACGTCGCTTGGCAATCCTCCTTTTCCCATGGTTGGCCGGGAGGTTGTCATCCAAGTGTCGGAGTCCGCCGCCGAAGGCTGGCTACAGTGGCCGGCAGGTGTGATTAAATAGCGCGCCGAATGGCCTCTGGGGAGGCTTGCAGGCTTGACATTGCAGAGCCTGAAACGTATGTTTCAAACAAGTGTTTGTCAGGCGGAGTAGCCATGGCCCAGTCGGAAACCGTTGAACGCATTCTCGATGCTGCCGAGCAGTTGTTCGCGGAAAAAGGTTTTGCCGAGACCTCGTTGCGGCTGATCACCAGCAAGGCCGGGGTCAACCTGGCAGCGGTCAACTATCATTTCGGTTCCAAAAAGGCCCTTATCCAGGCGGTGTTCTCGCGTTTTCTCGGGCCGTTCTGCATCAGCCTCGATCGCGAGCTGGAGCGACGCCAGTCCAAGCCGGACAACAAGCCGAGCCTGGAAGAACTGCTGGAGATCCTCGTCGAGCAGGCGTTGGTAGTGCAGCCGCGTAGCGGCAATGACCTGTCGATCTTCATGCGCCTGCTAGGGCTGGCCTTCAGTCAGAGCCAGGGGCATTTGCGGCGTTATCTGGAAGACATGTACGGCAAGGTGTTTCGCCGTTACATGCTGCTGGTCAACGAAGCAGCGCCGCGCATTCCACCCATCGAGCTGTTCTGGCGCGTTCACTTCATGCTGGGTGCGGCGGCGTTCAGCATGTCGGGGATCAAGGCATTGCGGGCCATCGCCGAGACCGATTTCGGGGTCAATACCTCGATTGAGCAGGTCATGCGCTTGATGGTGCCGTTTCTCGCAGCGGGCATGCGTGCCGAAACCGGTGTCACGGACGAAGCCATGGCCAGCGCCCAGCTCAAGCCGCGCAGCAAGTTAGCCCCGGCAGTCGCCAAGGCTTGACCTCACGGCTGGGCGCGACAGCTTACATCCGCTAAGCTAGCCGCCCATGCCGATTCTTGTTTTATACCCCCTGTGCCTTCTCCTCTCGCCGACGCCGATTGGCCCGGTTGCATCCGTGGCGGATCCGGCCCTGTCTGCGTTCATTGGAATCCATCGTTGATGGTGCGCGCATCTGTGCTTAAGGAATGTTTATGACCGCTGGCCTGCAAGGCTCCTTGATGGTGGACGTCGCCGGTACCTGGCTGACGGCTGAAGATCGCCAACTCCTGCGTCATCCGGAAGTGGGCGGCCTGATCATATTTGCCCGCAATATTGAGCATCCGCGCCAGGTGCGTGAACTCAGCGCGGCAATTCGCGCGATTCGTCCGGACCTGCTACTGGCGGTGGATCAGGAGGGGGGCCGGGTGCAGCGGCTGCGTCAGGGCTTTGTCCGCCTGCCGGCCATGCGCGCCCTGGCGGACAATCCGAATGCCGAGTACTTGGCCGAGCAATGTGGCTGGATCATGGCCACCGAAGTGCTGGCAGTGGGTTTGGACCTGAGTTTCGCTCCAGTCCTGGACCTTGATCACCAGCGCAGCGCGGTGGTGGGCAGTCGTGCTTTCGAGGGGGATCCCGAGCTGGCGGCGCTGCTGGCCGGGGCCTTTATCCGTGGTATGAACGGTGCTGGCATGGCTGCTACCGGCAAGCATTTTCCGGGGCACGGCTGGGCCGAAGCCGACTCCCATGTGGCAATTCCCAGCGACGAGCGCAGCTTGGATGAAATCCGTGCCAAGGACCTGCTGCCGTTCGCCCGCCTGAGCAGGCAACTGGCGGCAGTTATGCCAGCCCATGTCATCTACCCACAAGTCGATCCGCAGCCGGCAGGCTTCTCCCGCCGCTGGCTGCAGGACATTCTGCGTGGCGAGCTGCAATTCGATGGGGTCATCTTCAGCGATGACTTGTCCATGGCCGGTGCTCATGTGGTGGGGGATGCGGCGAGCCGCATCGAAGCTGCGCTGTCCGCCGGTTGCGACATGGGCCTGGTGTGCAACGATCGCGCGGCGGCTGAGTTGGCCCTCAGCGCGGTGCAGCGCCTGAAGGTGCGGCCGTCGCCGCGCATCGCGCGAATGCGTGGCCAGGCTGTTGCCAGTGTCGAGTACAAGCAGGCACCTCGCTGGCTTACCGCACTGGGTGCGCTGAGGGCCGCTCAACTGATTGATTGAGGGCGCTTGGCATTGGTGTCTTGCGCTTGTCGGTGAGCGAGGTGGCAGTTGAGGCTGTTGCCTCGACATGGCTGACAGATCATGACGTTCGCAGTGCAGTCATCGTCGGCTGCACTGTGGACGCTGGCTCGTCCTCAGCTGTTTAGCGGGCTGCTTGTTTATCCGGCAGCGGAGCGAACAGTGCTTCGATATCTTCGTTCTGCAGCTTCCAATCACCGGCCTTGCGGCCATCCAATACGCCTGCTGCGAGGTCCGATTTCTCCTGTTGCAGGTGCTGGATCTTCTCTTCCACGGTGCCCCGGGCAATCAGCTTGTAGACGAATACCGGTTTTTCCTGGCCAATGCGATAGGCGCGGTCGGTGGCCTGGCTCTCGGTTGCCGGGTTCCACCAGGGATCGTAGTGAATCACGGTGTCGGCCTCGGTCAGGTTGAGACCGACGCCGCCGGCCTTGAGGCTGATAAGGAAAATCTGCAGCTTGCCGCTCTGGAAGTCGCGCACCGGTGTACGTCGGTCCCGGGTCTGGCCGGTAAGCAGGGCGTAGGCGATGTTGCGTCGTTTCAGCTCAGCCTCAATCAGGCTCAGCATTGAGGTGAACTGCGAGAACAGGAGGATGCGCCGACCCTCTTCGAACAACTCCTCGAGCATCTCCATCAGGCTGTCGAGCTTGCCCGATGTACTGCCCCGTGCCGGTGGCGAATCGTTGACCAGGCGCAGGTCGCAGCACACCTGACGCAGCTTGAGCAGCGCTTCGAGAATGATGATCTGACTGCGGGCCACGCCCTTGCGGGTGATTTCGTCGCGGACTTTCTTGTCCATGGCCAGGCGCATGGTTTCGTAGACGTCACGCTGCGCTTCGTTGAGCTCGACCCAGTGGATGATCTCGGTCTTGGGCGGCAGCTCGGTTGCCACTTGTTCCTTGGTTCTGCGCAGGAGGAAAGGCTTGATCCGGCCATTCAGGTGCTGCAGGCGTACTTCACTGGCATGCTTTTCGATCGGCACCCGATAGTCGCGGTTGAAGCTCTTGGCGTCACCAAGCCAGCCCGGCAGCAGGAAGTGGAACAGTGACCAGAGTTCTCCCAGGTGGTTCTCCAGGGGCGTGCCGGACAGGCACAGGCGTTGGCGGGCATTGAGGTCCCGGGCAGCCTGGGCGGCCTTGCTCGACGGGTTCTTGATGTACTGCGCCTCGTCGAGGATCAGTACATGCAAGGGTTGTGCGGCCAGTTGTTCGATGTCCTTGGGCAGCAACGCGTAGGTGGTCAGCAGCAGGTCGTAATCGGCCAGCTGCCCGAAGTGCTTTTTGCGCCCGGCTCCGTACAGGGCCAGGACCTTGAGCTGCGGGGTGAAGTGCGCCGCTTCGTCCAGCCAGTTGGGAATCAGGCTGGTGGGCATGACTACCATGCAGGGTCGGTCCAGGCGGCCGGCGTTTTTCTCGCTGAGGATGTGCGCCAGGGTCTGCAGGGTTTTGCCCAGGCCCATGTCGTCGGCGAGGATGCCGCCGACTTCCAGCTGACGCAGTGACTGCATCCAGCTCAAGCCTTCCTGCTGGTAAGGGCGCAGAGTCGCGTTCAAACCCTCCGGGACCGGTGCCGAGTAGTCCTTGATGTCCCGCAGGCGCTGGGCAAAGGTGCGGATGTGCTCGCCGCCCTCCCAGAGCAGTGGCAGGTCCTGCAACGGGTTCAGGCGTATGGCGTCGGCGCTGCTCAGGCGCAGGGTGGTCTCGCCAGGTTCTTGCAGATAGAACTCACCCAGGGTCGCCAGCACCGGCTTCAGGCGCCCGTACGGCAGTGCCACTTGCAGCGGGCCATGCGCGGAGTTGGGGCGATGGGGAATGTTCACCAGGATCAGTTCGTCATCGCGACGCCTGGCCAGGCGCTCTGGGTTGAGGATCTCGGTGTGGGAGCGCATCAGGTTGAGCAGGATGGGCAGAAGGCTCAGGCGTTCGCCGTTGACGATGATCCCCAGCTCCAGATCGAACCAGTCACGTCCGGGGGCTTCGTCGACACTGGCGTACCAGTCGTCCACTGCTGTCAGGTCGAAACCGAAGTCTTCATCGATCTGCAACTCCCAGTTCTGGCTGCGCAGCTTGGGCAGTTCATTGAGAGTGAAGGTTAGCCAGGCGCTGTCATTGGTCATCTCGAACAGATCGCCGGCGCTTTCCGGCAGGGCCTTGCTCTGTCGGGTGGCGATCTTGAAGCCCAGGCTCCGCAGTTGCTCGCGGTAGCCTTGTTCCATCTCCGGCTGGCGTTTGATCCGCAGGGTCTGGTGTTCCTGGCGGATGATCAGGTCGGCATTTTTCTGGCCGCTGACGTACTCGCCCCTATAGTTGAACGACAGCGCGGCGCGGTGCTGGATATAGCGCTGCATCTTGCCGTTGCGTGGTTCGAAGGCGCTGAATTCGATGCTCGCCAGCCACAGGCGCGGCACTGGCTGGACATCCTCCAGCAACTGTTGTGGCAGCGCTGCAGGGCGACGGCTGTCGAGGACGGCAGAAAGTTTCTCCAGCAGCTCGGCGTCTTTTGCCGCCGCCGGGTAGGCCAAGGTTTCTTCCACTTGCATCAGGACTGCGGCGACGTGCTTGCAGTTGCTGTGGACCGGACAGCTACAGTGCCCGTCGATCAGCAGCAGGTTGCCTTTGCTCGACTCACGCAGGCTGATGGTCTGCCGATAGACGTTGCCGCCAGAGCCTTCGCAGCTGGCATTGATAGCGCTGTCTCCAGCGCTGACGATACGCACGCGTTTATCCAGGGCGTAGCGTCGGCCGCGCTCCAAGGTTTGTTCCTTGAAGCGATTGATCCAGGACGGGGCGAGGGGTTTGGTCAGGGG